>CAIPEB010000550.1 GCA_903863885.1 uncultured Planctomycetaceae bacterium | reverse complement strand
GCCGACCTCGGCTTCGTTGCCGTAATCGCACGCACAGTCCAAGTGGCGGTATCCGACCTCGATGCAGTCGACGACCAGGTCGCCGGCCCGCGACTTGTCCACTTTCCAGAACCCCAACCCTACAGCGGGCAGTTCGTCGTTGGTCCTCAAGCGAAAACTCGTCGTCTGCATGATTGATCCTCGCATCGATTGGTCATCCGCGATCGCCGCGGATTACTGGCGTTGCTTAGTACACATCTCGATTGGTCTAACTCAGACTCCAGCCGCAGGCGCGCAGGACCGTTTCCTGCACATCGAGATCGTGCTGTGCGGAGTAATCGCTTTCCTTTTCACCCCGCAGGATTCTGGCGATATCGGCTGCATCGTCAACGTACCGAGTGTACTTGGGAAAGGTGATGTCCTGGCTGCCCTGACGGTACTTTCCGCAGGCCCTGCTCAGTGTGACGCGGGCCGAAGGATCGTCCAACGGCTGAATGTGGAATGTACCCTCGCTGCCGCAGAGCACGAGGTGCCTCCGCTGGCCGCCGTCGATTTCCACCGCACTCGATTTCACCGTCGCAAGGGCCTGTTTGTAAGTCAGAACGGCCAGCGCATTGTCGATCAGCGAATCCTGGATCGGCGACACGTGCTGCCCGAACGGCGCGACGTCCTCCGGCTTTCCCAGAAAGCCCACGACGAGATCGATCAAGTGGCAGCCCAATTCGAACATCATGCTGCCTCCCGATTCGACCAACGGCTTGCGGTCGCCCTGCGACACCACCTTGCTTATGACAGCGTGTAATTCGAACGGCTGCCCGAGCCACCCGCGGTGCAGGAACTCGCGCAGCAGCACGACGGCGGGATTGTAGCGAAACATGTAGCCCATCTGCACGAGCAGCTTCTTGCGGGCGGCTTCGTCCAGGATCCGGCGGAATTGCGGCAGGGACCTGCCCGCCGGCTTGTCCAGATGTACGTGCTTTCCCGCAGCCACGCACGCCTCGGCAGCGTCAAGCAGTTTCGGCACCCGCGTTTCGACCAGCACAAGTTCGAGCCCCGGCAAATCCAGCAACTGCTCCTGGGTGAACCACGGCACGCCGCGGAACACATCCTGCGATTCGGCCGCAGCCCGCAGCTTGGGATCGGATTCGGCGATTCCTACGACTTCGTAGTCCTCGGACTGTCGAAACACGGCAAGCTTGTTCGCATGTCCGTGAGCCGTGCCTATCTGGCCGACCTTGATGCGTCTGCCTCGGGAAGAAGACGATGCCCGGGCGCGGGCGGCAACCAAGGGCAACGCCAGCGCGGCTCCCGCGGCCTGAGCCATGAAGCTTCTGCGGTCGGATGGCACCCTTACACTCCCATTTTCGAAATTCGTGGTTTGCGGCCCTTTGCACGATGAATCGCCAGCAGCAATCATGATGCCTGCAGGCAAACGCTGCAACGCGCGAGGCAAATACACGTTTCCGCAATCAAAGACCATCTGGAGCACAACGACGTGACGCTCACGTATCCCTGGAAGAGAGGCATGGCCGGAATAAAGCGTTCACTCATGCCCGTTTCGCTGGCTTTCCTGACACTCGTCTGCGGCGCGGAGGAAGGCACGGCAACCCGCATTCAAGAAACCAAGGCGGCCGCGGAGCAACCGGCACAAGCCGCGAACCGGGCTTTCGCGTACCTCATTCCTCCGGACTGCGGAGCGGTTGCCCAGAAACTCATGCAGAAGCAGATCGCAGTGCGGGTACTGCGCGAGGACATCGAACTGGATGCCGAGGCATTCCGTATTACGAAACTGACTCGCGAACAACGACCGGGACAAGACGCGGCGACGTTGCAGATTCAGGCCGAAAGACGGCCCTTTACGCAAAAATGGAGTGCCGGCGCTTTCGTGGTTCGCCTGGACCAGACGCTGGGATCGCTGGCTGATCGGCTGCTCGATCCGCAATCCGATGAGTGCCTTGCAGCGACCGGCGTGTTCGAAGACCGGCTCAAAGAAGGGGCCGATTATCCGGTCGGGCGTTTGCCGATCGCCGTTCCGCTGCTCACCGCGCCGTCCCCCGCGGAGAAGCCGGATTCGCTGTTGCCCATCACGTTCGACGTACTCAACGGTCCGAAAGCGGCTGATTTCAACGGAAGTCCTGCCAGCGTAACTCGCTGGCTCGCGGATGGCACGCATTATCTGCAATTCAAGGACGACCAACTGTGCAAGGTGGAAGCGGTCAGCGGCCGCACCGAAGTTCTTTATCGGACCGACTTGCTTGCCGCGGCCTTGGGGAAAATCGAAGGAATCGATCCGGCCGCTGCGAAACGCATGGCCGAACAGGCCCGGCAACAACTTGATCCGCAGGCCGCCGCTGCAGTAATGGAACACAAGAGCGACCTCTACTACGCAACGCTCAACGGAGAGTTCGCGGTCCGATTGACCAACTCGCAAGCCCCTGAGGAATTGGTCTCGTTCAGCCCGGATGGCCAGCGAGTCGCATTCGTCCGCGATAACGACCTGTATGTCGTCGATGTGCGGGAAGCGAAGGAACGAAGGCTGACCGAGAAACAATCCGCAACTGTGCGCAACGGAAAAGCGGACTGGGTCTACTACGAAGAAATCAACAACCGCAACTGGAAGGATTTCGCTTGGAGTCCCGATTCGCAGTCCCTGGCTTTCCTGCAATTCGACGATGCGCCGGTTACGCCTTTTGTCATCGCGAACCCGTTGGAGATCCAGCAGCGAGTGGAGACGGAGCGGTTTCCACTGGCCGGCGCCGCCAATCCTCTGGTGCGAATCGGTATCGTCGGCGCATCGGGCGGGGACGTCCGCTGGATTGCCACCGATGGATATCCGTCCGACAACATGCTGATTTCCCAGTTCGGCTGGGCCCCCGACTCGCGAGCGGTCTATTACTTTGTCCAGGATCGGACCCAACGCTGGCTGGACGTCAACTGGTATTCACTCGAACAAGGCTCGCAAAAGACACTGTTCCGTGATCAAACACCAGCGTGGGTAAATAATCCGGGCGAGTTGCGTTTTCTCGACGACGGTTCGTTCCTGATCTTGAGCGACCGCGACGGGTGGCAGCACGCATACCGTTACGCGACGGACGGCAAACTGCTCGGACGCATCACGGACGGACCGTGGGAAGTCCGCAGCATTCAAGCGGTCGATACTGCCGGGGGCTGGGTCACCTTGCGTGCGACGCGCGACTCGCATCTGGCGGAGAACGCCTACCGCGTCAAACTTGATGGCTCGGAACTGAAACGCCTGACCGCCGAACCGGGCACGCATCACATCAGCGCAAACGCGACCGGCAGTCTGTTCGTCGACTCATGGAGCAGTGTGCAGCAACCCACTCGAGTCCGATTGTGCAATGCCGAAGGCCAGACGCTGCGGACTTTGGACACGAATCCTGTCGCGAATCTGTCGCGATATCGGTTCGCGCCGGTGGAAATGCTGCAGATTCCGCTGAAAGACGGCTTCGTCGTTGAAGCGAGCATCGTGAAGCCGCAGGACTTTGATGCGAACAAGAAATACCCGGTGTGGCTGCTCACCTATGGCGGACCCCAGATGCCGACGCTTTCCGATTCGTGGCAGGGAGGCCGGACTTTCGAGCAGATGCTGGCGCAGATGGGCATCATCGCGCTGCGCTGCGACCCGCGAAGTGCGAGCGGGAAGGGCGCCGTGAATGCCTGGAAGGCTTACCGGCAACTCGGCGTCCAGGAACTGCAGGACCTTGATGAGGTTGTCGACTGGATCTGCGGCAAGCCGTACGTGGATCCATCGCGAGTCGGCATCAGCGGCCATAGCTATGGCGGTTTTCTTACGGCATTCGCGTTGACGCACAGCCGTCGCTTCGCCGCGGGAATCGCCGGAGCGCCGGTCACCGACTGGCGGAATTACGATTCGATTTATACCGAGCGCTATATGCTGACGCCGCAGGATAATCAGGATGGCTACAATCGCAGTTCCGTGGTCGCAGCGGCCGGAGACCTGCACGGACGGCTGTTGCTGCTCCACGGTGCCATGGATGACAACGTTCACATGGCGAACACGCTGCAGCTGGCTCACGCGCTTCAGAAGGCGGACAAGCCGTTCGAGATGATGATCTACCCGCCCGACCGGCATGGCATCTTCGGAATCCACTACCGCCGACTGATGTACGATTTCATCCGGCGCACCATGCTGGAAGAACACGGACTTCACGCGGAGCCCGTTGGAGCATCGATTTCCCGGTGATGCAATTCACTTCGGAAGACCGGAATTGTCCGCGAAAAGGAAAGCCTGCGTCATTGACTCGCGCCGAGGATCGCGCGGTAAATTGAACGGGCCGCTGGAAAACACCAACAGACCACCGTGAGAGGTACTGCCGTGACTAGCCGATTCTTTTCGACGATGATTACCGCCGCAGTTGTCGCATGGTCTTCCTGCGTCGAGATTGCCGCCCGAGCCGAGGAAAAGCCCGAGGAGCCGGGAAAGGTGATTGGGCTGGACGGAGCAACCTGGACGAGTCTCTTTGACGGAAAGTCGCTGGGCAAATGGGAGATTCTGGACAAGTTTGATTTCAAACGTCACGGCAAGGTTGAGGCGACAGGCGGTTGCCTCGCGCTGGCAGCGGGACAGTCGGGAACTGGCGTGCGATGGACCGGCACTTTCCCGAAAACCGAATACGAATTGGCGCTCGAGGCCAAGCGTGTGGAAGGCGGCGACTTCTTCTGCGGCCTCACGTTTCCCGTTGGGGAGAAAGCGCTGACGTTGATCATGGGGGGATGGGGAGGCAGCCTGGTCGGACTGTCCTGTATTGACGGCGAGTACGCGGTGGAAAACGAAACGAACACTTCGATCCAATTCGAGCAGGATCGCTGGTACCACATTCGAGTCCGCGTCACCAAGACAAAGATCACGGTATGGATCGATGACAAGGAGACCGTCAAGTTTGATCCGGAAGGACGCAAGCTCAACGTCAGTTGGGAGATGGAACCCTGCCAGCCGCTCGGCATTGCCACCTGGCTGACGGCCGGCTCGATGCGCAACATCCAGTACCGCGAGATCGAGGCGTCGAAATCCCGCTGATCCACCGCCGACGAACGCCCGCACTGCGGTGAGCCGCATTCACCGGCGGAGGCGAGGCTATCGCGAACCGGCAGCATCGGATGCCCGACGTTGCCGGTCAAAGAGCAGCAGCGCGGCAATGGTCTTGGCATCGCGGACCTCGCCGCTGCCGATCATCGCAATGGCCTCCTCCCAAGCGACGGGCAGGTTCTCGATTTGTTCGCACGCGTCGAGATGCGTCTGATCGGGAGTGAGTTCATCGGCCACAAACAAGTGCATCTCCTCGTCCAGGACACCGGGCGAGGTGTAGAAGCTGCACAAGGCCCGCATGCGGCCGGCACGATACCCGGTCTCTTCATGCAGTTCGCGCAAGGCGGTCTGTTCGGGACTTTCTCCAGGATCTCGAGTCCCGGCGGGGATTTCGACCAGTGTACGGCCGATCGTGGGCCGTCGATTCCGGATGAGGCAGACGCGTCCGTCGCTCAGAATCGGAATGATGGCGACCGCGCCGGGGTGCCGAACGACCGCGCGCCGGTGCGTATCGCCTTGCGTGCCGACGATGGCGATTTCCTCGACACGAAATCTCGAAGTAACCAGCAGCGTCTTCGCATCTTCGGACATAGGTTGCTTCTCCCGCAGGCGGATTTCACTCAGCACCACAGGATGCCGAACCGCATCTCCGCCTTTTTTAGCCCGTTGGGCGGCGACGCTTGAAAACCGCGAAGATTGAACGGATTTTTCGCGGGTGATAAGATAATCATCGTTGTGAGGTATTCCAATCCGGCACGGAGGGCAGCCGCAACGGACGGCTGAGTGTGACGAATGCCAGGTCACGCAAGCTGGAGTATCAGCCTTGGGCGCTGGGGAGGCCTGCATGTGAGGCTGCACATGCTCTTCCTCGTTTTCGCGGCCTGCACTCTTTACCTGAGCCGCAGCGTGATTGAGACGGCTTCGTCCGAGTTTGTGGGAATCGCGGCCGGCAGCCTGGGAATTCTGCTGCTCAGCGTCCTGCTTCACGAACTGGGGCATTACCTTGCGGCGATCCGCAGCGGCAGCGAGGTGGACGAGATCGTGATCGGCCCGCTCGGGGGATTCACCTCCATGTCGGCTCCCGAGTCGCCTCGGGCCGAGTGCCTGATTCACCTTGCCGGCCCGCTGGTGAACCTGCTGCTATGCCTGCTCTGCAGCATTCCGCTTCTGGTCGAAGAACCCGCGGGACTCCTTTCGCTGCTCCATCCGCTCGCGCCGGAGAACCTCGTCGAAGGCACCCTGACGCAGCAGATTTTCAAACTCTGCTTCTGGATCAATTGGGTCCTTCTGCTGTTGAATCTCCTGCCGGCTTTCCCCTTCGACGGCGGCAGGGCGCTGCGGGCGGCCCTGTCTGCGCTTCGTCCCGACGTCGCCCCCGGTCACGCAGCGTTCATCGTCGCCAATCTGGCCAAAGTCGCCGCAGTCGGACTGTTGGCCCTGGCGTGGCTTTTGCGTCACGATACGTCCAATCCGAGTCTGCCACTTTGGTTCTCCTTGATGCTTTTGGCGATTTTTCTTTTTTTCAGTGCCAAGCAGGAGGAGGACCGTTCGCAGGAACCCGACGAAGAGAACGACTTGTTCGGATACGACTTCTCGCAGGGTTTTACCAGTCTCGAGAAAGGCGGCGCCGAAGCGAAAGCCTCGAGCGGGCCGGTGCGGCGGTGGATTGAGCGCCGCCGCCGCGTCCGGGCACAGCGGCAGCGACAGATTGAGGCTGAAGAAGAACGGCGGGTCGATGACATCCTGGCCCGTCTGCACGACCAGGGAATCAACGAGATTTCGGAAGACGACCGCTCTCTGCTTAAACGTGTCAGTGCCAGATATCGGCAAAGAAACAGCGAACAGCCGTGAACTTCGCTCGGCCGATTACAGTAGAATGGACTTGTCCGCAGGCAACCTCTCACCTCTCAGGCCGGTTGATGAATGTCGGAAAAATTCGACGCTTATTACGAGTGGCTGGGTATTCCGCCAAAACATCAGCCGCCAAACCATTATCGCCTGCTGGGCATCGAACTGTTCGAGCAGAACGCTAATGTCATCGAACGCGGCGCCGACCGTCAGATGACACATGTCCGGACGTTTCAGGCCGGCCGGCACGCGAAGGAATCGCAGCGCCTGCTCAACGAACTGTCCACGGCGAAAATCTGCCTGCTTGATCCGCAGAAGAGAGCCGCATACGACGCGGCCCTGCGACAGCAGGAGTCGGTGAAACGGCAGGTCGCCGGCGGCGATCCGGACGGCGGTGTTCAGGCAGTGCCCCGACAACCGGCGGACCCAGCCAAACCGATCGTTTCCGAGCTGCCTGCCTTCACTCGCGGACGTCTGCAGCGTCCTCCGCGTCAAATTACGAAGTTCTGGGTTTTCCAAGTCGTGGCCGCATCGGTCGCGATCATCTCCCTGGCAATCGTGCTGGCGGTCGTCCTGTCCCGAAGCACGGACGACGCCACGCAAACCGGCCAGGGCAACGTCGCGGCCAACCCGGCGCAGACGCAGCCAGCTCCGGCGCAGCACCCGGGATCGACTGCCGTTGCGAGCATTCCACCGAACGTTACGGTTCAACCGCTCGCGGCCAGGCCCGCGTCCGATCGTTCCGAGCCATCGCCGGCCGCACCAACTCCCTCGCCTGACAACGCGTCGCCCGCTCCTTCGGCCCCGATGCCATCGCCGCCACCCACGCCCGTCTCGCCACCCCCGGCGACGCCGGCGCCCGCTGCACCGGCAGCGAAGGAAGGCACCGAGCAACCTTCGCCGGTCCGACTTGTTGTTCGTCAGGCCGTGAGCATCCAGGGCTCCGCAGGGATGGTAGATCCCGCGAAAGATTTCACCGCGGAAATCTGGTTTCGGCCGGCGACCAGCATGCCGCCCGCGGGAAACTACGTGATGGGCAGTGCCACGGTTGCCGAGGGAACAACGAGCGACTTGGGACTTTCGGGCTGGCAGATCGCCTTTGTGCCCTCGGGCACCGAGTCGAGCGACGAGGTGAAACTCGTCGCGCGGTGGGGCAAACAGACCGGCAAGGCCGGCGAAACGAGCACCGTAGTGAACCGAGTCAACTCGGAATGGCACCATCTGGCGGTCTGCGTCGGAGCTTCCCAGGGCGGGGAGCGGTTAATGCGGGTCTGGCTGGATGGCAAGCAATCGCTTCAACAGAAACTCACACCCGGCGAACTGCGGACCGGTTCTAACGACTTCTGCGTGGGCGTCCCGCCTGAAGGTCCGAAGGAATGGGCCGTATTGAGCGATGTGCGCGGGGTGCGATTGTCGTCAACGGTCCGGTACTCCGCCGAATTCACCCCGGAAGTGGACCTGGCGAAGGACGACCAGACGGTCTGCCTCCTGGATTTCCGCGGTGCGGCGCCGAATCGCCTGGATGATCTGTCGGGCCGCGAATCCGAAGGCCGTATCCAGGGCGGCACACGAATCGGCCAGGACTCGGAAGCGATCGTGCTCGATGCCGAATTGATGACTCGCCTGCCTGCACGTGTATCGAGCGAAAAACAACCTGCGCCGCCGCGTGAGGTGATTGCCAAGGAAGTATCCCGTCTACGGGAATCGCTGAAAAAGGAAATCACCGCCGCCAACGAACCGCCGGAGCAAGTCGCTCTGTGCGTTGACCTGCTGCGCAAGTCCCGGGGTGAGACATCTTCGACGACACGCTATGCGCTGCTCGATCTGGCCCTTGAGACCGCGATCGCAGCCGGCAATGCACAATACGCACTGCGAATCATTCCGGAGATTGAATCGCACTTCCGCGTCGATGTCTGGACGATGCGGGCCGACTCGCTCGTCAAGCTGGCTCCGAACGCGAAATCGTATACCGACCGGAGAGCTGCCGCGGAACTGGCAATTTGCCTGGCGGATCGAGCCATGGAGGGAAAAGCGTTTGAGGCCGCCGAGAAATTGCTGGGCGCAGCGCAGAAGGCGAGCGGCCGCGTCAGGGATCCTCTGCTGACACGCATGACATCGCTGCGCAGCCGCGAATTGTCGGCAGCCCAGAAGATGGCCGCTCAACTGGAGGCTGCTCAGCGCCAACTGGACGGCGGCGGCACAAGTGCCGAAGACAATGCAGTGGTGGGCCGTTACCTGATCTTCCTCCGAAACGACTGGGAAGCGGGCTGGAAATACCTTGCAGCCGGCAAGGAGTCGGCGATCCAGGATTTGGCCAAGAAGGAGCTTGCTCAACCGGCCTCCGCCGACGATCAGCTCGCTCTGGGCAACACCTGGCTCAACTGGGCGAAGACAGCGGGCGACACCGAACAGAATACCGGTTGGCTGCGGGCACAGCACTGGATCGAGCTCGCGGTGCCGCAACTAAAAGGCCCGGAACAGGTGCGGGCGAACAAAGAGCTGGAGGAACTTTCGTCGAAGGCCACCCCCCGCACGCTCGCCGGGACCAGCCTGGTGGACGACTGGCTGCAGAAACCTGCCGGCGAACTGTTGACGATACCTGCGCACGGCGGGCCCGTGACGGCGCTGGCCGTTGCTCGATCGGGCCGCTGGGTCATTACCGCCGGCGGTGACGGACTGGTGAGGGCCTGGGACCTGTTCAACGGAAAACAACTGAGCGAAATCCAGCCTTCGGTCAACGGGATCAACTCGATCTCCCTCTTGCCGGATGAGCGATTCGTGATGGTGAGCGGCTCGCAACAGGCCATCGAGATCTGGAACCTGGCGAACCACCGGCGCGTGCGTGCGCTCCAGACCGATGCGGCCGCTCTGGAATTGCGGCTCTCGGACGACGGCACGGAGTTGATGTGGCTCAAAGCCGCAGACAACACCAAGAACATCATCCTGGCTGACCCGGCCACTGCATCTATTTCCGGCCAGTTGGACTGCCCTGGCACGCCGACTCGTCTTGCGTTGTCAAAGTCCGGAAAGGCCGCGGCGGTCGCGAACAACCAGAACGGACTGGGCGTCTTCGGCCTCCCCTCGCTGCAGCGCATCGCATTGCCCGGCCACACCGATGCAATCAGCGATCTGCAGTTTTCCCCCGATGGCCGCTCCCTGGCATCGGCGTCGGCCTCGGAGATCATCATCTGGGACCTTTCCAAAGCAAAACCGTTGCATAAACTACCCCGCTCCGGACCGCCGCCTCGCGTGGCATTCCTTCCGGATGCGACCAGCCTGATCGAAGCCGGCCTGGCCGATGAGCTATCCATCTGGAACGTGCGGACCGGAAGTTCCGCGACGACCCTGCGAGGATCGGCGACAACCGGCGCGCCGACGAACTGCTTTGCCGTACTGCCTCATGGTCTGGCGGCTGTGGCGGGCACCGGCAATGGAGAGGTCCGAGTGTGGCGGTTGCCGGACGACTGAGATTCGCATGGGGCAGACCATCCGCGGTCGGGCCAAGACAACGGACTTCCCTGCGGAATAACGCCTTGTCGACGACGAGGAACTGCAAGATCGGACGCTCGGGGATTCACGACAGACATAGACGGCGACAGAACCCTGCAGCACCGGCGAGTGCCGTGAAGAAGATAAAACGAGGAGACGAACATGAAAGTCAAGCAATGCGGGCGAGTTGAACAGCAAACGGTGCTCATGAAAGGCGCTCGCGGGTGCACGGTGCGGTGGTTGATCAGCGAATGCGACGGAGCGAGAAACTTCGCGATGCGGCAATTCGAACTCGCGCCGGGAGGCCACACGCCGCTGCACACCCATCCCTACGAACATGAGGTTTATATCCTCGAAGGCGAAGGGGTCGTCGTCGAAGGCGACGAGGAACATCGCGTGAAGGCGGGAGACGTTGTGTTCGTCTGCCCCGACGAGGTGCATCAATTCCGGAATCCCACGCCCCGTTTCTTCAAGTTCCTGTGTCTCGTCCCGAACGAGGCCATGCAGCAACCGCCCGCGACCAAGGCGGAATGCCAGGTTACAGCAGCAGATCGCAAGCAGTAGGAACGGCCATGACCAAGGACGCCGCTCAGCGCATCGACGAACTGCGTGCACAGATCCGTTATCACGACCGCAAGTACTACGTTGACGCCGCTCCCGAAATCAGCGACCTGGAATACGACCGCCTGATGGCGGAATTGAAACGCCTCGAGGAAGAGCGTCCGGAACTCGTCACGCCGGACAGCCCGACGCAGCGAGTCGCGGACGAACCGGTGAGCGGCCTGTCCCCGGTCCAGCACCGATTGCCGATGCTGTCGATCGAAAACACGTACAGCGCAGACGAAGTCCGGGCATTTGCGAAACGGGCCGGAAAATCCCTCGGAGAACCGGCCCCCGAGTGGGTTGTTGAACTCAAAGTGGACGGAGTGGCCATCTCTCTGATCTACGAACAGGGCCTGCTCACACGCGGCGTCACGCGAGGGAATGGTCTGGTAGGCGACGATATCACGCACAATGTCCGCACGCTCCCGGATATTCCGCTGCGTCTCGCCGGAGACGATGTGCCGGACGTTCTCGAAGTCCGGGGCGAGATCTACATGGCCAACAGCGATCTCGTCCGGTTGAACGAATCCCAGAAAACCAAGGGACTGCCTCCCTTCGCCAACACCCGCAACTCAACGGCCGGCGCCATCCGTCTGCTCGACCCGCGGATCTGCGCCGACCGCCGGTTGCGCATGTTCTGCCACGGCGTCGGCTACTGCGAAGGACTGCAGGCCGCCAACCACGTGGATTTTCTGGCCGCCATCAAACGTTGGGGCCTGCCGGCAACTCCCCTCTCGAACTGCTTCGCCAGCATCGATGCGGCTCTCGATTACAGCGAAGAAATCGTGGAACGACTGCACGAACTGGACTTCGAGGTGGACGGGCTCGTACTGAAGATCAACGATTTCGCCCAGCGCGAGCGACTCGGCGCCACGTCCAAATCGCCACGCTGGCTGGTCGCCTACAAGTTCGAAAAATACGAAGCGACCACGAAAGTCCGGACGATCAGTGTTTACGTGGGAAAGAGCGGGGCCGTGACTCCCGTGGCGGAATTGGAGCCGGTGAATATCGCTGACACGGTCGTCAGCCGGGCGAGCCTGCATAACGCCGATGAAATCGAACGCAAAGACGTCCGCATCGGCGATACCGTGGTGGTCGAAAAGGCCGGCAAGATCATTCCCCACATCGTCCGAGTTGAATCACACCTCCGGCAAGGCGACCTTCCCCGGTTTCTCTTTCCGCATGAATGCCCCGATTGCCGGACCCCGCTGATCAAGGACGAAGGGGGCGTGTACATACGCTGCCCCAACCCGCAATGCCCTGCGCAGTTGAAGGAGCGGATCCGATATTTCGCCTCGCGCAATTCCATGGATATCGCCGGACTGGGAGACAAACTCGTCGAGCAACTGGTGGATCAGCGACTGGTGACGACCTACGGCGATCTTTATCGACTCCGTGCCGAAGATCTCACACAACTTGAACGCATGGGCCGGAAATCGTCGGAGAAATTCGTCGAAGCCGTCCAGGAAAGCCGCAAGCGAGGACTCGCCCGGCTGCTCAATGCCCTGTCGATTCGGCACGTCGGATCGCGAGTCGCCTCGGTGCTCGCGGAACATTTTGGCTCCATGCGGGCATTGCAGGAGGCAACCATCGAACAGTTGAGCGAAGTCAACGAAATCGGGCCGATCATCGCCCGCAGCGTCCACGATTTTCTGCACGGTCCCGCAGGGCTCGCGGTCGTGGAAGACCTGCGGACCGCGGGGATCGTGATGGACGAGGGACCGAAGAAGGCCGGCGCCGGTGCGGGGAAATTTGCGGGGAAAGTCTTCGTGGTAACCGGTACGCTGGAGAAATACACCCGAGACGAAATCCACGCGCTGATTGAACAGCACGGAGGCCGAGCCACTTCGAGCGTATCGGCAAATACCGACTACCTGGTCGCGGGCAGCAAGGCGGGAAGCAAGTTGGAGAAAGCCCGCTCATTGAATATCCAGGTGCTGACCGAAGCGGAGTTTGAATCGCTCACCCAGTCGCCCGAGTAGCCGCGGATCGGCAGGGCGACCGCAACAACCGCGGACGGAACGCCTGTGTCAGGCCTTTCAGGCAGGCAGCGAATTCCCAGTTACGCCATGGATTTCCTCTCCGCCTGCCAGCAGTCGGTCGATTAGCCGCAGCACTTCAGCCTCCAGACGAGGTATTGCGACTTCCGCTCCCGCGGCATCCAGATCGTCAATATTCCAGAACTCGACGCTTTGAACCCACTGGGGGAAATGGGACGCTATCAAAGAGCGATGCTCGGCGTCTTTGACTGCTACCACGAGCGAAGCATCGCGAAAGTCCCTGTCGCTTACGGCAGCTGGGACACGGTGCGTTCCTGACGGTCGAATGCCGCAATCTGCCAGCGCCGCCACCGTATGGTGTGAAATCGGGCCTACATTGCTTGCATCGAGCGCCAGCCCTCTCGATTCGGCACGCCATGGAAGCCCGACCCGCTCCGCCCGATCGTTAAAGAAGATCTCGGCAAAGCGACTGCGATAGTAATTCCCGGTGCAAAGAAAAAGCACGCGTTTCATGGGGCGGACGGCTCAGTTCGGGAAATTCTCAAGAAACCGAAACGCACTCAGTAGACTAACCTCTGGCTTTCTGCAAAGATGGTTCCCGCGCCTGAGTTGCGGCCGGAGGCGCAGTGGGACCCGCGATCACTCCACTGCTGGCAGCACCCCAGAGCCCCAATCCCAGTACGTGTCACCGGGCGCGAGGTGAACACGAAAGACGGATCTCGAGGTGTTACATGGTGGTAGGCGAAATCCTTCTGATCGGAGGCCTGTTCTCGGCATCTCTGGTGCTGGCCGTCTTCTTTGAAGTTGTCTGCCAGAACGCCGGTTGAGTTGCGTCTCCCAAAGCGTTGTTGAAAAGACGATGCTGGAATCTCAAGCTGCGCTGGCTCGTTGCGCGCGTGGCCAGTCGCTTCGAGCAACCGGACCGATGTCCGCGTGGCTGCGCTGGACCGCAAGAGATGCAACGATCGTGAACTCGAGGACTTCAGCCCTGCGTCGGCAATCCTGACGCCGCCGACACCCGATCAAGCGGCGATCGACTGTCGCTGAGCGTAAAAGCCAAAAATCCGCTGAACCACCGTGTATTGCTCATCGGCGGTCAGACCCGGGAAGATCGGCAGGCTCAGGACCTCGGCTGACGCACGTTCCGTGTTCGGCAGGCTGCCCCGCCGGTATCCCAGGTCGGCAAAACACTCCTGCAGGTGCAGAGGATGCGGATAGTAAATCTCCGACCCGACTCCATTTTGTGCCAGGTAATTGCGAAGCGCATCGCGTCGTCCCTCGGGCACGCGAATCGTATACTGATTCCAGACGTGGGTCGCGCCTGATCGAGCAACAGGTAACTGCAGCGTCTTTTCCAAACCTGCCTCGTGAAACAGTTCATGGTACCTCGCGGCATTCTCCTGCCGGTCGGCCGTCCATTGATCCAACATGGTGAGCTTGACGTTCAACGCTGCCGCCTGCAGCGAATCCAGCCGGCTGTTGATCCCGACGACCTTGTGAAAGTACCGGGGCTGCATTCCATGCGCCGAGAACAGCCGAAGCCGCTTTTCCAGGCTTTCGTCGCTTGTGACGACCATTCCCCCATCCCCGCAACCGCCGAGATTCTTCGTCGGATAGAAGCTGATGCAGGTGACGTCACCCCAGTTTCCCGCCGGCCGATCCAGCCAAGCGGCGCCGATCGACTGGGCGGCATCCTCGACGACGCTCAGCTTGTGGCGATTGGCAATTTCATTCAGGGCAGCCATATCCGCGCACTGGCCGTATAAGTGAACCGGAATCACAGCCTTGGTCCGGGGCGTAATGAGCATCGACAGTTGCCCTGGGTCCATGTTGTAAGTAACCGGATCGATGTCGGCGAAGACGATCTTCGCCCCCAACCGTGAAACCGCGCTGGCAGTAGCGAAAAACGTAAAGCTCGGCACGATCACTTCATCGCCAGGCTCAATTCCCAGTGCCATCAGCGCCAGAAGCAGAGCGTCGCTCCCTGAAGCGCAGGCGATCGCATGTCGGGCCCCGCAACGGCGGGCCAGCGATTGCTCGAGCTGCGTCACGTCAGGGCCGTAGAGAAACCGGCCCGAATCGAACACGCGTTCCATCGCGGCAAGAATCCCCTCGCGCAGCGGTCCGTTTGCCCGTCCTACGTCCAAGAGTGGAACCTGAGCTACGAGTGAATGGCCGAATACAGCAGTCATCGGGAGAATTCCTGCAATTGGAAGACGCGTGCGCACCACCACAAAAACGCGCGGAACATTACGCCCGACGACAAAACGGGTCAAGACAAAATAGGGGATTGGCGAGTTATGAGATAAACAGATAACTTTTGCGATCTCCATGGAGTCAACATGGAGAGACGGCACAACCAACGGAAGTGCGGATGCGGGATGTCGTGGACCGGAAGTATGTCCGCCTGGCTCCCGACTTCAGAGTCCGGGCTTACCGAAAACACGTCGACCGGAAAATCCGGAAATCGCGGTAGAACCAGAAGAAACGGTCCTGAAAGGAGATCAAGACCATGAGATACCTGTTGATGGTGGTAGTGATCGCGTTGGCACTGCTGGGCACCGGCAAAGAGGCATCCGCGCGCGGACTGGGTCCGCGTCATTATGGGGGGCCTGTGAGTACGCTGGGCTATCGGCGCGCTATGAACGGATACGGTTTTGAGAACCCCTACTCATTGAGATTCACGAATCCGTACCCGCATTACTACGGCCGTTGGGACTTGTACTTCAACATGCACGGCGCCCCGTGCACCTTGTATTGAAATCGGCCGCAGCAGGATCGATCTCCTGCAGTCTCGATGCGCGCTGCAACAGCCGCGTCGGTTGAACCGCGAAGGGCAAACCAGCGCGGCACAGGCCTCCCCGACCCGTGCCGCGCATGCTCTTGCGGCGAGCTGGCCGGAGAATCGCCGAAAGGCGAACGCCGGTTTCTCAGGCGAGAATATCCTGGATTACACGTCCCGCGGTGTCGGTGAGCCGGTAGTCGCGTCCCTGCGAACGGAAAGTCAGCCGCAGGTGGTCGATCCCGAGCAGATGCAGCATCGTGCAGTGGAGATCGTGGACATCCATCACGTTTTCCACGGCGTTGTAGCCCAGTTCGTCGGTGGCTCCGTAGGTAATGCCCGGGCGAATGCCGCCGCCGGCCACGAAGATCGAGAATCCTTTGATGTGGTGATCGCGTCCGTCCCCCTGGGCCATCGGAGTCCGACCGAATTCGCCGGCGAAAACGACGAGCGTATCTTCGAGCATGCCGCGCTGTTTCAAATCGGTGATCAGTGCCGAAACTCCCTGGTCGACCTCGCCTGCGACACCGGTAAACTGCCTCTTGATGTCGCCGTGGTGGTCCCAGTCGCGGTGATACAGCTGTATGAACCGGACGCCCCGCTCGGTAAGCCGACGTGCGAGCAGGCAGTTTGCGGCGAATGACCCGTCCCCTCCGCGCGTCCCGTACAAATCGAAAATGGCCTGTGGCTCCTGGGAAACGTCCATCAACTCGGGAACACTCGACTGCATGCGGAAGGCCAGTTCGTATTGCGCGATGCGGGTTGTGATTTCCGGATCTTCAATCGAGTCGTAGAGCGTCTTGTTCAACGCGTTGACCGCGGACACCACTTCGGTCTGCTGCCGGGCGCTGACACCCGGAGGACTGTTCACATAGTTCACGGGTTCGCCTGTCGAGCGGAACTCGACGCCCTGAAAACGACTGGGCAGAAAACCGTTGTGCCATTGCCGCGACGCGATCGGCTGGGACTGTCCGTACTTTCCGGTGGAGGTCATCACGACAAATCCCGGCAGATCCTGGCTCTCGGTGCCGAGGCCATAGAGCAGCCAGCTTCCCATCGCGGGACGGCCCGAGACGGTCGATCCCGTGTTCATGAACGTGTGTGCCGGATCGTGATTGATCGCGTTTGTTTTCATGGACCGGATGATGCAGATATCGTCAGCGATGGTTGCTCCCATTTTCGGGAACATTTCGCTGATCTCCTGCCCTGACTTGCCGCACTTGCTGAACGCAAACTGCGGCGCAAAACACTTCAACTGCTGACCTTGAAGCTGCGCGATCGGCTGCCCTTTCGTGTACGATTCGGGCATCGGCTGGCCGTGCAACTGAGCCAGTGCGGGCTTGCTGTCGAACGACTCCAGGTGCGACATGCCGCCGGCCATGCAGAGCCAGATCACCCGCTTGGCCTTGGGCGGATAATGCAGTGGATTCACGATACCGCGGCTCGCCCCCGGTGCGTTTGAAGGCGGCTCGCCACCCGATGTGCTGCTTTCGAGCAGGCTTGCCAGGGCCGTCGCGCCGAGCCCCGTGATCGTTCGCCCGAGGAATGCCCGCCGCGAGTTCCGCTCGCCGATCACTTCCGATAGATACATGGAATCAGACTCCCGTTGCAGGCAGGTGGATACGGGCTCAGGGCCTTGTGATGGTTTCATGCAGATTCAAAACGACGCGAGCCACGGCCGTCCAGGCGGCCAATTCGACGCGATTGACGTTGTCCGGCACCTTCGATTCGCCGACGGCAAGCAGTTGGCCCGCGGCTTCGGACGACTTTTCGTACTCCCGCTGCTGGTCGTCGAGCAGTCTGACCAGCACCGAAATTTCCGCGTCCCGGGGCGAGCGGCCGAGAGCCTGACGAAACGCAAAGTTCAACCGGTCTTCTTTCGAGGCTCCGCCGCTTTCGAGGATGTGGTACGCGAAAACCCGGGCCGCTTCAACGTAGGTCGGGTCGTTCAAAAGCGCCAACGACTGCAGGGGAGTGTTCGACCTCGCCCGCTCCGGCACGCACTCCTCCCGAGTCGGCGCGTCGAACGCCCGCAGACTGGGCTGCAGGAATGTCCGCTGCCAGTGGGTATACAACCCGCGCCGATACAGATCCTGGCCGTGGTCGTTCTGCCACTCGCGTTTGGGGAAGTTCAGATAGCTCCAGTAGCCGGCGGGCTGATACGGCTTGACGCTCGGGCCGCCGATCTTCTGGGAAAGCAGACCGCTGATCGTCAGCGCCGTGTCGCGAACGAACTCGGCATCGAGCCGAAACGCCGATTGCCGCGCGAGCAGCACGTTGTTGGGATCGCGTTGGCGCAATTCACTCGATGCCTGAGAAGTCTGCTGGTAGGTCCGGGACATCACCATCTTCTTGACCAGACGTTTGACATCCCAGTTGCCTTCCCGCAAATCGACCGCCAGCCAATCGAGCAGTTCAGGGTGAGTCGGCAGAGCGCCCTGCGAGCCCAAGTCCGTCATCGTCAGCACGAGGCCCTGGCCGAAAAAGAGCCGCCAGAGCCGATTGGCGAACACGCGGGACACCAGCGGGTTGTCGCTCGACACCATCCATCGAGCCAGAGCAAGTCGCGCCAGGGCCCGGTCGGCGATCTTTGCGGGAGGCAAACTCGCCGGAGTCGCGGGCTCCACGATTTCCCCCGATTCGTCCTGCCAGTTGCCCCGGCCGAGAATGCGGACCGTGCGAGGCGGGCCGCTCTGCGAAACGAGCGTTTTCGGGAAGGCCTTCTGCAATGCGTCGATCTGCGATTCGAGTCCGGCAATCTGCTGGCGCAAAGCAGCGAATTCGCCCGAATTCGTGCGGAAATATGCGGCAAGCGTTTCCTGCTGGGCGGCCGACCGCTGGTCACGCGCAACCGACAGCGCCGAGGCTACGTCGGCAGGCAGCCCGGGCTGATCGGAAAGCTGCGGATTGTCCACACCCGTGACCGACAGGCGAAACCGCCCGACGTTGTGGCCGGCGAACTGGGACTCGTGCTTCATGCGAAACACAAGCCGGTCATCCGGCTTCAACGAAACGGGCTCGGCCAGCACAAAGACCGCGGCGTGATTGCCCGGCTTCTCATGTCCGGAGACGGCCCAACCGGTTTCAGCCCGATCGTCGATCGCGTTTTCGATGGGGTATCCGGCTTGCGAAAAATCGGCCGTCGCCGACTTCAGTTTCAACGGCGCGGGCTTATCCGCCCCAGCGGCAACTAAATCCAGTTCCACACCCGTCAACACGAAATTCCCGTTGGCGCGGGACAAACCGTGATTTGGAAAACTGTCGTGGGTCAGCGCATCAAGACGCAGCGCAGTGACACGATTCCCGGCGGGGAGCAGCGTCGCAGTGAAGACGTCTTTGTCGGCGTTCTTTCCCGTTGTCAGAACAACGCCGTCGGCGCCGACCTCGAATGTACCGCCGCCGCTGGACTCGAGCTTTTCGGGCTTCGCCGCGGACCAGTCGAGTTGCCCGTTCTTCCGCTGCGTCAGCAGCTGGTCCTCCCATGAAATCCGCGCCGCAGTCCTCTCGGGTGTCGTTTTCGCCAGTTCCTGCCTCAGGTCCGCAAGCTGCTGGTTCAGCTTGCCCATCTGCAGCGACTGCTCCGGCGTGGGAATGCTCACTTCGTCCTGGCGCCCCACGGCTTTTTCCTGCACGTCCGCAAAAAAGGCCGCGAAGCTGTAAAAGTCCTTCATCGTAAACGGATCGAATTTGTGGTTGTGGCATTCGCAGCATCCGATCGAGATGCCCATCCACGCGCCGACCGTGTTCCGCACGCGATCCGCCGAGTACTTGGCGGTGTATTCCTTGGGTTGTGCGCCCCCCTCTTCAGTCGTCTGCAACAGCCTGTTGAATCCCGACGCGATCTTCTGGCTGTCCGTCGCATTGGGCAGAAGGTCGCCGGCGATCTGCTCGATCGTGAACTGATCGAAAGGAAGATTCTGATTGAAGGCTTGAATCACGTAATCGCGATACGGCCAGACAGACCGCTCGTTGTCGCTGTGATATCCGCCCGAGTCGGCATACCGCACGACATCGAGCCAATACGTGGCCATGCGCTCTCCGAAGGCGGGAGATGCGAGCAGGCGATCGACGACCTTCTCATATGCATCGGGAGACGTGTCGGCGACAAACGCGTCGACTTCGCCGGGCGTCGGCGGCAAGCCCAGCAGATCGAAGGTCAGCCGTCGAATCAGGGTCCTGCGATCTGCGTCGGCCGCCGGCTTCACGCCTTCCTGATCAAGTCGTGCCATGATGAAGCAGTCGATGGGATTCCTGCCCCAATCCGGTTGCGACACGGTCGGAAGTGCAGGTCTCTGAGGGGCGATCCAGGCCCAATGCTCCTGATATTCCGCCCCCTGGGAGATCCAGGCCCGCAGCACTTCGCGATCGCGATCGCTCAGGCTCTTGCCCGACACGGCAGGCGGCATCCGTTCATCGTCATCCGTGGAATCGATCCGCAGCACGACGCCGCTTTCGGCCGGCTTGCCCGGAACAATGGCGCGCGAGCCGCCGCGATCAGCCAGTGCGCCATCGCGTTGATCAAGCCGCAAATCGGCTTCGCGCTTCTCCGCGTCCGGCCCGTGGCACGTGAAGCACTTGTCGGCCAGGATAGGACGCACGTCGCGATTGAACTCGATACGAGCCGGTATGCCGTCGGCCGCATTCGCTGAAGTTCGACTGGCCGATGCGCAAACCAGAGCGACCGCGGCCGCCATCCATGCAATCTGTTTGGACACCAAGCCCGGACGACTGAATATTGTGACCGACATTCCTCGGTGCTCCCGCGCGGGGTGGAGGGGCAGAACGCAGAGCGAAACAAGATATGCAAAAGCCGGCCGTTCGGCGGGTTTAGCCTACACCGGTTCGGCCGGCGTCTCAAGTCTTGCGATAGACCGAAGTCGGGGCAAGCGGCCGCATGCATACGGGCAGGCGAGCAGTGCGGCCTCTGACTTCACTTCCTGGGAGGACGTTTTTCCATTCGCCCGAACTCGGCAAGATCCGCCCCCTGGCTCTTCAGCATCCGCCGGTCTTCGAGGGAAAGCGTCACCCACAGCTGCAAGACTTCATCGCGGCCGAGCATTTCGTTGCTGACGGCGCGATCCGAAAGACGCGACGAATAGTACATCAGCGCCGCGAGCAACTCGAAGCGGTTCCCCCTGATCGTGTCGTAGAAACGGACGTCCCTGCACTGATTCAGAAGGTCCATCGCCATGCGGCACGTCAGGGGACGCTCGACCTTGATCGTCCAGACGAACGCCTCGTCGTCGAAGTCTTCATTACGTCCGAATTCGACGCGCTCAACGTGAAAATAACCGCTCTTTTCCAGCTTGGTGATATTCGAGGATATGAACTCCAGCGGAGCCGGAAACTTCTCGACGTCGCGCTTAGGGACTTTGGGCGCGGCCTTCGCAGCCGATTTCGCATCAGCCTTTGCGTCGCTCTTGCCGCCCTTGTCGTTACGGGTCGGCGCAGGCGGATTGGGCGATTCCGAAGACACTGTCCCGGATGTATCCGCAGGTTTGTCCGCCTCGGCCGCCAGGGCGGGCAGGGCTACGGCGAGCAGCAGCATCGTTGACCAAATCAACCGAATCGACATGGAAGCGCCTCGTGATAACCGCAATGGATGGTCCCCGCGCGTCCGGAAGGCGGCCGCGCAGGGTATCTCTCCACTTTAATAGGAGGTTGGCGAAGATGCTATTTCGCCCCCTTTTCGCCCGCGCCAGGCAAACGGCCGGCACCCGGCACCCGTGTCTCCGCGTTTTCATGCTGCGAGGTGAGGTCCCGTCGTGCCAACTCCATGGCCGGCAGCCCCGCAAGTCGTTCGAAACCGAACGTCAGCCGTCGAGCACCCAGCCTTGGCGGTATTCGCGTTTGATCAGTTTGTCGGCCTCCGGACAATTGGTGGCCCGCAGATTCGCGGCGTCCCACTGCAGCTTTGACTGCGTGCGGAAAGCGACGGTCCCCAGCAGGTTGTGCTCCACAAGCTTGCCTGAGTACTCGAAGTTGCACAGCGACGGCTGTCCGGTCTTTATCGCGTGAATCCACTCCTCGTAATGTCCAAGCGAGGGCGGAATCGTCGGAGCGGGCGGCTGGTAGTTCTTGAATTTCTCCTCGGGCAACAGGATGCGTTTGCCGTAGTCGGCCAGCAGCATGCCGTCGTCCCCCACGAACAGGACGCCAATTCCCCATTGTTCCAGATCGTGCCCGGGAGGCGATTCCGGTCGTTTGATACCGTCGTACCAGTGCAGTTTCATCGCCGGCATGTCGCCGCGTGCGGGATGTTCCCAAGTCACTTTCAGCCACTCGGGGTAGGTCTCTTTCCGTAGTGGACTTCCTTCGGCCTGCACGGTCAGCGGATCACCGAGACGCAATGCCCAGAACGGCAGGTCGATCAAGTGGCTACCCATGTCGCCGATGCAGCCGTTGCCGAAATCCCACCACTGCTCCCAGGTCATGCAACCGGGCAGATAGGACGAGTGGAAGGGGCGCTCGGGGGCCGGCCCCAGCCAGAGATCCCAATGAAGATTCGCGGGAGGCGTCTGGGCTTCGGCGGGCCGATCGCCGTTTGCCAGCCCCTGCCGGCTGCACCATACATGAGCTTCCCGCACCGGCCCGATCGCCCCGCCCTGGATCAGTTCCACGACGCGGCGATAGTTGTCCGTGGCGTGGATCTGCGTTCCCATCTGGGTCGCGAGGCGTCCTTTGTTCGCTTTGTACTTGTCCTGCATCGTGCGGGCTTCGTAAACCGAGTGCGCCAGCGGCTTCTCACAGTAGACGCTCAATCCGCGGTTCATCGCCCAGACGCCGGCCAGCGCATGCGTGTGGTCGGTCGTGCTGATCACAACTGCATCCAGGTCTTTCTGCTGGAGCAGTTCGCGCCAGTCGCTGTATTTCTTTGCCTGGGGATACGCAGCCCCTGCCTTCGCGAGATTCTCGTCGTTCACGTCGCACAGCGCCGCGATGTTTTCCGTCGCAACGCCCTGGGCATTCGCAGCGCCGCGGCCCTGAGCCCCGATGATGCCGATGTTGAGTTTCCCGTTCGGAGACTCGCCGGCACGTCCGAACTTCGCGGCACCCAGGCCGACAGCCATTCCCATCGCAAACGAGTCCTGGAGCATTCGCCGGCGTGTTGTTCTGCGTGTCATCGTTGGACCCTCTCGTGAAGACTCAGGTTGACCCGGCACGGATGCTACCATCTTCCGACGCAGGTTGCGAGAATATGCCGGCAGGCAGGAAGCGCAGGGGCATCCGATTCCGCACCCTGATTCTCGGTGCTTTGTTTTGTCGATGCGAGACACTGCCTGCTCAGCCCTTCTGGTATAATCTTGCCGCGCCACGGGATTCAACCGCGAAGGCGCTCGTGCCCCGTCGTGCCGCCGGCGAGAGAATCTGTCTTGGCCGCGCGGCGCGGGCCGCGATGCCGATCCGCTGGCCGGACGGAGGGAAGATCGATTTTCCAGTGTGCAGAAAGGAGCCGCATGATGTCTCATCAAAGGGTGACTTATACGCGCCGACGATTTCTATCGACGGCCGCGAAAGGAAGCGCGCTGCTGGCGGTGCCGATGATCGTGCCGGCCCGCGCGCTGGGGTTGGATGGTGCCGTCGCGCCCAGCGAACGCATCGCTCTGGCCGGACTCGGGATCGGCGGACGCGGAAACTACGTGTTGGACTGCATGATGGACGAGCCGATCTTCCAGTTCATTGCCATCGCCGATCCGCAGAAATCCCGTCGTGAAGCCGTCCAGCAGAAGGCCGAAAAGAAATATGGTCCGGGCGTCGCGATGTACCGCGACTTCCGCGAGATGCTGCCTCGCCAGGATATCGATGCCGTGCTGATCGCCACGGGCGATCGCTGGCATACCATGGCCTCGATCTGCGTCGCCAAGGCCGGCAAGGATATCTACTGCGAAAAGCCCTGCTCGATGACCATCGAAGAAAGCCAGGCGCTGGCCGACACAATGCGTCGATACGGACGCATCTACCAGGCCGGCACGCAACGGCGCAGCGTGGCCAATTTCCTTTTTGCGACCGAACTCTGTCACTCGGGCAAACTCGGCAAACTCACGACGGTGCACGCCAATACGCTGGCGCCGGCAACCAATCACGACTGGCTCCCCGGGGAGCCGGAACCGACGATGGACGAATGCGACTGGAACCTCTGGCTCGGCCCCACGCCCTGGCGGCCCTACAACCAGCAGTACGTGCAGGGCAGATGGCGCGGGTTCTTCGATTTCCATGGCGGCGGTATCCTCGAATGGGGCGCTCACACCGTGGATCAGTGCAACTGGGCGGCGGTCAACGACCAGACCATGCCCGTGCTGTACGAACCGACGCCGACGGGCTGCGTCGCTACCTACGAGAACGGCCTGAAACTCGTCATGCGTGAAGAGGGCTGGATGGGGCTGGGCACATGCAGCGTACGTTATGAAGGCGAGGACGGCTGGGTCGAAACCGGCGACACGGGACGACTCGAGATGTCCTCCAGCCAGCTTCGTTCCGAACAACGAAGCTACTCCGAGGTGGGCACCTCCGCGGTCAGCCACGTCAAGAACTTCATTGAGGCCATCAAGACCCGCAAGCCGGCCCACTCGAACGCGGAAGTGGTCGCGACAAGCCACATCATCTGCCACGCCGCGTACATCGCATGGCAACTCGGTCGTCCCCTGAAACTCGATCCGGCGAAGGTCGAGTTCATCAATGACGCGGAAGCGAATCGCATGCGTTCGCGTGCCCTGCGCGACCCATGGCGGATCTGATCAAGCCGGGCCCACGAATATCCATGAAAGGAGAAAGTACTCATGCTCAATAAAGCCACTCTGTGCGGCGCGCTGATCACCTGCATTCTGATTGCGCTGGCCGCATCCGAAGCAAAAGCCCAAAGCAACTCGAAGGAGATCATGGCCCTCCCGCCAGGCCAACTCGTGGCGCTGCTGCAGAAGGCCGACGCCACCGAATTCGAGAAGGCCAAAGCCTGCCAGCGGCTGGCCGTTGTCGGCACCAGGGATGCGATTCCCGCTCTGGTCGCCCTGCTGGGCGACGAACACCTGAACCTCTATGCCCGCTTCGGGCTGGAAGGCATCCCCGATCCGGCAGTGGATGACGCGCTGCGTGAAGCCGCGACAAAGCTGCAGGGACGCCAGCAGGTCGGCGTCATCGATTCGATCGGCCAGCGGCGGGACGCCAAGGCCGTCGATCTGCTGAAGGGCCTGCTCTCGAACGCCGATCCCGCACTCGCATCCGCGGCGGCCGGAGCTCTGGGGCGCATCGGAAACAGCGAAGCTGCCGCCGTCCTCAAAGCCGCACTGGCCCAACCCATGCCGCTGCGCGGCGATATCGCGGACGGGAGCCTCGCTTGTGCCGAACAGCTTGCATCCGCCGGCAAGAAGGACGAAGCCATGGCTCTTTATGCCGCCGTGTTGCAGGCCGACATTGCCAAACACGTGAAGATCGCGGCTCTCACAGGTCAGCTCGCAACGCTCCAGGCCGAGGGCAAGGACGTGCTGCTGGCCCAGCTTCAAAATGCCGACCGCGATTTCTTCCGAATCGGCCTGTCAGCCGCCAGAAAGCTCCCGGGGACCGAAATCGGAAACGCACTCCGCGAGTTGCTGGGCAAGCTGCCGGCCGAGCGACAGGCCCTGCTGCTGCTGGCGCTGGCGGATCGCCAGGAAGGCCTGCCCCAGGCGCAAGTTCTGGCTCTGGCCAAGAGCGACGCACCGGCAGTGCGTGAAGCAGCGGTCGTGGTACTGGCCAGAAAGGGAGATGCGACCGCCCTGCCGATCCTGCTGGACGCCGCCGTCAACGACGGCCCCGTTGCAGTCGCGGCGCGTGACGGCCTGAAGAACCTGAAATTCGACGGCATCGACGCCGCTGTTATTTCCCGGCTGACGGAAGCGAAAGGCAGCGCCAAGGCCGTGCTGTTCGATATCGCGGGCGCCCGCCGAATCGCAGCGGCATATGCCCTGGCGCGGCAGTCGATGACTGCGGCGGACGAATCCGAGCGGCTCGCCGCCATTGTCGCCATGGGGCAACTCGTCGAACTGGCTGATATCGACCTGCTGATGGGCCAAGCCCTCGCCGCAGCCGACACACCGCAGCGCAAGGCAGCCCAGGAAGCGTTGTCTGTCGCCGCGCGCAGGATCGCGGACCGCGACGCGGTCGCCGTGAAACTGTCCGGCGCAATCAGCGGATTGACCGTCGAAAACCAGACGCTGCTGCTCGAACTGCTCGGCCGAATCGCCGGCCCCAAAGCGCTCGAAGGCGTCGTTGCCGCGGCACGATCCGAGGACGACGGCGTCAAGAACGCCGCAACCAAGGTGCTGGGCGACTGGCCCAATGCCGAAGCAGCCGACTCGCTTCTTGATCTGGCCAAGACGGATAAAGAGGCCAAGTACCGCATCCGTGCCCTCCGCGGCTATATCCGAATTGCCCGCCAGTTGCAGTTGCCCGACGACAAAAGACTGGCGATGTTCCGCACCGCCATGGAAGTTGCCAAACGCCCCGATGATCAGCAGATCTCGCTCGAAATCCTCAGCCGCATCCCGTCGGTTGAGACCATGCAGTTGGCCGTTTCGTACCTGGGCGATGCCAACCTCAAGAGCGCGGCCGGTGATTCGGCCGTGAAAATCGCGGCCAAGGTGATCACGACCAATCCCAAGGAAGTCTCTGACGCGATGGACAAGGTCGTGAAAGCCGATGTGGGCGGAAAATCCGCGGACGTCGCAAAGCAATTACTGGATCAGGCGAAGGCCAACTCGAACTGATCGCAAAGCAGTTGCGAATCGCAGATCTTGGGAAGCGGTGCGGCCAATTCAAAACGGGTCCGCACCGCTTCCTTCGTTTTCTGCACTCAAGACGCGGCCGGCCTCCGGTCCGCAACTCGGCCCGCGAAGACGAAGACATCCAATCCGCAGCGCCATCCGGGCGAGGCCGGATCGCCAACTCGCAAGCCGGACCTCAAACTTGAGGAAACAACCCCTCGCTGATCGCGTGCAGCCCTTCGCGATCCAGCAGTCGCACCCGATTATTTTCCAGATCGACCACCAACCCGGCTTCGATCAGGCGGCCCAACGTCCGCGAAAAAGTCTCGCTGGTCAGATTCAGATGGCTGGCCACGTGGCGCTTCAATCCGGGAAGCTTGACGACGTTCCGGTCTTCCGGTTCGGCCTCAAGCAGAAAACGGGCCACGCGCCCCGCGGCGTCCCTCAACACAATATCCTCGAGGAGAGTAATTGTGTGACGCACCCAGAATGACAAACCGCTGATCAGTTCCAGACATAAGGTGTGGTCTTCCTGCAGATGCTTGCGAAGACGATCGAGCGGAATCAGCGCACATACCGACGCAGTCACGGCCTCGGCGTTTGCTGGACAGTCAAAACCGCCAATCGCAGCGACCTCCGCGAACGTGCCTCCCGGACCAACCATGTGCAGCACGTGTTCCTTGCCCGTCGCCCCGATCTTGTAGACCCGCACGGTGCCGTTGCCGACAACGTAAACGCCCGGGCACGCGTCCCCTTGCCGGAAGATCACCCGCCCCTTGGCGAACTTGCAGAGTTGAGAAGACTGCGCCAGGTGTTGCCGGCGGCTCTCGTGGACAGCCGAAAGAAGCTGGCAGCGCTGAAGTATCGCATCAATGGCTGCTGACATTCGCTTCCACCTCCGCAAGAGGCCCTGTACGCCCGACGGTCGCGGGCATCGAAGTCTCGGCATCCGCTCGATGCCTGCAGAGATTCGACCTGTCGAGGATTCTAGCAGCCAGCCATCAGCCCACCATCACCCCCCCCCTAAAGAATTAAATAAGCCGACAAGACGCCATGAAATGAACGATTTGAACGTTTTTTTCCTTGACCGAGCCCCTAATACCAATATTATGACCACGAATTGAATGAATTTTAGATGTCACGGTGCGGGGGGACAAACAGTGATTTGCACATCCAGGCGAGTTAAGAAGCAGTCGGAAGCCAAAAGTATCGACCTGGTTCGACGCACTCGGCAGTTGCTTCGGACCGAGATTTCCTTTATTCCCAACGCGTCCTTCCGAAAGATATCGCGGCGGACCGAGGAACAGATTCTGCGTGACGTGGGAGGCGGCTTAACGGATCCTGTCTCCGCGGCCCTGCCGCGCGATCTGCCGGCCCATCTGGCACGCCTGTGCGCCGCGCCGCTGCTCTCGTCTGATGAGGAGCGCGACTTGTTCCTCAAAATGAACTTTCTGAAGTTCCGTGCCAACTCGATCCGCTCGAGACTTGACGCCGACGATCCTGATGAGACTCAGGTGGTGCGATGCGAACGATTACTGGAGGCCGGGGCAGCGGTCCGCGACCGGATCATCTGCGCCAACATGCGTCTGGCCATTTCGGTCGTTCGGAAATACGTGACTCCCCGTCAATCGTTCGACCAACTGCTGAGCGAAGGCGTATTCTCGCTCATGCAGGCAGTGGAAAAGTTCGACTTCGACCGTGGTTTTCGGTTCAGCACCTACGCCTATCGCGCAATCGCCCGCAACGCTTACCGCAGTCTCCACGACCAGCATCGTCACGCGAGCCGTTTCGTGACGGGTTCGGATGAAATCATGGAGGATGCGGTCGAAGAGAACCGCACGAGCACCGCTACCGAATTGGCATGGGATGCACTGAGGGGAAACCTCAGCGACATGCTCTCGCGGTTGGACCGGCGCGAGCAGTTCATTATTCGCAGCAGATACGCACTGGGAGCCCACCGCAAAGTCCGCACGTTCCAATGCCTGGCCGACAAGCTCGGGGTTTCCAAAGAGCGAGTCCGGCAGCTTGAGCAGCGGGCCGTCGAGAAGTTGCGGACGATGGCCGCCGCGGGACTTGACGCGGAACTGTGTGAAACGGCGCTTGCCTGATCATCGGGTGATTCCCGCCGGCGCAGCATCCGGGAACGAAATTCCAGGCGGGCGACTTCTCCGACGTCGAACCGCAGATCGGCAGTTCCAAAACAGAGGCCTGGGCCGGGTTGTCCGGTCCGGGTCTTTTTTTATGCGTCGTTCGCGCAGGATCGCGAGGCTTGAGAATCTCTCATGAATTGCCGGCGCCGAACAGCGTGGTCGAAAGATAACGTTCGCCCGAACTGCACATGATGGTCGCGATGCGTCTGCCGCGGTATTCGGGGCGGGCTGCCACCTGGGCTGCGGCCCACATATTCGCACCGCTGCTGATACCCGCCAGAAGTCCCTCGTGCCGCGCCAACTTCCGGCCCCACTCGAAGGCATCCTCGTCGTCGACCGTAATCACTTCGTCGACGACCGACATATCAAGGTTCTTGGGAATGAATCCGGCGCCGATTCCCTGAATCCGGTGTTTGCCGGGCTTTCCGCCACTGATGACCGGCGAATTCCTGGGTTCGACGGCAATGGCCTTGAAGTCGGGATTGAGCCGCTTGATGTAACGGGCGATGCCGGTGATAGTGCCGCCAGTGCCCACACCGGCGACGATCGCATCGATTTGATGGCCGCTGTCTTCCCAGATTTCGGGACCTGTCGTCGCTTCGTGAATCGCCGGATTGGCCGGGTTTTCAAACTGTTGCGGCATCCACGCATCGCCCCCCTGTTCGATCAACTCGCTGGCTCGGCGAATCGCTCCTGGCATTCCATCGGCCGCGGGTGTCAGTTCCAGGTTTGCTCCGAGTGCCCGCAGCAGCGTCCTGCGCTCGACCGACATCGATTCGGGCATGGTGAGCGTCAACCGATATCCTTTCGCGGCGCAGACGAACGCCAGGGCAATCCCCGTATTGCCGCTGGTCGGCTCGATCACATGTGTGTTCGCGGTCAGCCGGCCATCGCGTTCCGCGGCTTCGATCATCGAAACGCCGATCCGGTCTTTAACGCTGTTCAGCGGTTCAAAGAACTCGCATTTCGCGAAGACGGCCGCATGCTCCCGCGGCACGAGATGGTTGATGCGAACCATCGGAGTATCGCCGATAGTCGCGTGAGCATTGTCGTAGATCTTTCCTCGAGGCACGGCGCGGCTCCTGCTGGCAGTAAAGGTCTCGGAATCAATTTAGCGTCCCCCGAGTGCCCGGCAAATTCCACATGCCATGCGCAGCATGCCGTTTTTTTGAAGAGCGGCGAAGCGCGGACGCGGTAAACGCGGAAATCAGCTGCCATTTGCATCCGGCGGCAACGGGCAAAGCCGGGTTCTCTGCGCGGCCCGGTGCTGCGAGCCGCGGCGACAGGCCCGCAGAATCGGCACAACCGGCAAGGCCAGATGCTCAAGGCGGAAACTCAGGGGAAATTACGCGATCAGCCAGGAAATTCCGTTGAAAGCCCCTCCGGGTCATTTAGGCTTTCGGATGAAGCAACAACCAGCAAGTTCGCTTCATCCTCGCTAGGCTTTCTCACCCCCGTGTATGGGCAAACAGGTCTCCCCAGGACCGGTTTGCCTTTTGTTTGCCCAGCGAAGCTGGCAAACCCAGTCGCTTGCGACAGCAAGCGACCTCACCCCGTCCACGGGGAAGAGAATTCGACTCGCAAGGGCGTCGTCGGCCAACGGCGGGGTCTGAAGGAAGCGATAGGAAGTTGG
>CAIPEB010000549.1 GCA_903863885.1 uncultured Planctomycetaceae bacterium | reverse complement strand
TCAACATGCTCCTGGCCATCGAAGAACCATTGATGTCCCCGATCGGCATCGAGCGTGCGCAAACTGGGCGGCAGATAGCCTTCCATGAGGGCCGCCTCGTCCAGCCAGGCCGACAGAATCCGGTCCAGAATGACCAGTCCGATGTGCGTCTGATCAACGCGAATCGACTTGAAATACGTCTGATGGTCGAGCCGACCGCTGGCGTAGTTGTAACCGCTCGAATTACCCGCTGCGACGCAAAAGGGCATGTTCAGGCAGCGGGCGATTTCATTGAGAATCTCTTTTTTAAACTCACTATAGGTCGTGCTGGGTTGCTGGGATTCCAACTGACTCATGCGCCATCCACCGGGCATGGTCACCAGGGCGCGCGACTCCAGTTCGATGGGCTCAAACGGTTCGGCCGGATCCGCTTCTCCGCCAGCGGGCGCATCGGTGTAGAGAATGCCCGCAAAGTTGGCGGCGGTCTCTGCGGCGGCAATCACGGCCAGCGTGAAACGGCGCAGTTGGGCGAATAGGGGCAGGGCGGGCGTGATGTCCGGAATGCCCCGGCTTTGGCCGGGTCGATCACAGCGGTAGAAATGAATGATCGATTCCGCCGGAATCTGATCGTAGGACAAGTCAAACCGGGCTCCGTTGCTCCCCGGATGACAGCGCAGCACGTGATAGATGACCGGGTTACCCGCCCCATCGAACACGATCCCGTCCACGGCGTTCGGCTCCGTAAACGTCAGATCCGGCGTCGCGACCTGATCGGCTTCGATCAATCGCAGGTCGAGCTTGACGGGCGAGCTCACACGGGGGTTATTGGTCAGCAGCCCAAACGCTTCCCCGTCTGCCGCGCGAGCCATGCGCATCGTGCGCAGCTTGTCAGCCAGGCTCACGACCGAAGACCAGCGGTTGAATTCGCGTTCCACGACCCGATTAGCCACGGGGTCGGGCGACAGCATCTGCAGGCGGGGCCCGGTGCCGACCGTGTCGTTGGCCAGGGTGAGTACGATGCCCTTGGCGTAGCTGTTGTTGGCCACCTCGTATCGGCAGCGGTTCCGCAGAATGCGGCGCACCTCGGGGCTGGCTGCCGCATCGGCCGACAAGCTGTCCGCGTTGGCCCAGTGCCGGTAGTTGTCGGGATTGGTGGCGGCCGCGTCGTAGCGCGCAAAGAGAGGCCGGAGCTGGCTGCCGCGACCGGAAACCCGGCGCGTCATGGCCAGCGACGCATCCTGTCGTCGCCGTGCGATCCTTCGCACCCACTTGAACATCCGCTGCTCCAGCTCCGGCCTGCGGCCCTTGCGACTAGGCAGTACCCGGCGGCACGATCTTGTTGAATCGCAAGCCGCGGCGTTTCTTCTTGGCCGCATCCTTCGCGGCTAGATAACGATCGGCGGCAATCTGATCCGCCAGACTGTGCTGCTCGACGCTTCCGGCATCCCCCGAGACTTTGGCGGGTCCCGCTGCGTTCTCTTGAATCGTGTCTTGCAGGTCTTCGGCCATACGGGAATTGCTCCGAGCAACGCAGCGACAACGCACTGCCGATACTGATAGACCTACCGGAGCGAAGCCCGAACTGTTCAGAGATCCGACGAGAAAACGGAAAATCGTGCCACCGGTAGCAATGTGTCAGAAACGAGAGCTGGCTGGCGTGCGGATTGCAGCAACCAGTATCATGTCGCCAGACGACCGAACGACCTCTAGCGGGTCGCTGGCGGCGGCAACCGAAAGTCGAGTTCGGAGGAATTATGATCGACGCAAACCACGACCAAGACTTCGACGAGAACGATGGCAACGACCAAGAAGCCGAGGACCAAGACGTCCACGACGTAGATCATCACGACGACGATGACGATTTCGATGAGGAGGATTTCGACGACGACTTTGATGATGACTACGAGGAAGAGCTGGAGGACGAATACGAAACCGATCAGGAAGGCTATTCCGAAGAGGAATTGACCGAAACGGATGACGACGACTTACCCGAAGATGAATTCGGGGATGACCAAGCCTTGTAGTCAACGTTCGACCCACGACTTCGGGATATGGTGGATGAGGGTAGGCTAGATCGCCACGTGCAAACCAACAGCGGGAGTTGCTCGTATGGATCGGCGAGAGTCGCGGTTTCCTAGGTTTTGGGGCATCGTCAGTTGGCTATGTTGCGTCGTCACGATCGTGGTGGCTGTCGTGCTCTGTGGATACGCTGTGGCTCTTAAAGCCGACAAGTCACACTTCAGGTCGATCTTTGTGGACTTCGGACTCAAAGTCCCGCCGGCGGTGGACCGATTGGACGCGATTCCCAACTCGGTCTACGCACTGGCGACGACGGGAGTGATCGCTCTGACGGTGTTTCTGCAGATGTACCTTCGCCGTCGTGGCGTGGCGAGCATGCTTCACCTGGCCGTTCTCAGCGTCGTGGTGCTTGCATATGCCGTCTATTACTGGCCCGTCTTCATGCCGCTCGTCCAAATCATCAACGAACTCTCCGAATGAGCCGAGGGCGAGTCGCCGTGATTCGTCGTTCGCACGTTGCGTCGTCGGACACCGTACGTGAACGGTTGGCTATTTGCCGGGACTGTCGTCGCTACCCTCACGGGCCCGCATCGTCGCTGCGATTTCGTACGTTAGCACTTTTCTTCCACAGTAGCGGCAGACCTTTCGCCGCCGAATCCGCCCGTCGCGCAGCGGCTCGGTGTGTGTCACGTGGAAATGCCGGCACCCACAGGCGGGGCACTCGATGCCCACGTCGTTGCGACGGCCTTGCGTTGGCTTCATCGTCGGCGTCCTCGCTGCAGGTTGGCGAAACTCACACGCTCACGCTTGGGCGGCGCTGCGTCGCCAATGTCTTGCAGAGAGACGCCCTGCATCGATGCGGCCACCGCACACCCCACCAAACCGTCCAGCCAATGGTTGTCCACGTGGTCGGGTCGCAGCTTCCATTCGTCTACCGTCCGGCCGCGACCTTCCGTTCTCACGCGGTATTCGGCCGTGAGGTGCTGGGCCAAAAGTCGATGGGTGTCCGGGTTATCACCGAAGAGTGACAGGCAACCCCGATCGCCCAGCGGCACCGCCAGCCGAGCCTGGCAGAAACTTTTCCAATAGTTGGTGTCATACACCACGTGCCGCACGGCCCGCTTGCCCTGCACGTTGGGCATCCGCCAGTTCAACCCCAGGCGGTCACCGGGGCGACGTCGATACTCGAAGAACGGCTGACTCGAAGCGCCCACAAACCGCCCGTGGCTCGGCATCACCACGGACGCGTGTCCCGATTGCCGGCAGAACTGATACACCACGTCTGTGGACGAGCCCCAGTTGGCATCGATCAGACAACGGTCGATCCGCAACATGGCCCCGTCATCACGACGCCACTCGCGCCCCAGATAGTCGCCCGTCAACCGTCCCAGCCCGGCGTAGATCGCTCCCTCCAAGCCGCTGGCCTTGGTGGCCAGCGACAGCGTGTAGCGCACGTCTCGCAGCGTGAAGTACGGCCGCTTCTGGTCCGGGAACGTGCCGTAGTCCACGACATACCCCGTGAAATCGTCCTCCCAGGCGGCCACCACGAAGAACAGCAGATTGGCCTGCACGTCCACGAACATCGTGAGGTGATTACAGCCGACGGGCAATTCCCCACGCGACATGCGGTTCAGCTTGCCGGCGATCTGTTCGGCGGTGAGTTCGTCGGATTCCGACACTTCTTCGGGCAACGGTTCGTTCTGGTACTCGGCGAAAAAGGCTGCTTCGTCCTGCAACTTCAAATTCATGGCATGTTGGATCGCGGAAAGTTCATCGTGGTTGTACCGCTCGGGCCAGGCCACGTTCGCTCCTTCGTCCATTGCCTCGCGGTGGGCGGCGTAATACTCGGTCGCCAGTCGAATGTCGCCATACATTCGCAGACTCTCCGCCCGCAATTCCGCGTAGCGCTGCCAGCGTTTCTCATCGTCCGGGAACGCATACACCATCTTGGTGCGTTCGCCGTTCCACTCCGGATGCTGCTGGCGGCAGAGAATGCTATCCGCCATGTCGCCCGGCCGAATCACGGTGCAGGGCATGATGCCCGAGATCTTCTTGCCGGGACCCGCCAGCCCCAGCACGGCTCCCGCGAGGATCGCTTCGCGCGTCGCGCACTGGGACAGCGAGCGAGCTGACTCGTCGGTTTGGGGGTCGTCGATCACCACGAGGCTGGGCCGCACGGTCTTGCCGTCGGACCGTTTGAATTTCATGCCGCGGATCCGGCCCGTGATGCCGGCCACTTTGATGATGGCCCCGCTGGCGGGACTGTCGGGCATGGTGGGCAGCACGACTTCGCGGGCCGTCCAGCCGATATGCGTGCGCTGGCCTTGGTACAACTGACCGTTGCAGCGATTGGCGATCCCGTCCAGGCACTGGATCGGATAGACCACTTCCGGGAAGTCCGCCAGCAACAGATCGTTGCCGTCGAGCTCCGTCTTAATCGCATCGAGCATGTCGATGGCGTGGCCTTCGTCCGATCCGATCAAACAGACGAAGTCGCGATGACCATTCAGCACCGCCCAGATGCAGGCCGATTCACAGATCGAGCTCTTTCCCGTGCCTCTGGGACACGCCATCGCGAACAGACCGCCATGGATCACGGCCTGTTCGATCTTCGAGATGACCTTGAGATGATCGGCGGACCACGGGAGGTGGAACGTCAGCGGAAAATACGATTCACAGAAGAAGCGGAAATCGGATGCGGCCTGGGCCTTTCGCTCGGGATCGACCACCTCCGGCAATTCGCCAATGTCACGGCCTGCCAGCGCCAAGGCCGCGTTGCGAGCGCGCGCCCGCTCCTTGGCCTTCTCGTACGGATCGCCTTCCGGCTCCGGACGCGGCTTGTGACGGACTTCGATGAGCCACGCCACGTAGCGCAACAGGTCCACATCCCGCCCGCTCCAGCGTACGTGACGGCGAAAGCAATCGCGTTTCGATGACGCCGGAAGTGCTCGCCTTCCTCACCGGGCGTCAATCGAATCGACGGTGACGACAGGCCGGCCAGCATCGCGCGGAGCGTGGCCAAGTGCCGCGTCGTCACGATTCCGATGTCGCTGCTGATCGCCAGTACGTCCAAGTTGCTGCGCCGCTCTCCCGTGTCGAGGACCTTGCGGCTCTCACACGGTTCGTCGAAAAAGACCCGCATGGTCACGGGCTTATCCGCCTCGATGACCGCCCACAAGCGGTGCTGACCGTCCAGCAGCAACCCGTAGATGTCGAAGGCAATCCCCTGATGTGTCAAGAGCCACCGGTCGTTCCGCATGTCGCAGGCCAGTCGCTGGATGTGGGCCTGACTTAGCGGACGATTCCTGGTGTTTGCTTCGAGCCACTTAAAAGCCATCTCGGGAGTGACATCCATGACGACGTGGTACGGGACCTTCGCTTCTTTGGCAGATGAAGTGTGGATCATCAGACTGCTCCTTCTTGTTTGAGACGTTGAACCAATTCCTGAACGAGAGCGTTGACGAACTCTCGCGAAAACTCTTGCATGAGCGTGTCCGCCGCGGTCTGGGGGTTGTCGGGACAGAACTGCAGCGGAATTAATCGGACGGGAGGGCTGTGGCCGCGGGCGAGGGTGCGGGTGACCGATGCGGCAGCCTGTTTCCGAGGGGTAGTGTCCTGGCGTTTACGCTACTCCCGCAAGCTGGCCCGCGATGCTGGCTTCACGTTCATCGGCGACATCTCGGGGGCCCAGGTCCAGGAGTTCTTGG
>CAIPEB010000548.1 GCA_903863885.1 uncultured Planctomycetaceae bacterium | reverse complement strand
TTGATATCTACAACCTCGAAGCGGAGGCATACGGCGCCAAGATCGAGGAAATGGAAGGGGACGGCATACCTGCGATCCACCGGCCGCTCCTGCATCGGCCGGAGGACGGAGAGCAGCTCAAGCCATTCAATCCGTCGCGCGACGGACGGGTCGCCATGGTGATCGGCGTTGCCCGCAGGTTGAAGCAGGAATTCCCGCAGGCCGACGTGCGAATCCCGGTCGCCGGACCGTTTTCGATCGCGTTCAATTTGCGCGGCATCATCGGGCTGTGCGAGGACGCCGCATTGCGACCGGAAGCAACGGCTCGCATGTTGATGCGACTGGCCGAGAATCAGCGCGTGCTTTGCCGTGCAATCGCCGACGCCGGGCTCGATATTGCATTCTTCGAATCGGCGGCGGCGCCACCGCTGTTGTCCCCCAGACAATTCCACTCGCTTGAAATGCCCGCACTCTGCCGCGTGCTGGCCGTTGCGGCCGAATGCCTGGGACACCCTGTCCCGTGCATCATGGGCGGAAACACGTTCCCCGTCGTGGACGACATACTCGCCACGGGAACCAACTACGTCGCATGCAACGTCGAAACGGATCAGGCCGCTTTCGTCGAGACCGTGTCGCGTCTCCGCCCCGATTGCCGCATTCGCGTCAACCTGGACCCCGGAGTGGTGGCCTGCCGCGACTCAAATCGCATCCATCGTGCGATCGACAGGGTGCTCGACATCGTCGGAGGCCGCGAGAATTGCCTCATGGGGACCGGCGCCTTGCCGCTCGAAACGCCTCCCGAAAACATCGCGCTCATCCGCGAGTACCTGGCGGGCTGACACGAGTGGTTCGGAAAACGAGTAAGCCACGGATGGGTGCGGATTAAGGCGGTGGCACGAGCGTCATTCGCAGGAAGTGCGGCAACTCGCATGCGGATGACGCCCCGTGCAACTTCGGATTCGTCCTACATCCCCGGATAAAGCGTCTCGTTGTACAGCGTCGGAATCGGGCAGAGCCTCGCATTGGCATAGATGCAGGCGCCGTGCGCATGGAACAGAATCACCTCATCGCGTGAATCGCCCCAGACGTCGGCCGCGAAACCGTAAACATCGCCGGCCCGGTCTTTCTCGGCGACCTGCGGCTTGAAGACCAGCGGAAACGAATCGATGACCCGCCCCTCTCCGTCGTACATCGCCGCCGGCCGGCCTTCTCCCTGGCCGTAGGCAAAGACGCTCTGCGGTTGTCCGCCACCCATCCAGTTCGCAGTCACTATGGCGATGGCCCAGGCTCCCGGTTCCTGCTGCCGCCGCCAGATTTCCTTGCCGTTCAGATCGTACATGTGGAGGTTGGCCCACGCGTTGTGGTCGCGCCGATGGGTCGTCACGGGCGTGCGGTCGACGACGGCCAGCTGGATTTCCGAATCGGCGCGGTACCTGCCGGCAATTACGTGTTGAGCCTCGCCCAGCGGATGATGCCACAGCGGAGTGCCGTCGGCGTTCAGGCAGTGAATGCCGCCGTTGCCGAACAGCAGACGCCAGCGCCCGTCGCTCGGCCGCAACAGGTAGCACGCATCCTGATGAGCTCCCTGGGCGTCCTTGGAAAACAGCTCTTTGCCGTTATCGTCAAGCAGCGCGAAGCCGACGAACACTTCGTCCTTCCCGTCTCCGTCCACATCCGCGACTGATGGAAAATGGCCCGTCGAACCGGACCAGTGCCAAAGTTCCTTGCCGGCGTGAGAGACTCCCCAGACATTCCAGTACCGGTCCTTCACGACAAGATCCTCGCGCCGCCCGCGACCCTCGAGATCGGCCAGCAGGAAGCAGTCGTCGGCCGGCGCCGGCAGTTTCAGGGAGCATTTCTCCTGCCCGTTTCGACCGTCGAGCACCAGGAGCGTCGCATCGCCTTCGTATCGGTCCGCGCGTTCGCGGGCGCCACCCTGGAACGGCGGCGCGGCGTACTTCGCCTGCCGCACGTACAGTACGTCGTTCCAGCCGTCCGCGTCCCAGTCGTAGACCTGCACCGGCAAGTCGCTGTAGATGCGCCCGTTGTTGGCGTCAGGCGATCCGGTCTGCCAGTACACGTCGCCCATGATCGACGCGGCCGTCAGGCATGTGATCTCGCGAGTGTCGCGGATGCTCTGGATAAACAGCAGATCCGGAGCACCATCGCCGTTGAGGTCTCCGATGCGCAGCGTCTCGGCGCCGAAATTCTTGACGTCGATGCAACTGACCAGATGGGTCGTGGGCCGGGGCGCAGGAGGGGGCGTCTGGCCGCAGGCCTGATGACAGAATGCTGCCAACAACGAGATCCACAACATGGCACGACTCCTCAAGCTGCGCGGGTTCAATGAAATTACCGACGACTCGCGAACCGGGATACGATCCGGCCCGGGGCTTTGCCGGACGTCGAAAACGCTTCGCTTGCCACGGAACCGCCGCAGCGGCTGTGCGGCAACGGACGTACAGTCAAATCAGCGAGAACAGCATAATCAGCATGACGCCGTTGTTGATCGCGTGCATGGTCATGGGTGTCAGCAGCGATCCCCGCCATTCCCGGGCAAGCGAAAACCCGACTGCAATCGACATCAGCACCGGGGCGGCAAACAGCCCCTGAGGGTGAATTACCGCAAAAATCAGACTGTTTGTAAATGCGCTGAACGCGATGCCGGCACCCGTTCGCCACTTCCCTGTCGTATCTCGAAGGTATCGATACAGTGCGCCGCGGAAGACCGATTCTTCGACCAGCGGCGCAATCACGCACGCCAGCAGCACGACGGCGAAGCGATCCGCCATTCCTCCCTTGCTGACCCATTCGATCACCGGATGCGCCGGCGCGGACGGGGAATCGAAGCCGCCCGGGGCGCCCGTGATTGCATGCTGCATTTGCAGCAGAAGCAGCGTCATTGCAAAACCGCAGGCGATTATCGGCAGACTCGACGCGTAGCAGACAACTCCCCACAGGACTTCGCGCCAGGCCGGGCCGGGCAGATACCATCCGATATCGCGCCTCACGCTTGCCCACGACAGTCCGCGCAGCAGCGGCCAACCGATCGCGGCGAGGCTGAGCAACGATGCTGCCCCGCTGTAAAACAACCGATGGTCACGCGCTTGCGGCATGAATATCGCCGCAAGCGACAGGGCCGTTAATAGCACCATCCAGACAGCAAAGGTCTCGATATAGAGGCCGGAATTGCCGTACCTTGCGCCGCCCCTGCGAACCAGACGCCCGGACAGTGCATAAGCAATGAACATTGCGGCGCCGGCCAGACCTGCTGCTCCCACGCACAGAAAAACGATGCTGGCCGTAAGCACGACTATGAAAGTCTTCCACGCCGCCGAGACCACCTGGGATCTGGCTGCCTGGCCCCCGGCTGCCGCGCGGACGCCGTCGGGCGCGAGCGCCAGCGAACCGAACCATCCCAACTCGGATACGAGATGCTGCCGATCCGCGAGCGGCACCGACGGCGCATGCCATTTCGACGCACTGAAGTCGCGATACAGATGCTCCAGCACCCCGAGTGTGCGCTGATGCGATTGAGAGACCGCGGCCCCCGACTGCGCGAGGAACTTCCGCGTCGCGGCGAGCTGACGCAGCGCTTCATCGAAGCCGCGCAATTCGCCGGCCAGGACGACAAAGGCCAATCGCTGAACAAGAGGTCCGGTGTCGAGTGACTGGACGCTCTGGTACAGCTCGGACTTCTGCATGGCCGGTGTCTGTGCCGCGGCGACCAGATATTTGCCCTGGATTTCGAGTATGCTCCGCTGCAGGTCGTCCACAGCGGCGGGATCGATCGCTTTTCCGGGGCCGCGCTGCGCGGTGATCGTGAGCGCAACAAGCGACACGATCACCAACCATGCGATGAGCGGGCGGCCGGGCGGGGAAGGAGCGGGAACCAGTTCAGCCAGTGGTATCTCTTCGGTCATTATCACGCGCGATGCTGCTTTATCAGGCCGGGAAGATCCTCGTACGATCGCAACCAATTGTACTCGAGCAGTCCCGCCATGGCCCGAGAAGGAACGTGGTGTCCGGTCTCCTCGAGAATCGCCACCGGATTGAGACCGCCGATAACGATGCTGCCGATTCGGCCGGCTCCCACCGGCTGGCCCAGCACGGGCTGGTCCGGCCAGCCGATTTCGACAAACGCTCCCAGCCCGATGGCGGAGACCCGTTCGCTCAACGTCACGACCATATCGCGGCTTCCGGCCGGATTTTCGCGGAAACTGGCCCCGATCAAGCCATTGCCGTCGCGGATCGCCCCGCTGTAGTTCGTCATGCCGCCGCGGATGAATACCTCGAGCGGGTCGATGCTCGTGCCGTCGTAATGCAGGATTTCCACGAATCGGCGGGGCTTCCCCTCGTGCAACTCGAGCAGCCCCCCGAAACGCGACGAGGTCGGAACGCCGTGCTTCAGGAGAATACCGTTCAGCGTGATGGAACAGACCGTGCACAGCCCGACTTTGCCGGCGGGTATCGTCACTTCGCCGATCTTCTCGCCGGGACCGACAATCGCCAGCCGGTTCCCCATCGCAAGCCCGCGTTCAAACACCTGACAGATCGCCGAGCAGCATTCGTGCAGTGCTTCCGCGTCGACCACGGCCGCATTGACGATGACCGTGCCGGTTCGGGTCGCCAGGTCAAAACTCATGCTGTACGTCATCGAATCGATCTTGGTCGAGAGGTACCCGACGCGATCGAGCACGTAAGAGGCCCGCAGTTCTTCCAGGCCCTTCTCCGTAATGACGCGGCCCCGCTTGCCCAGCGACGCGGTCAGCCCGAGTTCGTCCAACTCGCTCAAATGCAGCCGCAGCGTGCGTTCGTGGAGCGTGTCCGACAAATGACTGAGGCACTGTACCAGCGCGGCGGAACTCATGGGCTCGGTCGCGCGCTGCAGCGCGACGAGAATCTCGTAATGGAGTCGTTCACGTCTATCCATGTTGCTCGCTACACGAATCATTTGCGCAAATTCGGCCGGACACGTCCGGCCAGCGACTCAAGCCGGCTCGGCTCGAAACGACAATTGCCGCCATCGAGGACGATGCGGCTGCCTGCGGGCCTCCCTATTGTATGGAACGGCAGCCTCATCGGCATAGCCGCATCGCAGGGTGACTTCCGGCAAATCGTCAGCCGCAGGCGTGCGATCCAACCTTGGCGGAGCCTCCTTGCGTTGATATGCTGGCCCCATGAAATGGCTTCGCTGGCTTGGCCGAATTGCTCTGGTTCTCGTGGCGATCGTCGTGCTCGGCGCGATCTGCGTCGGCGCTGTCTGGTGGTGGCTGCATCCCTCGATTACGCGCACGGTCGGCATCTCGTACGCCGAGCGGAAAGGACACCAGCTGACCTTCGATGTATTGCGCCCTGCGCATCCGAACGGCTGCGGCGTGCTGGTGCTGATCAGCGGCAAATGGCAGTCCAACCGCAGTTCGATCCAGGATGTGATCGTGGCTCCGCTGCTGCGACGCGGCTATACGGTATGTGCCGTCATGCACGGTTCGCAGCCTGAATTCACGGTGATGGAGATCATTGACGACCTGCGGTACGCGATCCGCTTCATCCGTCATCATGCGGCCGAATACGGGATCGATCCGAATCGGCTCGGAATCGTGGGCGGCAGTTCCGGCGGCCATCTTTCGCTGATTCTGGCGGCACGCAGCGATGCGGGCGACCCCGCCGCGGCAGATCCCGTTGCCCGCGAAAGCAGCGCCGTGCAGGCGGTCGCGGTCTTCTACCCGCCGACGGATCTGCTGAATCTCGGCGAATCCACCGAGAACCCGGGCGACGGCGGACCGCCCAAGAGCTTCGTCCGCGCCTTCGGTCCGGATGCCACCGACCTGGAGAAATGGAAGAAGATCGGCCACGACGTATCGCCGATCTACTTCGTGACTCCCAGCCTGCCTCCGGTACTCATCATCCACGGCGACGCCGACACGCTCGTGCCGCTGGACCAGTCCGAGCGGTTCATCGCCAAGGCAAAAGAGATCGCCCGTCCCACCGAGCTGATCGTCCGTTCCGGCAAGGGCCACGGCTGGCCCACCATGATCTGGGACGTGCGTCTGTTCGCCGACTGGTTCGATCGCTGGCTCTGACCCGATCCACAAGCCTAAGTCATCTTTCGAAGAGCTGGGCGGCTTGAAGGCCAGACTTCTCGGTCAACGCAGCGCTGCTACTTCTTGACGCTGTAGCAGAGCAGCACATCCTGATCCCGCAGGTACAGGCGGCCGTCGATAATCACCGGATGCGGCCACGTGTTCTTGCCGCTCAGGTTCGGCTGGTCAAAGCGGCCATGTTCCTTGTACCCATCGGGGCTGGCCTCAATCAAAGCGACGGTGCCTTTCCCGTCTTTGCCCTCCTCGGAGCGCAGGTAGAACATGCCGTCGGCGAAGGTCAGCGAGCCTTTGCCGAGTTTTCCTTTTTCCTGCCAGACCGCCTTGCCGGTACGCAGGTCCTGGCAGGTCCAGCCTTTGCTGTCCGAATAGCCATAGACGTTCGGACCGACCTGGATCACGCCGCCGTGATGGTTCACCATCACCTTGTTCGAATAAACCGATTCGACCGAGAATTTTCCGTCTCTTGCCGTGACTTTAAAACAGTCGCTGCCCGAACCGTAACTCGATGACACGTAGACGTAGCCGTGCGAATAAATGGGTGTGGGAATGACCGCGGTGGCGCCTTTGCGTTCAGCGGCCCAGAGCAGCTTGCCGTCCTTGGCGGCGATGCCCGCGACGTGGGCGTCGGTCAGTTGAATGTACTGCCGCACGCCGCCGATTTCTGCCACGATGGGCGACGAGTAATGGATGCTGTCCGTGAGTTCTTTGCTCTGCCAGATCCGTTCACCCGTCTTCTTGTTCAGCGCGGCCAGATCGCCGTCTTTGCCGCCCGGCATGACGATTACCTGATCGCCGTCGACCAGCGGCATCCCGGCAAACCCCCATTCCGGCACTTCGCCGCCGAAGTCGTCGATGTAACTCTTGCGCCAGATTTCACGCCCGCCGTCGGTGCTCACGCAGACCACTTCGCCGTACTGCCCGATTCCGAACACGAGATCGCCATCGACCGTCGGCTGCGCACGCGGTCCAGCGAACCCGCCCCAGCCCGGCGCCCCGGCCTTGCCGACACGAGTCGTCCAGACCGGCTTGCCGTCCTTTGCGTTAAGCGCGATCAGGAAGTTTGCGTCGCCTTTTTCGCCCATCGTGTAGAGACGGTCGCCGATCACGCTGACTGTCGAGTAGCCCAGTCCGAGCCCCGTGGCTTTCCAAAGCAGTTTCGGTCCTCCCTCCGGCCACTCCTTCAACAGCCCCTTGTCGGTCGAGATCCCGTCACGCTGCGGACCTCGCCACTGAAACCAACCGGCCCCATCGGCCGACAACGCAGAGGAAACGCAAGCCGCAAGCAGCATTACGGATAACACGCAGCTATTCTTCATCAGGACATTCCTTTCTCGTCAACCGTCAACGAACGCCAGTTCCGGATTTGGAGTGTACCACGCGTCGATTGGCGAGCAAACACGCGATGAGGGCCTGGAGTCTGGAGTCTGGAGGAAGGCAATACCCACCGGCTACCGGCATCCGGCATCTGGCATCCGGCATCCCATCGCCAGCGTGGGGCGTTGGAGTGAACTCGGCGACGAAATCGGCCCAATAGGCGACTCGGACTTGCTGAAGCCCGAAAGTGCAGATAGAGTCTTTGACGTTGCATGGGAGTGGTGGTGTCGCTCTGCGGATTGACGGCATGCAAAAGACAATTATCACGCGACGCGAATTCCTGGCTGATCGCCAGGGCCGGACCTTTGCCGATGTGCTGAATGATCCGGAGCAGCCCTTTGCCGATGTGCTCGATTTCTTCAACGACGAGGCGCGCCAGCGCCGGATGGAGGAATCGGAGATACATCACGACCGGCCGCCGCTTGCCGGCGTGGTGCGCGAATTGGAAGCACTGCCGGCGTTTCATGACTTTCTCTGCAACATGCCGGCCCACCGGAGCAAGCGTTTGCGGCAGGCCGTCGGCGTTGTGGTCCGCATGATCATGGAACGGCGGGGGTGGAAAAAGACGGGCAAGAAAGGGTCTTTGGGAGTACGCAAAGTGGCTTCCGGGGACGTGATCGAATCCCCGTGCCACAACAGCGGCGGCTTATCTCTCTGGTTCCTGCGGGCCGAATGCTATACGCCGCTCGCCGGAGACAAATTCCCTTCGGTGCGGGAACGCGCCCGGGAATTGAAGCAGCACGCCAAACCGCAGCCGGGCCGAACCAAAGGCCGACGGACCGCTCCGTCGCACAGCGTCGCTCGAATGAGGCGTGCCGTCACAAATCGGCACGCTGCGAAAGAATAGCCGGCATCTGCCGTCCCTGGCCGCGCGCCGGGTGCTGCTATCGACAAACGGCGCCCGCGCAGATACAAATTGTGTATCTGCATTCCAACCCGGGGACGGTGCAAGGCACGCTGGCCGGCCCGCAACTGCAGCCATATCGAACTCCGCGTGATTTCGCCTGAAGCTGCGATATTCACTGCGGAACTGAAGCTGGATCAAGTCGGGCGATCGTTGCGGCGGCGAGTCGGTTTTTCAGGAAGGGAGCTGAACATCGCCAACAGGCCTCGCCGAAAGTTCGAAATGGACGCCGAGAACGAAGAGGGAACTCCTCGGCCGCACCGCCCCGCAAAGCACCCCGCCCGGTTTGTCGAGCGAGCCTGCCTGCTGGACGACGCCACCGAGCAACGTGCGGCGGACTCCCACCTGAAGACGGTCCGTGTCGGACGCACGCCGGTCGGCAAGGGGGTCTTTGCGCGCAGGCGATATGCGTGTGAAGCGGTAATCGGCGAGATTCGCGGCGAGGTCATTCATGGCTACGACTATGGTTCGGATTACTGCATGGACATCGGGGACGGCAACGTGCTCGAACCGGCCCCGCCATTCCGCTTCCTGAACCACTGCTGCGAACCGAACTGCGAATTCGACTTTTTTCAACTTCCCGGCCCGGGCACGCCTGATAAGCAAGTACGGGTTTTCCTGCTCGCGATCAGGGACATCATGCCGGGCGAGGAACTGACGATCGACTATCACTGGTCGGCGGCGTCGGCAATCCCCTGCCGCTGCCATGCTCCCAACTGCCGCGGCTGGATCGTGGATGCCTGCCAGCTGGGCGACATCGCAAAACGCTGATCGCCTTGTCAAATCTGCAGGCGCATTCCGGCACGCGTTTGTGCCCGCGCCCGTTTGCTCGGGCACGGATCGCCTCCGGCCGCAGTTGCGGGCCTGGCTACGTCTGACCGGCATTCCGCCCGCGTCCTGACGCCCTCGAACCGTTCCGCCGCGGGCCAGATCAGGCACGGCCTTGAGAATTACGCGTTGTGCAGTTACAATTTTTGGTGGTGCAAAAAAGGAATGGCGGCCGAGGGGGTTGACGCGGCGGTTTTGCAGGTTGCCATCCCCGAGGCGAGTTCCCATCCCAGTCGAAAGGCCGTGCCATGTCCAAGCCGCGGGTCCACATGGCCACACGCCGAGGCGGCGTGATCTGTCCGGTTTGCGGACAGAACTCTTATTCTCTCGGCGGAGTCCATCCCCAGTGCTCCGTCGAGTCTGCGGACGCCAAGCGGAAACAACAGCTTCGCTCAAAGAAACAGGTCGCCGCCAAGCGGAAGTCAAAAGCAGCCGAAGCGGAATCGCGTGCCTGGAATGTGAAGAAGTGCCCGAAATGCAGTGCGAAACTGCATATCCGCACCAAGAACTGCGGCTGCGGATTCAAGTTCTTCGCCACCTGAAGAACCGCTCCGCCGTATCGAAATCCGCTCTCGACGGCCGGCGGGCTTCCGCCATGGCGGACCGGAAGTCATCCGCCGCCGGACTCTTCGGCAGAACGTCCTGTTTATCGAGCGTTATTGACTCCCTGTCCCGGTCGGGATTTCCACGAGCACGACGCCGTGTCGGGGCAAAGGAACCCATAAGCTGCCGTTTTCGGGGTTGAGCCGTCGAGTCTGCCGCCGCAGCGGCAAGTCGGGTGTGAGATCCCGGGCACTCAAGATCGTGATCGTCGCTTCCGAAACGTCGCTGCGATGACCGTCGCGGCCGCAGTCCAGAATCGTAAATCACTATTGCACCGGGATGCGTCTGCCTGTTCCAAAACCGTTGAATGACGTGCGGCGTGACGATAGAATGCCGCGGTTCATATCGCCAGCTTCAGCGCATACAGCGGCATGCTGAGTCCCGCGTCTGGGAAGAGAATCATGTTGCGCCGGATCGCATTATCCATTCTGCTTGCGGCAGGTTTGTGGGAAAGCGGGGCCTCTGCTCGCGCCCAATCCATTCCGGCTGAGTCACTTGCCCGCGTGAAGGCCGCTACCGTCTTCCTCAAGGTCAAGACGTCCGCCGTAAACGGCAGCGGTTCCGGCTTCCTCATAGAGCGTGCCGGCACAGAGGCGATTGTTGTCACTAACGCCCATGTGGCGAGGCCGGAAGGAAAGCAGGCGATTGAAATCAGATGTGTATTCCACAGCGGCACGCACGACGAAGTTTCGCATCCCGCCGTGTTGCTTGCGGCCGACGAAACACTTGATTTGGCCATTCTCAGCGTGCATGCGTCGGGGCTTCCCGAACCGTTGGATATGACTACCAACGTGGAACTCGTCGAGACCTTGCCTGTCTTCGTTTTCGGGTTTCCATTCGGTGAGATTCTGTCATCGGGCCGTCGGAACCCGGCGATCACGATCTCGAAGGCCGCCATTTCCAGTATCCGGTTGGACGACGACGACGAAATATCGATCTTGCAGGTGGATGGCGGGGTGAACCCGGGAAACTCGGGCGGGCCGATCGTGGACGAAAAAGGATCGCTCGTCGGCATCGCCGTGGCGAAGATCACCGGTGCGGATATCGGGTTTGCACTTCCCAAGTCGCTGCTGGCCGCCGTGCTCCGCGGACGCGTCACCACCGTGAATACGTCACCGACGGCAGGTTCCCGGGACAATAGCTCGTTCAACGTAAACGTCGGACTTGTCGATCCGAAAAGGAACATCTGGGAAGCGGCCGTCCTTACTTCCCCCAAGCCCAAGACGGGCGAAACGGGCAGCGAGAAGGTTCCCGGAGGCTGGAGCCCTATGCGGCCGAACGTGCAAACGCACGTCCTGAACCGACGGGTGGACAAGGCCTCGGGGATTGTGACCGTCCATCGTGACACTCCCGGATCGATCATTCTCTTTCAGGTGCGGCTTAAGTTTGCCGACGGAAGCGAAATCTGCACGCGTCCTGTCGAATTGACCTCCGTCGGAAGCGACCGGTCAGATCCTGCGTCCCCCTTCGGGGTTCCAGGCCTGCCAGGGGCTCCTCGTACGTCGGATGGGGAAGCTGTCGAGTTTCCCGCGCCGATCACCCGGGTTGTGCCCGGCGGAGCAGGACGATACCTGATCATGCATTTCGGATCGAAGTCCGAAGCATCGGTGTTTGATTTGTCCACGCGCAAATCCGCCTTGACGATCGAAGCCGGTGAGGATGCGTTGATCGCCGCCAGCCGCGACAAAGTCGTGGTTGTCACTCCGTTTGACGGCATGTACCAGATGTGGTCGCTGAGCAAGATGAGCAAGGAACGGGGCGGACGAATGCCGGTGAACGGAACGGTTCGGGCCATCTGCATGGGCAATGCTTCGAGTGGCCCGATGCTGGTCTGGTGGTCGGGCAGTGCCGTGAGAGGCGCACCGGCTTTCTACAGCCTCGTCGCGGTCCCCGGTTTCCGGGCGCAGCTGCTGAGTCCGCAGGAAAGGAGCAACCTTCCGGGACTGCCGCATTTCCGCACCAACGAGGAACAGATGATGCTGCGTGCCGCTGCCGACGGCAAGACCTTCGGTGTTTGGAGCGCGAACACTTCGCCGCAGGGTATCGAGGTGCTCATGCCGGGACGGACTCCCTTAGCAATCTACCAGCACAATACAGCCGGCTATGTCATCCCCACTGCCGACAACGCCGGCGTTTGCACGGCGACGGGCTACTTCAGCATCGACCTGCAGCGCAAACGCGGGGATTACATCTGCCTTCCATCGCTGGATCGCGAGCACTTCGTGTCCATTACAGATGAGGGACTTCAGATCCGCGATGTCAAGGACGCTCGCGTCGTTCAGAGCTTGCCTCCGCTTGCCGAATTCAAAGCCCCCGAACGCCCTGTGAAAGGAACCCTGTCCCTCGACGAACGGTTCCATTTGACGCCCGAATTGAACCTGCTGGTGACGATTCCCCCCACCGACGATCGGCTCGTCCTGCGAACGGTTTCTCTCGATGTCAGGAAAGACGAGAAAGGCGGCCGCCGCCGGGATGGCGGAGACCCAAAGACTGACGCGCCGAAACCTGACGCACCGAAACGCGATGGCGACGCAAATCCGTTGCGTTCGTGGACGGCAAAATCCGGGAGCTACCGGACTGTAGCCCGGTTCATCGATCTCGACGGCGACAAGGTCGTCCTCGAAAAAGAAGATGGCACGCGCGTCACCGTGCCGCTCGATAAACTGAGCGAAGCCGACGTCGAGTACGCCAAACGCATCGCCGAGAAATCGCGTGACTAGAGCCGACTGGCCTGCGTTTCTCGTCGCAACCGCCGAATTGATCGGCGCCGTCGTTGGCGCGAAAAACGAGGCCGCCGCCGAGACGACCGTAAAGGGTGTCGCGTCGCCGGATGGTGCGGCGATGTTGGATTCGGGCTTTTCTCTTTGCGGTTGCCTTAAGGCTCCGGACCGGCCGACCTTGCCTTGTGCGTAAGATAGGCTGTCTGCGTAGAACTGTACGGCTGGACTTTGCGGATTGTTACGGGGATTCCACGCACGCCGATAATAGGGAATATGCCTCGCGTTTCGTCGGTGGCGAGGTTGATGTGTGCAGGAAATCCAAGTGACGTCGAACCCGATCGGCCGGCTCTTTGGCACGAACCGTCAGAAGGTTCGTTCTGCGCGCACAGTCCAACGACCAACAGGAGCGGGTAGTTCCTGCGGTGCTGGTAATTCATCCGGCGCGGCAACACCGCTTTGGCTGGCGGTCCTGCCGCCCTGTCTGAGTCTTGTCTGCCTGCTCGCCGTGGGCAGCTTTGCCGGTTGCACGAGTCTCGGCGAGTACATCCATAACGGGTTTCAAGTCGGGCCGGACTACCGCAAACCGGCTGCGCTCGTCGCGGACGAGTGGATTGATTCGACCGATTCGCGACTGGAGCAGACGCTGCCGAATTATCGGCAGTGGTGGTCGGTGTTTGACGACCCCGTGCTGGATCGTCTGATCGAGATCGCGTACAAGCAGAACATCACCTTGCGCGAGGCGGGGATTCGCGTTGCCCAGTCGCAGGAACTTCGCGCGATCGCGGTGGGCAATTTCTTTCCGCAGACGCAGGAATTGTTCGGTGACTATGCGCAGACTCAGCGGAGCACCAAGACCGCGTCCTTCCGCCGCTCCAGCAGCCAGATCGATTCGGGGAATGTGGGGCTGCGCGAATTCGGCAACTGGAGGTTCGGTGCAGCACTGGCGTGGGAGGTGGATTTCTGGGGCCGTTACCGCCGGTTGATTGAGGCGGCCGACGCGAGGCTCGACGGAGCCGTCGAGAACTTCGACGATGCACTGGTGCTGCTGATCGCGGAAGTCGCCACGGCCTACGTGGATGTCCGCACGTACGATCAGCGAATAGCGTTCGCGCAGGGCAACGCCGACATGCAGCGGGAGAGTACCCGCATTGCGGAAGCGCGGCGCGCGGTTGCGGCGATCGACAGCGAAATCGACGCTCCGCAGGCGAAATCGAATCTCGCGCGGACTCTTGCGGCCATCGAGGCGCTCGTCATTTCGCGTCGTCAGACGCAGAACCGGCTGTGTGTGCTGTTGGGAATGCCGCCCCACGACCTCGATTATTTGCTCGAAGGTACCAAGCCTGTGCCTGCCGCGCCGCAGAGCGTGGCGGTCGGAGTGCCCGCGGAATTGCTGCGGCGCAGGCCGGACGTGCGGCGAGCCGAGCGATTGGCGGCAGCCGCGTGTGCCGAAATCGGCGTCGCCGAGTCCAGCCTGTATCCGCGAATCGCCTTCAACGGCACGATGGGGTTTGAAGCCGCGCAGCCGGCAGACCTGTTCGACGGCGGAGCGTGGACCGGCACGGTTGGTCCGAGTTTCCGCTGGAATTTCCTGAATTACGGCAGGCTGCTGCACGCCGTGCGTCTTCAGGACGATCGGTTCCAGGAGCAGGTTGCGATCTACCAGCAGACCGTTCTGCGTGCGAATGAAGAAGCGGAAAATGCCATGGTCGCTTTCTTGAACTACCACGACCAGATCAAGTTGATCAGCGAAAGCGTTCGCGAGGCTGAGGAAGCGGTCCGAGTGACGCAGGCCAAATACCGCGCGGGCCGTATCGACTTCAACCGCGTCTTCACCGTGGAGCAGCTGCTGCTCACGATCCAGGATCAGCTGGCACAGGCCGAGGGCAATCACGCCAACAGTCTGATCGGGCTCTATCGCGCGCTCGGGGGCGGGTGGGAAATACGACTCGAGCAGGCGTCTGAGGAATGATCCGCCGTACAGGCCGCTCTTGTGCTTCGACTGCTGCGGGGGCGATTGTGCGGACTCCATGGTCGTCTTTCGCTCGGCGTCGAATTACAATGTCCCTCCGTTCCGCGCCGCGGCGGACAGCGTTCGGCCACCGACAAGTCCGCACGATCCGGCGCGCGTTGATATCTGTTTAAAGACACGTGAAGGAGACCTGCTGTGAGAGCGATTTCATGGGCCCCTGCCCTGTGTGCTGCCGTGATGGGACTGGCCTCGATCGGGCAGTCCGCCGAGCCGACCGTGCTGTTCGACGGAAAGTCGCTCGACCAATTTGACGTGATTGGCTGCGAAGCGGTCGTGCAGGACGGATCGATACTCATCAAGGCCGGGAACGGATTGGTGCAAACCAAGAAGCAGTACAGCGATTATGTGCTCGAGTGCGAATGGAAGACGCTGCACGCCGACAACTGGGATTCCGGGATTTACTTCCTTTACAAGGAAAAGCCCGCCGGAGCGCCGTGGCCGAAGCAGTATCAGGTCAATCTGCGAAAGGGCATGGAAGGCGATCTGGTAGGCTCGGATAAGGGCAAGAACCCGGTCAAGGTCGATGCGCATGAATGGAACAAGTTCGAGTTGACAATTCGCGGAGGAACCGCGTCGCTGAAGGTCAACGGCAAACCCGCTTGGAAGGTCGAAGGCCTGGAGGCCGGCAAGGGGTTCATTGCATTGCAGGCCGAGGTTCCCGGCGGCGGCCAGTTCCTGTTCCGCAACGTCAAGATCACGGAACTTGCGCCGTGATTTGCCGATGCATCTCGTCTGCGAGTCAAAAGACGGAAGCTCGCAAAGATCACGTGAGACGGTTCGCAGGCCGGGGTGTTAGTCCGGCCGAATGAAACCAGGCCGGAACGGCAATCCGGCCTGCAGCCGGATGACCAGTTTTTTTTCTGTGCGAAGACTATTGGCCGGGTCGAGCGATGAGTTCGATCTGGCCGATTTTGTATCGCCGCTGACCGTCGTTGCCCTCCAGCGGCAGCGCGATTTGCGGAGTGCCGTCGCGGCGTCCGATCGAGACGTACAGGCTGTAGGTGCCGGGTTGCGCCGGTGGTGCGTGATCGCCGCGGGGGTCGGACAGAAGTCGGGCCACGGTGACCGAGGACGCGTGCTTCACCGGCGAACTCCGTGAGTCGGCCGGAGGGAGATCGCGAACGTTGAACTGCTCGTCCACCGTCACGGAGACGATGCCGTTCTCGTCATCCTTCAGCGTAAAAGCCGGAAATCCGCCGCCGTAGCACGGAGCAACACCCGTGTTGAGCCATTCGGTGCTGACGGCAAACGCCTGTCCCACTGCGGCCGATCGCGGCCACGATGCCGACTGCAGGTTCAGGCGGTAGCCCAGCCTGAGGTTGACTCGCGCCACGGCCTCGCGATTCTCATTCAGCATCTCGCGCGGCCACCAGTGAATCGACATGTAGCTCGCGTGATAGTCCTCGACAGACTTCAACAGCAGTTCGCCGCTCCACGCGTTTCGCTGCTTGGAAGGGCCGAAATGCTCGTGTTCGAGGATGACCGGCAGACGCGGCCAGAACGCCTGCGCCATTTCGGCGTGATACCAGGAACGGGGCGGCGGTTGCACCATGATACTGTCGTCTCGCAATGTCACGCCGCGGGACAGTGCATAGTCCATTTCGGGAAAATGCGTTCCCGGCTTGGAACTGCCCGCCACGTCGTCGCTGATGCACAGCAGCGTGCGGGGAAAGTGTTTTACGTGCAGGTCGACGTGTCGCTTGACCACCGCGAGAGTTTGTTCCTCATTCAATCGACTGCTGAACCCCGTGTGTCCTTCGCCCCACATCCCGAACGATCCGATATCGATGAAGGCGACATTGGGGTCTCCGTCGTAGCGTGCGGCCATCGCGGTCAGGAATTGTTCGAGCTTGGCGAGGAACACCGGATCCAGGTAATCGGGGTCCCACAGCGGGCCGTTCGCGGAAGGCCCTTTCCCGAACTCAAAGTCGACTCCCTTGGCGCCCGCGTCCTGGACCCACTTGGGCGTTGCGTACCGCAGCCAGCTTTCGCAACAGCTGACCCGGATTGCGATCTGTTTTCCTTTGGCAATCCAACGCTGTGCGGGCGTATCAAACAGCGACCAGTTGAAGCGGCCCTCCTCGGGTTCCAGGAATGACCATGGCACTCGCAGATATATGGTCGAAACTCCCGGCCAGTCATCCAATGTGTCCGACGGTTTCAGCTTGGAACCGTAGTTCTCGATCATGTTCGAATAGAAGTGCACGGTCCATCCCATGCCCGGATTGACCAGCGCTTCGCCCGTGTCCTTGGGATGGACGGCGACAAGCTCTTCGCCGCGCACGGCGGACCAGCATGAGAGCGCCCAGCATACCAGCGACAGAGCAGACGCGCGACGCATGGCCGTATCCTTTGAAAAGTCTGGGGTCTGGAGTCTGGAGTCCGGAGGAAGACGAATGCCCACCCGTGCCACCCTAAACGAATGTGATTACCGCCATTACCGGCCACCGACTAAGGCAGAGCGAACAAATAAGTTGACCAATTCGCTGGTGTGCCACTGGCTCTGCCAGTGTTCAGGGGAGTTCATCGGACACTAACTTGAATTGTCGCATTTCCAATTCAGGAGGTTTGGTCCTGAGTGCTGTCCTGCAGCACTGGCAAAGCCAGTGGCACACCGTTCGGTTTCTGTAACGTACCGCTTGCTCACAAACATCCGCGGAATTGTATAGGTTATTTCTTCGCTCTGCCTAACCCGCATCCCGCATCCGGCATCTTTCCCCGACCGCCCACTACTTGGCGGTGCCCTCGCTGATCATGCGTCGAAAGTCCTTCCACCCCAGCAACTGGACGTGCTGGTCCTGGATGAACTTGGCCATTTCGGGGTCGGAGAAGATGCGGCGATCGCCGTCGCGGTTGGCTGCGCTGCCGGTAACGGCTCGCAGTTCGTCGTCGTACACTCCGCAATGGATGATGAGCTGGCTTACGCCGGGCTTGAGTTCCTGGATCGTCTTGCGATACGAGGCGAGCCGTTCTTCGTGAGTCTTGCCGCCGTAGAACTGGGCGAGCGTATCGAGGACGGGCAGTTTCTTTTCGTCGAGCGCCTTCAGCAGACTGGGGCCGATTTCGCGGACGGCCGGGTATTCCTGTTCGCCCTTTTCGCCGAAGGATCTGATGAACAGCATGGGAACGTTGTATTCGATGCCGAGTTTCACGTAGAGTTCGACGAGGTCCGGGCGGCTGACCAGCGCGCCCATGTGCGTATCGATGTGGCTGAACGGGATCTCGAATTTCCGGGCTCGTTCGATCTGAGCCCGCAGTTCGATCTCGACCTCGTCGCGTTTTGCGTGTTTTGCGACGTCCTCGACGCGATGCCACAGGCAGCCTTCTTCGTCTACGAGGCTGGGCACGCGGTCTCGTCCGGCGACGGGACCCCATCGGTACGAGCCCCATTCCGAATTCAAGGTCAGATGCACGCCGTAGTCGTATTGCGGGTGCTTGCGGGCGTATTCGGCAAATTCGCCTGCCCACGAGCAGGGCATCATCACGCTGCAGGAAGAGACGATGCCTTTTTCAAGGCACTCGATCGTGGCGCGGTTGGCCGAGTGGCACATTCCCGCGTCATCCGCGTGAATGATCAGGTAGCGTTTGCCTTCGGCTTTGTCCTCGGCACGAACGTGCGTTTGCGACAAGAGCACGGCGGCGACGCAGCCGCAAAATAGTGCGTAATTGGCTCTCAACGTTGTCTCCTTTTGCTCACTGGCTGTCCGGAACAGGGCAGCGGGATATCAGGTCCAGCGCATGCTTGATGTAGATTTCGCCGGTTTCTTCACCGAGTGAAACGCGGCTGACGTAGTCGTATCGCGGAAAGCTGTGGAAATCAACTCGCGTGAGGATGTACCCGAACGCATCGTTTGTCAGGCCGAACAACAGGTTCTGCTTCCCCTGCATTTTGCGTTTGAGATAGAAGCCGATGTTCGGCAGGGCTTCGCCGGGGATCGTGAGTATCTGGGCGGTGCCGAGATTCACGAGGTTGACCCGGGACGTGACCTTGTGGTCACCGGCCTTCGGATACCCAAGCGGTGAATGAAGCACGACCTGCCACAGCGCGTCGGATTCGACAGGAAATGTGACATCCACCGCAGTGCAGTACAGCTGGGGCGAAGCCTGCCACGCGGCATCCTTGACGATCCGCTGCGCCTCGTCCGCCATGGTGTGGCCGATGCGGAGACACTCTTCCCAGGTGCGTTCGTCGTGCCAGTACCCGCGCTGCGCGTCGGAAGGCCGATCCAGATTCCGGTTGTCGGCTGTGACCATTCCACCTTGCGCGCTGTTGACGAAGATCGCCATTCCGCCTGCCTGCGTCTCAAGTCGCTCGCACAGAGGGCCTACCAGGTCCGGGCTCAGGATGCCCTCGTCCGGACCGATAATCTCCGGATGGACCGCATAGTTGACGAGCGTGGCGATCGGCTTGTCATCAGGTGTTGCCAGTTGGACGACGTTCATGCGACGGTCGTACAGGTCGGGTGCGTAATAGTTGTAGGCGATCTTGCCTTTGGCTTCCGCGGTCGCGACGCGGAGTTTGGCCGGCGCGAGAGAATCCAAGGCCGACTGGATCGCCTCGGCGGTGTTGACGCAGACGTCTTCAAGGTATTTCAGGTCGCCCGTATGCCCGCCCTGGCCGTCCGGGAAGGCATAGCAGTCCGGACCGCTGTGGTTGTGGGTCGCCGAGATCACGATGTTTTCAGCCGGGATTCCATGCACCCGTTCCCGCACACGGTTCCCGAGCACTGCGGGAAACCCCAGCAGGTCGACGGCCACCAGCGCTACTCGCGTATCGCCCCGCTGCAGCACGATGGCGCGTGTCGTTAACTCGCTCTGCTTCTGCGTTACGGGCCTGGTGGGGCCAAAACCGCCCGAAACGGGCAGCAGGGGATCGGGCGTAATAATCCGTTTCGCCGCGCCGGCTCGGAATCCGTCCTCGGATCGGGCGGATGTGACGAGGAAACCGGACAGGATGGCGATCGCGAGAACGGGACGCATTGCGTGGTTCCTCGGGAGGTTGGTGGTTTCGGCGACAACCGTTGTCCATATATATTCAAAGCAGCTAAGGTCCGCTACGCACTCAGGATCGTCGCGGGCATCAAAGAGGAAAATGCGCGAATTTCGCATTCGAATAAAGGTTTCGCATTCGATTCGGGAGGGGAATCAAGTGACAAGGCTGGCTTTGACTGCGGTCGCGGCTTCATTGCTCTTCGGTCTGACCGGATCGGGCGGCGAGAACTGGACGCCGTTCACAGTGGACTGGAGTCGAGAAGTCCACTCTCCTGCGGATGTCTCTTTCCTGCTTGATGCACCGGCAGCGAAGAACGGTCCGATTCGTGTGCAGGAGGGCCATCTGGCTTATCCGGACGGACGCCGTTTTCGCATCTGGGGCGTGAACGCGACAGCCGCCGCGACCGTCCCGGCGAAAGAACACGCGGTGCAGATCGCACGCCGATTCGCTCAAGTCGGTATCAATTGCGTCCGCTTTCACTTTCTTGATCGCTTCGCACCGGACGGGCTGCTTGCGGCAGGTCGAGAAGACAGCCTCTCGTTCGATCCGGTTCAGCTCGACCGGTTTGACTTCTTCGTGTCCGAGTTGAAGAAAGTCGGGATTTACAGCAATATCAACCTCAACGTCGGACGCACCTATCGCGACGGAGACGGCGTCAAGGACAACCGACTTCTGGGATTCGCAAAGGCCCTCACCTACTTCGATCCTCGGCTGCTCGAGTTGCAGAAGGATTACGCGAGCCGACTGCTGAAGCACCGCAACGCGTACACGGATTGCGAATACCGGAGTGAACCTGCGGTCGTGACGGTCGAAATCGTCAACGAGAATTCCCTGGTTGAAGCATGGTTTTCAGGACGGCTGCTCGGCAAGAACACCACGAAGAACCCGGGCACCTGGACGGACATTACGGCCAGCTACGAAAAGGACCTTACGGCACGTTTCAACGAGTGGCTCGGGAATCGATGCGATCGCGCCACGCTGGATTCGTTTCGAAAAGAAGCCGCCGTGGGCCCGCAGGATCTGATTCCGCGTCTGGTCCCCGATCAATTCAACAAGGCGTCCGAGCAGCGGTTTCGCACGGAAGCTTCCTTTTACATGGAGATCGAGGCACAGTACTTCGACGGCATGCGGAAGTTCCTGAAAGAGGAGCTTGCCGTTCAGGCCCCGATCGTGGGCACCAGCGACCACAATCACGGGCGGAGCGGCTACCCGCTGCTCTCGGCAACCTCGGTGCTCGACATCCAGGACGGCCACGTCTACTGGCAGCATCCCCGCTACTTGACGGGCGAACGCGGCGCCAGGACAGGCTTCGAGATTACGAACACGCCGATGGTGGACGACCCGTTGAACTCCACGGTCGTGCAGTTGTCGAGGACCGCGGCTTCAGGCAGGCCATACACGGTTTCCGAGGTGGGGCATCCGTTCCCGAATGAATATGCGTGCGAAGGAATTCCGATTCTGGCTGCCTACGCTGCCCTGCAGGATTGGGATGGAATCTACTGGTATACGCTCGCCCATCGCGACGTGGCGGCCGCGGGCGACTCGGCGATCGGGCATTTCGATCTCTTTCCCGATCCGGTCAAGATGACGCAACTGGCAGCGGGCGCGATGATGTTCCTTCGTCCTGACGTTCGGCCCGCCGAGAAGACGATCACGCGCAGCTACAGCCGCGAGCAGGTTGTGGACAGCCTGCGGCTTCCGTACAGCGAGAGGCCCTTCTTCACTCCCGGTTTTTCCACGGTCATCCCGCTTCGCTCGGGCGTTCGCTGGACTTCGCTCGACGGACAACCGACGGCGGCATTGAAGGAGGACGCGGCCGATCCCATCGTGTCGGACACGGGCGAGTTGAGCTGGTTCCACGCGCAGCGCGGTTCCGGGTTGGTGGCAGTCAATACGCCGCGTTCTCAGGCACTGGTCGGCTACATCGGTTCCGGCGGCAAGGAGACCGGCCAGATGAAAGCGTCCACCGAGACCGGATTCTGTGCAGTCACTCTCAGTTCGCTCGACGAGAACCCGATCGCGCGCAGCGGTAAACTGCTGCTGACCTGCACCTCGCGCGTCGAGAATTCGAACATGGTTTGGACCGCCAATCGCAAGAGCCTCGAGAAATGGGGCACCGCGCCCACCCGCATCGACGCCGTGCAGGGCGATGTGCTGCTGAAGAACCTCGAAAAAGCGGCAGCGATCACCGCTCAACCACTCGACGGATCCGGCTCGCCGCTCGGTTCGCCGGTTGCCGCCGCCGAAAGTCCCGAAGGCTGGACCATCACTCTCGGCAACCCGGCCACGACGTGGATGGTGGTTGAGGTGCGGCGGTAGGACGCCGGGAAGATGCCGCGGAGTCGCACGGCCGAAACACGGGTCAATTCACTCGCCGGCTACCGATGCCGATGCCCCTTGCCGTGCTCGTGATGATCACCGTCAGCGCTGGCGACGACGAGTTCACCCTTGAAGATGCCCTTCAGTCCTTTGAGCTGGGCGGCGATGTTCTGTAATTGGCGAGCGGGGCCGCGAAGGATAATGACTTCCAGGCAGACGGCATGGTCCAGATGTACGTGGGTTGTGGAGACGATCATGTCGGCATGGTCGTGCTGCAGCTGAGCGAGCCGTTTGCCGAGGTCGGAGCGATGGTGGTCATACAGCAAGGTGAGCGTGCCTGCGACCTGCTGGCTTCCCGACTGCCACGCGTGCGTGATGAGTCGATCGTGAATCAGTTGCCGGACGGCCTCGCTGCGCGTCGCAAGGTGCTCCTGCTCGCAATATGCGTCGAAGCGCTGAAGCAGGTCTTCTTCCAGGGAGACGGTGAACCTGACGACGCCTGCCATGTTAAGGTTCTCGGAAGGGTGAAAGACGAAGTGGATTCGAGCCCCAATTAGTCTTGCAGCGGTCGGGGAAGGCCGTCAACCGGGAGCAGTCGAACGGCGCGGACCAAATCGCGAGGAGAAACGCGCGGGCTCAGCGTGCAATTCGGGCGGCTTGAAGGTAGAATCCTCGGGCCGAAACGGGGAATCCACTTAGGGGACTAATTCATGACGAGTGCAAAGTCGGAAGGGAGTCGATCCTACCTGCTGATGTTGTCGCTGACCGCGGCACTGGGCGGTTTTCTCTTCGGGTACGACACGGCCGTAGTATCCGGCGCGATCGGCTTTCTGCAGAAGCACTTTCAACTGAGCGCCGATCTCACGGGTTGGGCTGCCTCCAGCTTACTGGTTGGCTGCATGGTGGGGGCCGTGCTGGGCGGTCCTCTGGGCGACTACCTCGGCCGCAAGCCGAGCCTCGTGCTGTGCGGTGTACTGTTCGCGATTTCTTCGCTGGCTTCCGCGATGCCGCATACCTTGAGCCAGTTTGCCTGGGCCCGATTTGCCGGCGGTATCTCGATCGGTGCAGCCTCGATGTTGTCGCCTCTGTACATCGCCGAAATTTCGCCGGAGCGCGTGCGGGGTACGCTGGTCGCGCTTTACCAACTGGCTATCGTCGTGGGAATTCTCGTGGTGTTCTTTGTAAACCTCGAGATCCAGCGATTGGGCGACGAAGCATGGAACGTCTCAACCGGCTGGCGATGGATGTTCGCTTCGCTCACGATCCCGTCGCTGCTGTTCGTAATCATGATGATGCTCGTTCCCGAGAGTCCCCGGTGGCTGATGAAGGTGGGCCGCACTGCGGAAGCTCGGGCGGTGCTCGCTCGCGTGGGCGGGAGCGAGAATGCCGACCGCGAGGTGAGGCAGATCGAGGAAACGCTGCGGCAGGAGGAAGGACGCTGGTCGGAACTTCTGACGTCGGGGTACTCCCGCGCCCTGCTGATCGGGATCATGCTCGCCGTTTTCGGCCAGTTCAGCGGCATCAATGCGATCATGTACTACGCTCCGGAGATCTTCAAATCGGCCGGTGCCGGGACGGATTCGGCCTTCATGCAGACCGTGGTGGTGGGGCTGGTGAATCTGGCGTTCACGTTCGTTGCGATCGGTTTTGTGGATCGGGCCGGGCGGCGGCCGCTGTTGATTATCGGCACACTCGTGCAGGTTATCTCGCTGACGGCCACGGGATATTTACTGCACGTTAAGGCCGACGGCCTGGTGTTGCTGATCAGCATCCTGGCCTTCGTCGGCGCGTTCGCCGTGGC
>CAIPEB010000547.1 GCA_903863885.1 uncultured Planctomycetaceae bacterium | reverse complement strand
CGGACCAGATCGCTGGACACAGACGGCCTGCCGGAGGCCGGTGTGGCGATTCACGCTCAGATGACGGCGGGGCCGGGGAAAGTTGGATACGCACTCGACACCGAGATAATCACGATGACTTCGGACGCCGACCGAATCGCCCGGCACGACGGGTTTGTGCGCGGCGCTTCGTACAAGTTCCGGCGCGGCGTGTCGGCGTGGTGGACGCAACCGCGGGTCGCTCCCGATGCGGCCGTGTGGAACCTGAGTGAGATTCTGGGGACGCCGTAAGGAAATGTCGGTCAGCCAGCATCAAGAACCGATGACTCCATCATTCGGGCACCGAACGATTAGTACGGCTGCCATTTCCCATACTTTCCGGCGAGGGCATCTCGAGCGGCTATGTCTAGGTCTCGATTCACGTATTGCTCGCACTCGTGCAGAAAACCGAGCACCCGGTCGTTGTGCGGCCATCCCGCCGCGGCAACGGCGACCCACTTGCGCAATCCCGGTTTGAGCTTCGGCGTCCCACCAAGCTCTTGTTCGGCAATCGGATTACGTGCCATGTCGATGATTGCGGATATTTCGTGCTCTGCAGGGATCAAACGCAGCATCGCCATCGCTCGAAATGCACCATTAATCAACGGAAAGTTACGCGTCTGCATGATTTCCAGGACGGCCGACAAATCCGACGTAGATCGGTGGTGAAGGCGAACGATTGCGTCTCCAAGGCCTGAGTAAATGGTCGTGTGGGGCGTCGGAATCGCCGTGAGCTCCCAGAGGTAGGGAATCGCCTCAGAATGCCCGACAAATGCCAAGGCAAGAATCATGTGGTACTTCGGTTCCCACGTTCGAGGGTCATGCATTTCCTTGCGGAGTGCCGCGAGCAGTGCTGGTCCTGCAAAAGGATCGCCGAGCTTGCGTAAGCGTTTTGCCCCAGAAGTGCGTTTGCCGGATTGTGAATTCGCCAACAGAGCGATTGCTTCTTCGACTTCATTCATGGTGCTGAGTTCACGAGACGGGAGAACATCCAGTCGCGATTGTGACGAAGCAACCCTGGCCGACCTCGCCTGGTTGCAGCTGCAACGAGGTGATTGGGACAGATTTCCGGTGCATACGCAATAGGAACCGAGCAAGTCGAGTAGCAGTATGGCAGGACGTGAAGTCAGAGCGGGACGGGCCTTCGTGGAGATCGTGCTGCGTGACCGCCTTGCTGGCGGTTTTGCGTGCAAGTTGGTGCATATTGATGAAGATCCGGTGTCCGAAATGATGGACTCCGCCAGTGAAGACTCAAGCGTCGCGGCGGTCGCAACGGTCGGGCGTGCGTGCCAACGTCTCGAGTCGCACAGCAGCGATCGCACCGCGGTCGTGCGTCGTCGCCCACGTGGCCGTGTGAGGCGGCGTCTGGAGAGCGTTAAGCCTGCCTGCGATCTGTCCGCCGGTTTGGAGATTCAGCGCATGGGGTGCGATAAGTACTCGGGAAGGAAGAAGTGCTCTTGGGCGACAGGCAGGCAAGCGGTCAAGTTCCAGCGACCCGCTCGTGAACCAGCGGCTTCAATCTATTGGCTAAGACTTCGTAACCCGCTGGGCCAAGATGCAGATGGCCGTCGGAATACAGCGCGGTCTTCAGCGTGCCATCGGCGTTGGTGAAATCTCGCCAAAGATCGAGGATCTGGACTTGAGGGATGAGGTCGAGTTTCAGAGCGTCGAGCGCGGCGTTGATCTCGCGCACCTTCGCGCCGACTTCCTTGGCAGGATCGAACGCTGGGAGAATTTTCACCAGGATGATCTGCGAATTCGGGCAGCGCATCCGCAGGTTCTCGACGCAGAGTTTGATCCCGTGCGCGGCGCTGGCGGCGGGCACGCCGTTGGCGAAGACGAGCGGGGCGTTGTTCACGCCGATCTTCAGCACGATAAATTCGGGAGAAACGCCATCCAGCGCGCCATGGTCCAGCCGCCAGAGGATATTCTCCGTGCGGTCACCACCAATACCGAGGTTTACGGTCTTCAGCCTGCCAAAATTCTCTTGCCAGGCGGAGTTAAACGGCGCGCCGTCCCAACCGCCGCCCCACCCTTGCGTGATGCTGTCGCCGAGAAGTGCGATATCAATGCCGTCCTTCATCGCGCGCACCTTCTCGATGCATGTGGCGTGATGCGCTATCCAGGTGTTTTCCTCGTTGTTCTTGCCCCAATGGGCTGCCGTCGGGGTGACGCACCACATTTCGGGCAGATGTCTCTGGACTTCGTGCCCCGGTTTGCGGGTGTATTCACTCTTTGCCACCCAGGCCTTCTCGGCATCAGTCAACGGCCAGCCAGTCAATTGCGGGTCCATCTTCCCCGCGTTGTACGGGGCATAGGGGTACTCCAATGCCTGGGCCGTCGACGCGAAGCAGGCGGTGAGGTGGAAGACTGCGACAAGGAGCAGAGTCAGTGCGTTGCGCATAATGATCATCCTTCATGCCGGAGTTTCGCATCCGCATCGTCTGTGAGCCGGATTTCGGCGATCGTAGCGGACCGTCGTTCGGGCTGTCATGTCGTAAGAATTACGACAATCTTCCGCACTCCTGTTCGCGCTGGAATAAACCGCCGAAAGCCACTCTGAAGCCCTGATTACGTTTCAACTTCGAAGGTCGATATGCAGGTGAATTGCGGCGGGGAGCGCGGTTCTTCCTGAACCTGTTGGTCTGCAGGTTATGCATTCCCGCTTCGGCTGTTGGGGCCGGAGTGATCATCCAAAAACGTCGTGATCGACGGTCAAGTCCGGTCTCTTGCGGCGGCAGATCGTGACTGGGGGCCACTGTGCGTTCCCTCAACGGCTCGGTCGGACCGATTTCAGTTCACCAACGATGTTTCTTCGGGCGGGGCCGCAGGTCGCTTGCGATGCAAGCTCGAGGGTTACGACGACTTGGCACAACTCATCGGCAAAGATGCGGATGCTGGTTCTGTTCTGCGACCGCAACGGACAGATCGTGGGTAGCCACGAGTTCTATCTGGCGGGCGAAACGCCGATCTGGCCGACCGGCTACGAAGACCTCCGCATCTTCGACCTCTTGTGAACCACGCCGCGCGTGAACGAGCGTGCATCTGCGGGCAGGCATGGATGCGTTAAGGAATTGCTGCTCCGGTCCGCTTGTCACGGCGGTTTCTTTTTCGCACTCAATGTTTCCAAGAAAGGAACCACCCCATGGGACTTGATGCGCGCATCCAAACCGGCAAGCTGCGATTGCCCCCACGCCTCTTGCTGTACGGAATTGAGGGGATCGGACGATCGACCATGGCATCCCAGTGCCCCATCGCCCTGCCGGGAACGCCGGCCGGCCGCAAAGTCCGGGGTGAAGTGAACACCCGTTCGAATGTCTATTACCTCGGCGTGTGTCCGACCGGACATGGCAAAGAGCGCCCTCGCGAGGTGAACAAAGAGACTCCGTACCGGGCCGGACTCCAGCGGCTGGCGGGTCCCGAGGGACTGGCCAGCCACGCCGGCCTCGTGGCTGCCGTGGAACTGCAGCCCGGTATTCTGCTGCAACTCGATGCGATCAGGCGGCTGCTCAAGACGCTGGGCGATGCCAGCTGTTCGCCGCACCTGTGTTGCAGGAAGCCTCAGGACTAGATCCCGCATCGCGTGGGACCCCACCAAGCTCGCAGCATGTCCATCGTGGCTCAAGTGACGGTCACGACCGCGTTCCGGGCCAATGCCATCGTGAAGTTTGCGTGTCCGCCAGAATCTTGGTGTAACTCGCCGGAACTGTTCGGCGAGACGACTTGGGTATGTGCGTCGGCGAATCACCCGGGACCTCCGGTCCCGTTACCTCGGACTAAGGCATTGGATCTTCGGGTGGCAGCCACTTGTTCAAGGCCTCGATCAAAGCACGCGGATCTATCGGTTTGGCGAGATAATCGTTCATGCCCGCCTGCAGACAATGCTCACGATCGCCTAGCATGGCATGTGCCGTCATAGCGACGATGGGGATCTGATGATCGAGGACGGGCGATTGCGGGTCTCGGATGATGCGGGTAGCCTCCAGTCCATCCATCTCCGGCATTTGCACATCCATCAGCACCAGCTCATACGGCATGTTTCTCAAAACTTCGATGACCTCTCCGCCGTCTGCTACCGCTTCGGCTCGCAACCCGAGTTTGTGCAGGATGCCGAGTGCTACCTCCTGATTGACGACATTGTCCTCGGCCACCAGAATCCGGGCTCCTTGTCGGCGCACGGCAGGGAATGCAACGCCGGCAGGGCTGGCGGGTGCTGCTGGCTTCGCTGACCCTTGCGTAAGGGATTTCGGTGGGGCGATTTTGCCCATCGGCACGGTGAACCAAAACTCAGAACCGGCTCCCGCCTGGCTGTTCACGCCGATTTCGCCGGCCATCAATTCGGTGAGCCTTTTCGAGATGGCCAGCCCCAACCCCGTACCGCCGTGGCGGCGCGTCGTTGAAGTGTCGGCCTGACTGAATTTCTCAAACAGCATCTCCTGCTGCTCTCGCGGAATCCCGATTCCTGTGTCTTGAACGGAGAACCGGATCACAGAGGCGGCGGCGGTCTCTGAGACCAGACTGACCCGCACGGAAACCCTGCCCTGTGCCGTGAATTTCACCGCGTTTCCAGCCAAGTTGGTCAGAACTTGACGAAGTCGGCCCGGCGCACCGCGAACCAGCGATGGCACATTCGGTTCCAGGGCACAGTTGAACTCGATCCCCTTGCTTCGGGCCCGCATGGCGAGCGGTGCGGCGAAGCTCTCCAACAGGTCATGCAAGTTGAAATCCAACAGTTCCAACTCGAGTTTGCCGGCCTCGATCTTCGAGAAATCCAGAATGTCGTTCACCAGGGCCAGCAGGGACTCGCCGCTGCTCCGGATCGCCTCGGCATACCGTCGCTGACTGGCGTTCAGTTCAGTATCAAGCAGCAGGCCCGTCATGCCGATTACGCCGTTCATGGGCGTGCGGATCTCGTGGCTCATATTGGCCAGGAATTCGCCTTTGGCAACGTTAGCAGCATCGGCCACCTTCATCGCAGCTCGCAGGTCGTCATCCTTCTGCTTACGTTCAGTGATGTCGCTGAGGATCCCCACGGCGTGCCATTTGCCATGCAGCGATACGGAGGATAACGACAGCGACACGGCGATCTCGCGACCATCTCGGTGGCGGGCGTGAAGTTCCAGCGTCTTGCCGATGGCGGGGCCATTGCCGCTCCGCACAAATTCCGGAAAAGCTGCGCGATGATCGGCCGGGTGAGATCGGTCGGGTTGGCGTGGACGATCAGCAGATCGTGCCCCGACGCAGGCGAAATCCGATGGGCGAACGGCAGATGCGCGAGATAGGCCGCGCGCTCAGGCCCCAGCCGGTCGGTCATCCAGCCGAGTTGGGCGGCAAAACGCTCATCGTCCTTGCCGGGCGGCGTCTCGCCGGGCTGCCGCAGGAAGAACGCATCCGTATTCCCCT
>CAIPEB010000546.1 GCA_903863885.1 uncultured Planctomycetaceae bacterium | reverse complement strand
CAGGAACTCAGGGGGCCAAGTCAAAGCCAATCAAGAGTTTGGTGAACTTCGAGCGCCCGTTTTTCCCAAGTATCCAACCCTGAACTGAGAGTAGCACGACATGAGTTTTCCTCGACTTTGCCTGCTGCTGCTGTCCGTCGCGGCCTTTCACTCCCGCCCGTGCGGCGGCAGCGAATCGCTTGAACAGGGCTGGGGAACCCCACCCGTTCAGGCCCGATTGCGCGCCTATTGGTGGTGGCTGAACGGAAATGTGACGAAGGCCGCAATTACCCGTGACCTGGAACAGATGAAGGCACAAGGCTTCGGCGGCGCATTGATCTGCGATGCGGGAGGGGCCGAACAGGATGGGAATGACCAGGTCCCGCATGGCCCGACCTTCATGACCGAACAGTGGCGGGACTTGTATCGCCACGCACTTCAGGAAGGCGAACGACTGGGCCTGGAGATGAGCCTCAACATCCAGAGCGGCTGGAACCTCGGCGGGCCGAATGTCACTGCGGATGACGCAGCCAAGAAACTCGTTTGGGCCGAAACGCAATGGACGGGGCCGCGCGCAATCGCCGAGAAACTGCCGGTGCCAGAGCACCGCGACGGCTACTACCGCGACCTGTTCGTAGTCGCCTTTCCGTTGAATCCACAAGCAAAATCCGACCGATGGCTGGGTGTGACCGCCAACAGCGAGGCATCAGACCATCGTGCGATTGATGCAGCGGATGGCGATGAGGCTACCTTCTGGGTTTCGTCCGGATCCCAACCTGGCGAAGGGCCGACCGCCGAACGGCCCCAGTGGCTGCAGCTCAACTTCCGCGAATCGATCGAGGCCACGAGCCTGACGCTGCGCGGGCGAGCCGGCTACGGACCGCGCGAGTGTGTGCTGCGAGTCTCGTCGGACGGTCGCAAATTCCGCGAGATCAAGAAATTCGCTGTTCCTGAAAGAGAACCGATCACCGTCGACTTTCCTCCGTCCAACGGACTCGCATTTCGGCTGACCTTTCCATCCGCATATGACCCTCGGTATCCCGATCGTCCGCGAAACGTGCAGGTGGCCGAAGTCACAATCTCCTCCCAGGAACGCACTTGGCCTGATCCATCGGCACGACGGCCGATTGCCAACTGGGCCGAGAAAGCTCTGTACAAAGCGCTCAGTTTCTCGGCACCTGACACCTCTCCATTGCTCACTGACGTGACGCCTCGCGATGGCGAACAGGACACGAGATCACGCGGCGTCATCGATCTGTCGGACAGACTCCAAGCAGATGGGGCATTGAATTGGGACGTTCCTGAAGGCAACTGGACGGTGCTGCGGTTCGGTTGCACGATCGGCAATCACTCGACCGTGTCCACATCGAGTGAAGGCTGGAAAGGCTACGCTCTCGATGTGCTCGATGCCGGCGCACTGCAGCGATACTGGGACGCCGTGGTCGAACCGCTGATCGCCGATGCGGGTCCGCGCGCCGGGCGCACCCTGAAGTATCTCCACACGGACAGTTGGGAGGTCGAAGCACTCAACTGGACGCCGACGCTTCGCGAAGAATTCCGCAAACGCCGCGGTTATGACTTTATTCCTCTGCTGCCGGTCATGGCGGGGCGGATCGTGGACAGCCGCGAGTCGAGCAACAGGTTCCTGAACGATTACCGCAGGACGATTGGCGACCTGGCCGTCGACCATCATTACCGGCCATTTGTCGAGAATGCCCATCGGCACGGATTGCAGATCCATCCCGAGTCCGGCGGCCCGCATGCGGTTCCGATCGACGCACAGCAATGCCTGGGACAGGACGATATGCCCATGTCGGAGTTCTGGGCCGAGTCGTGGCGGCATCGTATCGGCGACATGAATCGGTTCTTCGTCAAGCAACCCGCGTCGGCGGCTCACACGTACGGGCATCGGTTCGTCGCCGCCGAGGGCTTCACCACGATCGGCCCGCACTGGCAGGAAACGCTTTGGGACAACTTGAAGCCATCCTTCGACCGCGCCTGCTGCGAGGGTCTGAACCTCCTGGTCTGGCATGCATTCGTCTGTTCGCCCGAAGAAATGGGAATGCCGGGAATCCAGTACTTTGCGGGAACTCACTTCAACCCCAATTCAACGTGGTGGTCCAAGTCAGGCCCGTTCCTCGCCTACATCAACCGCTGCCAGTGGATGCTGCAGCAGGGACAATTCGTCGCGGATGCCTGTTACTACTACGGGGACCATGTGCCGAACTTCGCGCAGCTCAAACGCACCGACCCGGCCAAGGTCCTTCCGGGTTTCGACTACGATGTGGTGACGGAAGAAGTGCTGCTCAACCGCATGGCGGTCCGCGACGGTCAACTTGTGCTGCCCGATGGTATGAGTTACCGCGTGCTTGTCTTGCCCGAGCGCCGCGCGATCTCGCTGCGAGTCCTGCGCAAGGTGCGCGAACTTGTCGAAAAAGGGGCCACCGTTGTCGGCCCGAGACCGGAGACAGCCACCACGCTGGCCGACTACCCCGCATGCGATGCGGAGGTCAAGTCTCTGGCAACGGCCCTTTGGGGCGACGGAAGCGAAGGTGTCCCGCTTCACAAGGTCGGCAACGGACGCGTGGCCGGTGGTCTGAAAGCCCGCGATTTGCTTATTGCCGACGGCGTTCAGCCGGACTTTGAATCAGCATCCGAGTCGGCCGAACCGTCGATTGATTACATCCACCGAGTTGACGGAAAAACACACATCTATTTCGTGACGAACCTCGCGAAGCACGCCGATCGGGCGCGATGCACTTTCCGCGTTGCTGATCTTGCTCCCGAACTCTGGAATCCCGTGACGGGAGAACACGACTTTGCGGCAGCCTACGATCAGGAAGGCGGCCGCATCACAGTGCCACTCGAATTCGCCCCCTGCGGTTCCTGGTTCATCGTCTTCCGCGCCCCGGCAGCCGCACATCCGCCCCAGGCTGCAACCAACCGCACGGACTTGTCCGAGATTGTCTCGCTGACCGGGCCCTGGCAGGTCAAGTTCAGCGAGCGTTGGGGAGGCCCCGCGTCCGTGCAGTTCGATGAACTGGTCAGTTGGACGAAGCGTCCCGAAGACGGCATTCGTCACTATTCAGGCACCGCCCTGTACGAAAAGTCCTTCGTCGTGCCGGCGGACGCAATTTCGCCTGCTCCGTCGAAGAGCCTGCGATTGGATCTCGGAGTCGTCCATGAATTGGCGGAGGTCCGCTTGAACGGCAAGAGCCTGGGCATCGTGTGGGCTCCGCCGTTTCAGGTGGACATCACCTCCGCCGTCCAATCGGGCGAAAACAAGCTGGAGATCGAAGTTGTCAACTTCTGGCCGAACCGGATCATCGGCGACCAGTTCCAGCCCGAGAACAAACGGCTGACTCGCACCAATGTGCGCAAACTCGACCAGAAGACCGCGCTGATGGAGTCGGGCTTATTCGGTCCGGTTCGAATCTTGAAGGGCGAAACCGCAGCACAGAAATGACAACGACTATCCTTCGAGCAGTCGCTGGATTCCGGCTTCCATCGTCTCTTCGACGTCGAAGAACTTCGTCAATTTCGTGGTGTGGAACACCAGTTTGATGAAGGCGGACGGGTTCACAAACACCACGCTGCCGCCCTTCGCGTTGGCGCGTGATACGAGTGTCACCAAGTGTCCGATGCCGGCCGAGGTTACCCGGTCTGATCCCGAAAGATCCACCAGCAGCTTCTTGGTACCCGTATCGATCAGCGGGTGGATCTGTTCGTCGAATTCCGCCTTGCAAGCCTCATCGAGCAATCCGTGAACTTTGACCAGAACGTATTGCTGGGACGGTACAATCTCAACTTTCATGGGGACCTCGAAACAGTCTGGAGTCTGGGGTCTGGAGGAAGAAAACTACATCCGGCATCCGCATAACCGCACAGGACGGACGCCGACTATTTCGGCAACTGCTCAAAACAGAATACGCCCTTTTTGTTGGATGTGACGATGTCGAGGCGGCCATCGCCGTTCACGTCCCGGATGCGGAAGTGGAGTCCCACGCCGCTGTCGCCGTCGATCACATGCTTGATCCAGGCAATCTGGCGGTTTGCCTTCGTCATTTCGTACCAGCAGAGAACCGCCGGTTCGAACTCGCCGATGTCATGCCCGTTGTGTGCCCAATAACGTTTGCCGGTCACGAAATCCATCAGCCCGTCGCCATTCATATCAGCAAGGTGAATGGCATGGGTCTGTGAATCCGTTTCGTCGATCATGTGGGTTTTCCAGCCCTCGGGCGTCTGTTCGGTCCAGCCGATGCCGTAGGCGTGCGCACTGCTGCCCAGCACGTCCTGATCCCCGTCGCCGTCGAAATCGAAGACGCACAGTTGCGCGCCGCCGAAGAACTCCGCTGCGTGAAACGGCCAAGGCAGTGCCTCGCGTGAAGCGGGTTGTTCCCACCACCCGTTCGGAATCAAGACGTCAGCACGGCCGTCATTGTTCACGTCGCCAATTCCTAGACCATGACCCGGTCCGGGGTCTTTCGCTCCGGCGATAACTCGAATCGTCCACGGATCCTTGGGCGACTTGCCGGGACTGGCCAATGCGCAGCGATCGCCCTGCATGAAAACAAGTTCACGCTTCCCGTCCTTGTCGAGATCCACGTAATCGGGGCTTTCATTGCCTGTGGTCTCGACGGCAAGATGCCTGGTCCATTGTCCGCCCGCGGAACCGGGATTCTCCAGCCAATGCGTCTTCTGCCCGGGAAAACCAACGTTGATCAAATCAACATCCCCATCGTGATCGACGTCGTCGTCGAAGCAAAGGAACGCGTCGCTGTAGCCCTTCCGAGGAAACTCCTGAGCCGTCCCGAACATCGGCTGCATTTTCCAGTCAGGCCCCGTGTAATAAACGTTGCCCGCCGCGATATCTGCCTTGCCGTCGCCATTGAAATCGGCCAGCGCCACGCCTTCGCTGCGAAACGCCGGATCGATCTGAAGTCTGCGGAACCGCAACGGAGTGCCTCGCTCAGTGACCGTGATCTTGTTTGCCTTGCGCAATTCCTGCTCGATCATTCCACGATCGGGCGTCTTGGCTGTGACCGTATGCGATTCGATCCAGGCCGTCTCCGCCTCGGAAGCCTGTTCTTTGGGGAGCGGAAGCAAGTGTTCATTTGATTCCGCCGTTTCGCACGTCACCGCAGTGATCAGCGGAATCGGAATGCGAGTCGGATTGGAAGCGAGTCGGATCATCGCGATCGGTTCAGCTTCCGGCGCAATGGCCAGCACAAATTGAAACGGATCCGGGCAGCGGCCGAGATACATGGCCTTTGACGGGCTGAGCATCTTGTTCGGACCTTCCAGCGTAAACCCGTAGATCAGGTCGATGATATCCACCTTTCCCGATGCGTAGTGGATCTCGACGACTCCGTAGCGAGTCAGCGGCCTGCCATTTGCGACCGTGCAGCCAAGCAGAAACACGCGTTTCGCCGAAAAACCGCAAGGCAATTCGACATCGCCTTTCGCGGGAATGACGCTTGGAGCATTGACTGCGCGAACAAACGGTACCGCCCCGGGAACGAACTCGGTGCGCACTTCGGCGGCCCGCTCCGGACGACTCCAGTTTTCGGGAATTCCCTTCCGAAAATCGACTTGCAGCGATGTTCCGGCGTCGACGCTTCCAACGCCGAACCACGCAAAAGCAGTGCCTGCGTCCCCGTCGCACAACTCGACCCGAACCTGAGTTCCCTTGTATGCGGCCACGTCCCACGATTTCTGCTGCAAAGCGTCGTTGCTGGGCGGCGCCGTCTTGAACAGCACATTTCCCTTGCGCGCATCGACCAGCGCAATGTAGTTCTTCCCACCGCCTCCCGACGATCCGTCGTGCCCGCAAATCGTAAATCGAATCGTATCCGTGTCGAGCACGAACGCGGGCGAGAGAATCGTCCCGGTCCCGGATTCACCCTGGCCCAGCGACGAAAGATACGGATCGACCTTGCGGTTTGCGCCGTCGCGTTCCAACACGGCCCACGTGGATTCGACGGTCGGACGCGGGCATTGAAGCGCCTTGTATTTCAACGACGCGTCCTTTTGTTCTTCGCCGGATGATGCGGCCGAAACCCAGATGCACCACGCGGCAATCACCACCCCGTATCGACGGATCATGGCAGGTTCCTTGATTGACTTTGACGACTCTCGACTCGGATTCACGTTCGCTGGCGATGAGCGAATCGCCATGCGGGGAATCGCTTGCACGGCGCTCGGCAATCACCGCGCGCTCAACAGGGGCCGATCATAGGTCTCCCCCAAAACGTTGACAAGATACGCCCGCGCAAGGTCGAGGAACATCGCCCTTCCGGCACATTGCAATCGAAGAGCGCAGATGCGTAGACTGAGCGGCAATCGGACATAGCAAGCTCCGCCGCAATAGATGGCAATTCGCAGGACAGTCCCGCCATGACCATCGCTCTAGCAGTCCCCGCGCTGCGAGTCGCGGATGTCGCACGCAGCATCGCCTGGTACATCACCGCGCTCGGTTTCGCCGGCGATCCCTTTCCCGCGGATCCTCCTTATGCCTTTGCCATCCTGCGGCAGGGCACCGCCGAGTTGATGCTCCGTCATGGCTCGCCGCCGCTGCGCGACCAGCAACGCCCGTACGATTGGGACGTCTATCTGCGGGTCGACGGACTCAGCCTTCGCGATCTGTACGCAAGGTGCAGCAAACAGGGGATCGTGACCCGACGACTCGAGCGTATGTTCTACGGTCTGGCGGAATTCGAAATCACCGATCCCGACGGATACGTGCTCTGCCTCAGCCAGTTGCTCGAGGACGATTCCGACCTGCCGACGCCTTCGGTGTGACTAAGGCCCGGTCTTCGGTGCTCTCAACAGGGACAATCCGCCGTCAAGAACCAACGTAGCGCCCGTGAGATTCTGGTGGCGGGGATGGCACAGGTACGCAATTGCCTCGGCGACTTCGACAGCGCCGATCAGCTTCCCCACGGGTACAGAACGTCTGGCCCGCTCGGCCAGTCCGGGGTCGCGTCGGAACATCTCCGCACTCAGCCCGGCATCCACGTAGCCCGGAGCGACTTCGTTGACCAGGATTCCCTTGTCCGCCAACTCCGCCGCCAGACACTGGGTTACCATCCTCAGCCCGGCCTTGGCGGTGCAGTAAGCAACCAGATTCACGTGGGGCGCATGCCCTGCCCAGCTTCCTGTGAATACGATACTCCCGGTGCTTCCTTCTGAGATCAGTCGCTTTGCACCGACACGCGCGGTCAGCCAAGCCCCGGTCAGGTTAACTGCGAGCGTCTCGTTCCAGTCCGCGCACGGCGTCTCCAACCCCGTCCCGGGCCGCACAACCCCCGCATTGGCCACGATGATTGTCGCCGACCGGCCAAAGTGAGTCCTGATTGCGTCGAACCACAGCTCGATGGATCTCTCATCGCGCACATCCACCGTGTGGTAGTGATTGCCTTCGGCTGACATTCGCCCCTCATCAGCCGACTGAGCATCACCGATAGCAACTCGACAGCCTGCCTGCTGCAGCAGGCGAGCTGTGGCCAGCCCGATATCGCCAAGGCCGCCGCTGATCGCTGCGACCGGTTGATCAGGAAATGAAAACTCCATTACGCCATCCGCCTCTGCAATTACCTGGTTTCCGGATGATCTCCCAAAGCCGGCTGCCAGTGTGCCCACATGGCGGCGTGCCCGGCGGCCAACTGCGTTACCGGCCGCTCGTCACGATCGGCAAGGCGCATCACATACAGCTGACGGATGCCGCTGCGTTTCGCGCCGAACAACAGCCACTGCCCGTCAGGGGAAGGCTGAGGGTGATAATGCAGACTAGCGTCGGCCGAATCCGTCAACTGCGTCACGGCGCCATCGAGTCCCACCTGGCAAAGTTCGACACTCTCTCCCTTTTGAGCGGTGAAGAACACGGACTTTCCATCGACTGACCAGACGGGCGTGTCGCTGCTGCCCCCGTGAAAATCAGGCACATCGAGAAACTCGATGACGCCCCGGTAGCCGTTTCGATCGGCGAGTTTTTTCAGTCCCGTTCCGTCGGCGCGGACAAGAAACGGATGGCAGTTGTAATGCTCGCCGCAGGAGAATAACACGAACTGGCCGTCGGGCGACCACGCGGGCGCAAAGTTGAACGGTTGCCCCGTCTCGATGTGGACAGCGTTCCGGCCATCGGCATCCGCAAGATAAATCTGATAGTTCTTGTGGTATGCAATCCGCCGGCCGTCGCGCGAGCTGCTGAATCCGTACGCGAATTCCTTCGACTGGCTGGTCAAGTCAACCTTGTTGCGGCCATCGCGATCCATGCGGAACGGATGCGAATTTCCATCGACGAGCGCGGTGAATCCGAGTTTCGTCGTGTCATTCGGCCAGAAGAACAGGCCTCCATTGTAAAAGCTGACGCGGTCCACTGCCGACACGTTCGTCGCTTTGCCGTCGGCCAGATCAACAAGAAACGAATCGAGCGACCAGCTTTCCTTCGTGAAACGAAACGTCTTGTTTTCTTCTTCCCATCGTGCGTTCCCCGGATCCTGCCATCCGCGGCTGACAATGGCCGTCCGTCCATCCGGCGACCAACCGGCGAACTGCGTCCATGCGTTCGGAACATCTGCGAGTTGCTCCGCAATGCTCTTGGATTGCGTGCCATCAGCACTGACAATCCTGGCCCGCATCGTCCGCACGTTGGCGTGCCGCCCGCCGGGCAGATCCGTCTGCAGCTCGGTGTACCCGATCCACTGCTTCGGCCACTGCGGTTCTTCACCGCGAAGCCCGGAGTGAAGTGCAGACAGTGCGCAGGACATGACGAGCCATGCGGTAGCTTTGGTACTCATCTGCAATGCCTTCCTCAACACGGAAGAGGCCACGGACGGGCACGGATAGACACGGACGAGGAAACAACGATTACGGGCGGCTGCCTGCAAGATCCGGCTCCAGGCGCAATTGGCCGCCGTCGTGAACCACTCCCAGTTTGCCGTCGATGGCCGCGCCGAGCGGATCCGGACCGTTCGCTCCGCAGCGGCGGCGAATCTCCTTGCGCAACCACCAGAAGCCGGAGTTCCACGAATACAAAATGTGCCCGTGCGGCTGACCATTGACCGTGCTGATCGACTCGTTGAACGCCGGCACCAGAGCGATTTCCCGGCCGATTCGCTCGGCAAGCAGCTCGTCGACCTCGCGCTGCGGCATCCCGTGAACGCCCGCGAGCAGGTAGTTCGCGGCATCATTGAGAAACCACGAACCGCCATAGCAGTAGACGCCGCTGTGGCCCGGCAGCAGCGAACCGTCGGCCTGCGAAATCACGCGCAGCCCGTATGGCGTCTTGACCTTCTCCGACGTGCGGACATGGCTGAGCACGAGATCATCGGGCAGCACCTTTTCGCCGAACACGGCATAAGTCAGCGTTGCGCCGTACAAGGTGTCCTGTCCCAGGATATCGCGCTGCATACGGCTTGTGGGAAAGAAGCCGCGATCCGCATTGAACAGAGAACGATAAGCCTGCACAGCCCGCTCGATGTCGCGATCGCTCACATTCAGCCCAAGCTCGCGGGCCGCCAGCAGCGCGCCGCAATGGAATCCCTGATTGCTCGTCGGGCAGTCGCCATCGTCGTACAGCAGCACATCGTGATACGTCTTCCATCCTTTGGGATTCGGCGAACCGGCCAGGGGGGGCGGGATGTGATAGCCGTCCTTTTCGTGTTCGCGCAGAAAATCGTACGCCCGCTGGACAAGTTCCTTGTTGAACGTCCCCCCGGCGCGTTTCATCAGCACGGCCCAGATCAGGTAGTACTGTGAATTGTCCTCGTAGTCCATGCGGTTCCAGAAGACAGCGCGGTTGGATTCGATCGTCTTCTCCGGATCGTCCAATCCCAACGCCGTGTAAAAGCCGTCGGAGACCCATTGCTTCCAGCCGTACCCGGGTCCGGAAATGAAGATGTAACGACCGTCGCGCGGCCGGTTATCCGCATCCAGCGCCAGATTGCGCCGCAACAAGAACAGCGAGGTATTGCGTAGAATGGCCTCCACCAACGAAGAGTTCCATCCCTTCGCATTGGCCACCGCGAGGTGCGCGGCCACTTGTGCGTCGTAGTGATTGCGCGCCGGACTGGCAAAGACCCACGATGTGAACTGGCGAGACTCGCCCGCGGCGAGCGATTGCCAGCCGTCCATCTGATACTGGTACGTGTCCCTGGCATCCTCTGGAGGTTTGACCACCAGCAGATAAGGATCGCGACCGTCGCCGGTTCCCACCGCAACACGATGGCCTTGCGGATCAATGAGCACCTGGCAGCGATTCTCCCAAAGTCCGGGCGAATCCGCGATGATGCCGAACACTTTCCCCGAAGCGCGAATCACCGCGGCCGGAAACGTCTCTGTTCTCGCAGTTCCGCGCACCGTGTCACAAATCACGCGTGCGGATTCCTGCCCCGAAAAAGACCCGTACACACCCTCGACCGATAGATCCATGGGAAACACCACGGCGAATTTCTGCGCTGATTCCGCTCGCACCTCGAGAGTGCGTTCCACCAGCGACGGGGACTTCCTCGTCACGCGCCAGCGCAGACTTAATGTGCCGATATTCGCGGGCCCGAGTTCAAGGCAATCACTCCGTTCGGTTTTCGAACGGAACACCACCGGTTCGAACTTACCTCCCGGCAAGAGAATCTCGACACCTGCCGGTGCGGCGTCCGCCGCACGCCCGACGACCGCGTCGTCCGAACGGTACTCGATCCCGACAGCGTCGTTCTTCTCAACGGCCACAGGGCGGATCTCGGCGATTTCCCCCTGCGCCTTCGCAGCCAGAGCTATTAAGAGCAGAACCTTGGCAGCAGCGTTTCCGGTCATGGCAGTGACAATCGCCCCTTCCGGGCAGACTATTTTCGGTGCTCAGATGTTGCCGCTCAGTTTCAGCCGGTACATCTTCGCGAAAGCCTTGAATCGGCGGGCGTCGCCGCGATCTCCGCAGAACATCACCGGATGCGGTCCGGCGTAGATCCCGCAGACATCGCTCACACCATCGATCTCCGCCAGCACTCGAGTGGCACAACCCCCCACCGGAGGACTCGTTGGGGACTCGATGACTTTCCCTGTCCAGCAATTCAACGTATCCGCGCCCGAGAGATATTTGGCGATCAGGATCGGCTCGTTGGGCGTCCACTGCACGTCGAGTGCCGCTGTTTTCGGAAGCTGGTGGAAGAAAGGACGCACGGCGAAGGGTCGGGAGGGCCCGTCCGGCCCCTGCATCTTCCACGCACACGTGCAGTGCGATCCGAAATAGCGGTTCTCGCTCGTATCGAATTCCGGATTATGCTGAAATCCGCCGCGGTCGAGCAGCCATCGGCCGAGCATCAGGGTCAGCGTCGCATCGAGGTGGTTTTCACAGCCGCTCGGCAACAGCGATCCGTTGTTGATTGCAAAGCTGACGCACGGTTTGCGGTGTTTCAGCATCAGGCACTCAATCGTGATTGCATCCGCCCCGTAACGATCGACGATCTGCCGGACCGCGTGGTGTGCGCGCAGTGCTTCGACCATGTACTCGTCGGTCACATCCGCTACGCGCACGGCTTGCTGCTTGAAGTCCGCCGCCTCGCGTTTCAATGCCTCGTCGGGGACGATGGCATCGAACATGGCATTCAACTCATCAGCGGGCACGCTGACAATTTCGGTTTCGAGAAATTTCTCGCATTCCACGGAGACCGCTTTCACGTTGCCGGCCACTCGCAACAAGCGACTCTGCGCCAGCATCTTCCTTGCCCGCACGGCCCGCAACCCGCGTTCGATCTCGGCGAAATTCTCAATCGAATGGATGTAGTACAACCCTTCGGCCAGCCGCAGCGACTCGGGTGGCAATTGGTGATTGGACCCCAGCGCGTGATAGACGATCGCGGTCGGGGCAGATTGCGTTGCGATCTCGAAAGCCACCTTCGACAGCGTGTTCCAGAAATTGACGACCAGCACCGCATCCGGCGCCGATTGCTTGGTCTTCGCGATGAACTCGTCCACGTCAGTTCGCTTATAGATCGCCTGCGGAGCGAATTGGACTTTGATGTCCAGTGCCTCGGCCAGTTGGCGGATCTTGTCCGTGAACTTCTTCTGCTGCGCCTCGGGCTCGAACTGGTTGCCGGGCCACGTGAACCAGTGATTCGGCGCCCAGGAGTCCTCCATCTTTCCTTCGTTGACGACATCAGCAGGCGGATAGAGAAAGACAGCGATAACTCGCGCCTGCTGTTTCACGCGGGGCTGCATTGCTGCTTCGCCGGCCGGCGCGGCCTGCACGGCAAGATCGGCCATAAGCAGCGAAGCTCCGACTGCGCCGTTCAGAACCAGGAACTCACGGCGTCCGAGTTTTTTTCCGGAACACGAGTCGCACATGGCTGTTTTCTCCGGGAGGTCAGGGATTGGCGGTCCATTCCTTCCACTTCTTCATCGAGCGCTGGAGATATTCACGCGTGTCGCCCGATATGCCGTAGCACATGACGCCGACCGGGCCTTTGTAGCCGATCTCCTTCAGCGTCGTCAGAACGGCTCGATTATCAAAGTCACCCTTGTCGAGCGGCTGAATCAGACCGTTGATCCAGGTTTCCGCTCCGATCTGGGCGCCGCAGATCGTGACGCAGAACAGTTTGTCGGGGTTGGCTCGCAGCAGCGGGCGATAGTCCTTGTTTCCTTCGACTTTGAGCCAGTGGCAGACGTTGAAGTTGTAGCCAACGTTCGGATGATTGACTTTCTTGACGAGCTCAATGTTGACGGGGACGCTTTCGTTCCAACTGTTCAAATGGTTGTAGGCGGAGATCCGCACCCCCGCGTCGGCGGCCGCGGCACCCAGTTCGCGGAACGCTTTCACCGCCGGCTCCATGCCTGCCGGATCGCCGGGCTTCAGCCCCTCGACGGTCACGACGACGGTCACCGGGCGTCCTTTCAACGATCGGATGGCCGGCAACACGGCCGGATCATAGGGTGCCGCCGCATTCGGACCGACCTGGACCACTGTCTGCAGGAGATAGACCTGCAGTCCGGCGTCGTCGGCAGCGCGAAGCGTCTCGGCCAGCGCAGGTCCCGTCAGAACCGGATAGCCGCCGCCGTCAAAACCAACCTCGCGCAGCACCTTGGCGAGTTCCGCGGGCGGCCGCGGAGTCAAACCCGGCACGCCGAACTCGACACAGTAAGCGTATACCTTCGGCGCGAACGCCTGGGCATCGGCCTGGCTGCCGCCGAGCAACATCAATGCACAAAAACTGGCCCAGAATACCCTGCAGCAGGCACGCATGACTCTTTCCCTTTTCATGAATGCGGACTTGGAATCGTCTTGGAACGCGACGATCCGAGCACTGAGTTTCGTCGATTTCACCGCGTCACAGGACGCATTGAATCCCGACGACGGATCGAAAACAAGTGGCACATCATTTCCCGTCAAGCCTGGCAGCCAAGTCGGCAGGAACGACAGCCCAATCCGCGATGCGTCCGAGATCACGGGATCCGGCCTGCCAGAAGCCGGCTTCCAGATCGAACAGCGAGCGGGTTTCGTGAAACTGTCCGTCGAGACAGAACAGCGTGGCTTTCGAGATGCGCTGCGTCGGATCGTGCATCCGGGCGCACAGCAATTCGGTGCCCTGCGGACTCCATGCCAGCGGCACGATGGCATCTTCCTGGGGCTGCAATTTGCCCGTCCAGACACCGTCCTCGCCGAGCGTTGCCAGGCCGACGCCGCAACGCAGCCGACTTGGAATCGAGCCGCGTGCAAAGAAATGGTGCCACGCGATCCGTCGCGGGTCCAGGGACCACAGCGGACGAGCGTCCTTGAATTCGTCGACCGAGTCCCTCCACACGACGCGGACATTCTGCCCGTCCACGCCGCATACAAACACATCGGCCGTGGCCGCTTCGGCCGCCGCCTGAACCGCGATTGCGAGTGAGCGGCCGTCAGGGGAGGCGTCGGTGATCATCCCGTTGCCTTCGCCGAAGGCATCGTTCAAGCGAAATGCGAGTTTCGGCTTGGATTCCGCCAGATCAACCTGCCAGACCTCCATATCGGGGGCACGATCGAGGACCGGATCGCGAACGTAGTAGATGCGCGAATCAGACACCCAAACCGGAGATGCCAGTCGTCCGGATTTTCCCTGGGAAACCACGAGTTCCCGGCGGTTCCCCCCGTCGGCATCGCAGATCCAGATCGCATTGGGAGCGAGGGGATCTTCACAGCGGATATATGCGATACGGCGGCCGTCGGGAGAAAAATCCGGATGCAGATGAAAGTAGCGCGGCTCGCGCGTGATATTGACGCGAGTTCGCCCGTCCGGACTGAACACCCATAGGTCAGGCTTGCCCAACCCTGGAACGGTCCACGAGACGACGATCCGTTCCGACCCTTGGGACGAGACCGGTACGCCCAGCGGGTTCGACGTTTCGGTTCCGGTCGCGTCCGAGGCGGTTGCACTCGGCGGTTTCTTGAACAACCGCCCGCCGATTCCAATGCCGATCCTCACCGCGATGACGAGGATCAACACGCCGAGGATGGCGGCCACCGAGCGTTGAAAGCCGCTCGCGTACACGCGCGGCGATGCCGTGCAGGTGGTTGCCGGCGGCGGCAGATTCGCTTCCCGCGTTCCGGCGATGCGCTGGCACAGATTTCGAAGGCCTGCTCCGGATGTGAACCGGCTCAGTGCCGAGGACACCTCGCGCGGCGTCGAGTAGCGGTGCGCCGGGTCCTTGGCCAGCATGCGATCCAGAACAGCGGACAGTTCGTTCGGGATTTCCGGACGCACCTGGCGGATCGGCGGCACCGGCTCGCTCACATGGGCCGTGATCCTGTCCATGAAAGTCGGATGGGTCGAAGTCGCGAATGGAGGATAGCCCGCCAGCAGGTGATAAAGGGTACATCCGAGGCTGTAGATGTCCGCGCGAATGTCGACGCGATGACTATCCAGCACCTGCTCCGGGGCGATGTAGTCGGGCGTTCCCATCACGATGCCGGCGACCGTCACCGCCTGCGATACGGAAGTGGCGTCAGCCAGCCGAGCCAGTCCCAGGTCAAGGACTTTCACCTGGCCGCCGCGACTGAGCATCAGGTTCGAAGGTTTGATATCTCGATGCACCAGCCCGATTGCGTGGGCGGACTGCAGGCCGTCCGCAGCCTGCCGGATCACTTCACACGCATCGGCCACCGCAAGCGGTCCCATTCGTTCGACGAGTTTGTGCGCGTCCCAACCGTCCACGTATTCCATCACGAGGAACTGCGTCCCCTCGATCGTGCGCGCATCGTACGCACGGACAACGTGAGGATCATCGAGTTGCCCTGCCAGACGAATCTCGCGGCGAAACCGGGCCGCCGCTTCTTCGGCGCCGAAACATCCCGATTTCAGTACCTTAATCGCGACAAACCGATCCAGCGTGACATGCCGCGCGCGGTATACGGTTCCCATGCCGCCCACGCCGAGTTCTTCGAGCAATTCGTATTCGCCGAGCATCCGCACGGAAGGCTGCACGATCGGCTGGACGGGCTGCTGAGCCCTCGTCGGCGGCGACACGGCCACTGTTTCATCGATTGCGATGGCGAGCAATTCGGCGAGTTTCTTCGCTGAACTCTGCTGCAGGTCTCGCTCCGCCATGAGAGGCTCCAGTGCATTATCCGAGTGCCATTGTGCAGGCGGACTCTGCAATCCGATGGGATTATGAATGGCCTCGCGCCAAGATCGTGTACAGATCGCGAATCTCCGACTCGACCGCTTCGTCTCCAAGCGCGTACTGCCCCACGACCGCGCGGAGCGTGCGTGCGAACATGCGTTTGGCCGTGATCAGCACGTTGGAGGCCTGTGAAGCCGAGGTCAGTCCGCACCTTCCGACCAGCGCCTCGTATTCGGTGGGCCGGGTTCCGCCGAGCAGCGGATTCAGGATTCGCTCTTCGAACAGAAGCCAGACATCATCGCGGCCGGATGCGGCGCACTCGTCGCGCATCCACTTGATGGACCATTGAATGACCTCCCGCGCCCAGGCCTCGTCGAATACATCCGATCGGGGCGAATCGGCCACTTCCGCGGCACCGAATCCCTCGACACGCCGCGGATCGTCGGGACTTCGCTTGGCAGCACGCTCTCGCCTCAAATGGTCGATCAGGAAACGATCGAGCGTCGCCAGCAGAAAGGTGCGCAACTTGCCACGATCCCGGTCAGCCCCCGCCAGCAGATCCCGTTCGATGATGCGCGACGTCACAAACTCCTGAATCAGATCTTCCGCTGAATCGGGCGAGAGTCGCCGCCCGCGAATGAGGTGAGCCCGCAGCGCCGGAAGATAACTGCGCAGCAACTGCTCGAGCGCCTCGCGGCGGGCATCCACTTCGCTGCGTCCCGCCCGGACCACAAGCGACCAGTGCGTGGTCGGGAATCGACATTCACCCGGATGCGATCCAAAAGGCATGTCTCAGATACGCCTGCAACTTGAACTCAAAGAAACCACTTCGACGTGAATTCCCAGCCTTCGAATGTGTTTTCCATTTCAATCTCCTCCAGGGGAGAGCCGGCCCGGCGGGGCCGGAACGAGGGCACATCCCCTCCATGGGCGCTATCGCGTCCAAACCTCACGCGTTGCCGGGAAGGCGAACCGGATGTTTCAAACACGTTTTTCGTCCGCCGCGTCCATGATACCACACCTCCGGGGCATTCGGGAAATTCTCCGAGGCCGCGCGCAGGATCGGTTCCTCGACTCCGTAGATATCCATGAAAGGACAATGAGAGGAAAAACAGAATGGGCCATGCGGCCCGACCTCGCTCGTCCGAAATCGCTCAATCAGGAGTTGGTTCCATGAAATCGATGCTTTTGTGCTCGCTGGCGTTGGCAGGAATGGTTGGTATCGGCTCGGATGCATCGGCGGCCATCGTGGTCCGCGCCGGTCGCGTGAGAGTCGCCGTGGGACGCCCCGTCCACGTGCCGCCCCGCATCGCTCCGCGTCCTCTGGTCTACCGTGTTCCCACGCCGCGTCCCGTGGCGGTTCCCGTTCCGGCGCCCGTGGCCGTTCCCGTTCCCACACCCGTTGTGGTTCCCAGCGCGGCCGCACGTGAAACGGCCCGGATTCTGCGAAACCAACGGGTCCGCAGCACAATCAACAACGCCGTCGAAAACGCCGTGGAAAACGCCGTCAACGCGGAACTCGAAGAAGCTCTGGAAGAAGTCGCCTCGGCCAACCAGTGAGGTTCGACGTCCGGCAGCCAGATTGGGCGGCACGGGTGGCTTGTCCACCAGGATGAGTCCGGAGTCCGGAGTCTGGAGGCAGAAGAACGGGTGCCGGATGTTCAACTCTCAATTAGCCAGTCGCCCCCGCATCCAGCCGACCGTTTGCTCTTTTCGGGTGCCACGACAAGTCAGCCGTGGCACCCCGATTGTGTCGCTCGTCGACTTTGTCCGTGTTAATCAGTGCAAATCCGTGGCATCTTCCTTCCCGCCTGCAGATTCAAGGTGCCTCAAAATGTCCCGCACCTGCTCCAGAATATTCACGGTCTTGTCCAATAGCCCGTCCAAACTGATCCCGTCGAGCTGCTCTTCCAGTTGTGTCAACTCGGCGCGGACATCGGGCTGTGCGATGGACACCTTCTGGCAGGTTTCCCGGTACCGGTTGATCGCATTGCGAACAGCCGAAATCTCGCGGCGCATATCCGTCAGGTTGTCGGCCAGCTCGTCCATCGGTTGGCGAATGCCCGGCACAATGCCAGCCGCCAGCGAATTGGCCGCCTGCTTCTGGGCCGACAGTTCGCGTCCGAGACGGACGATGCGTTCACCTTCACGGAGCCGCACGCGCAGCTCGTCGCGATCGAATGGCTTGGCGACGAAATCGTCGGCGCCCGCATCCATTCCCTCGACAAGGTCTTCCTTTTGCGAACGGGCCGAGAGCAACAGGGCGTAGACGTGATCCGTGTTTTCGCAATCGCGGATGTTCCGAATCAGTCCGACTCCGTCCAGCTTCGGCATCATCCAATCCGTAATCACGATCTGATAGTCGCCCTGCTGGAACATCGTCCACGCCTCTTCGCCGTCCTGAGCTACCTGGTATTCGTATCCCCACTGCTGCAGGTAGCGTTCCAGCACTTTCCTGGCCATCGGATCGTCTTCGGCCATCAGCACTCGCATGCCAGTTTCTCCGCTCTCATACCCAATCCCGCGTGCGCCCCACCCATAATACAATCGCCACCAGTGCGGCGGCCCCGCTGATCACCAGCCAGAAGCCCCACCACGACTGCGTCAAAGGAATCCATTGGAAATTCATCCCCCATGCACCGAACACGGCCCCCAGGATTGCGACGCACACGGTCACGACCGTCAGCCGTTTCATGGTCACGTTCAAACGGTTGGAACCCAGCGTCAAGTAGGCGTCCGTCGTGCCCGCAACCACGTCTCGTTGGATATCCAGCGCATCGAGGATTCGCAGAATGTGATCGTAAACGTCCTGAAAGTAAATCCGAGAGTCAGCAGAAAAGAACGGGTGATCATGCCGGAGGAAGACGTGGAACACTTCTCGCAGGGGAAACAGAATGCGCCGCAGCGCGATCAGGGCACGCTTGAGCCGCAGTAGTCTCTGGATGTCGCCCGCGCGAAAATTCGTGAACAGTTCGACCTCCATCTCGCTCATCATCTCTTCGATGCCGTCGATCAAGGGAAAGTAGCCGTCGATCAGCGCGTCCATGACGGTGTAGACCAGGAAACCGATCCCCTCACGGAGCATCTTTCCGGCCCGGGTCCAGCGCGCGGCCGCATCTTCCAGGGCGGGAAGCCGGCCGTGATGCACGGTCACAAGATAATTGCGTCCGATGAACAGATCCACTTCGACGGTCCGCAGGTCGTTCGGTTCGGCTCCCTCGGCGACTCCGTAGGCCACTACGAACATGTAACCCTTGTACTCATCCACTTTGGCACGCTGTTGCGCGCGAGCAACGTCCTCCAGTGCGAGCGGGTGAAAGCCGAACTCCTCGAACAGCAGCGCGATTTCTTCAGGTCCCGGATCCTGAACGTCCAGCCATACCACGTTCTCCGGATCGCGGATGTATTCGGCAACGTCCGCAGGCGGAACTCCTCGTTCGAGACTGACGCCGCCCAGACAGGCGGTGGCACGGACCTTGGGAGTCATTCTCGCGTCGTCGCCCGACGATGGTGACATGGAAGGAGTCCGGAGTCTGGAGTCTCGAGGCTGAAGGAAGACGAACTCACTACCGGCTACCGGCATCGTCTTTGTCTAACCCGCCCACTTTGTTTGCTTCTCTCTATTTTGAAGCCCGCGAAGCGCCGCGTCGATATCGCGGACTGACGATTGCCAGCCCCCCCTGGTGAAGAATCGCTCGATCGCCGCACCAGTTCGGCGCGCCAATTGCAAGCTCTTTTGTCGGAATCGTTGCCACGGCAGTGGCTGGGCGGACACAGAGGCAACATCACGGAGTTTCGCTGTGCCGGATGGAAACGCGGACGCCGGTCGGTCAGGGGAGATATCGCAGACAGAAGATTGTCATGACTCGCGTTTCTTCCGTGCTGATCTGCGGCCCTTTCCCTCCACCCATTCCGGGTTCGTTGCGAAGAAAGACACGGGAGGTTCCAAATGTCGGCGGCTTGCGAACCCGCGTTGATTTGTTCATGTTGTGCTAAGCTGACCAGTTGTGTCTTGCGAGCCGATTCGGCAAGACAGGTGCTTGAATGCGATGAGTATTCACCACGGCAGAATTCGGCAGACGACCCTTTCGCCACGTTTCAAAACACCGCCCCCCCCACGCTGGGCACTGTTGGGCTGTGCATGGATTGCCGAAATCGGATCGGGTGCTCGGTCCGTGCGTCGGACGCACCCGTGTGGCGGTGCGAAGAGTACCGCTAGGCAGTTTGATCGGCGCAGGTATAACGCACTGGCGAGAATCTCTTCGCAAGGAAACTCGCCGAATCCGTGAGCCTCCGAACAAAGGAAAAGGTCCGAGCGTTCCGATGGAAATCGACGATGCACACTTCCGTTTAGTCGCAGACAGCACCTGCGACTGGGAGAGCTGGCACGGCATCGATGGGAAGTTGCTCTGGGTTAATCCGGCTGTCGTACAGCACACGGGGTATTCGATCGGAGAATGCTATGCCATTCCCGACTATCCGATGCCGCTCGTTGCGAAGAAAGACCGGCGCAGGATCGAGCAGATCTACCAATCGGCGAAGGAAGGCTCCAGCGGCAACGACGTCGAGTTCACCATTATCCACCGCAACGGCGAAACGCGTTCGATGGCAGTCTCCTGGCAACCGATGTTCGACTCGTCGCATCGGAACCTGGGCTTTCGCACCAGTATCCGCGACGTGACGGAGCGCCGAAAAATGCGAGACCAGCTTCGACTGCACGCAGAGCAACTTGAGCAGCTGGTCCAGGAGCGGACGGCACGCATCCAGTACCTGGAGCGGCATCGACAGAAGATTGAAAAACAGGCCGCTCTGGGACAGTTGGCGGCGGCCGTCGCGCATGAAATCAACAATCCCCTCGCCGGGATACGAAACGCGTTTGAGCTTTTCAGGCCGGGAGTACCGCCGAACCACAGGCATTACGAGTTGCTCGGGCTCATTGATCGGGAAATCGAGCACATCGCATCCATCGTTCACCAGATGTACCAGTTGTACCGCCGTTATCCGCTGACGCCGACGGCGTTTTCGCTGACTCAGACGGTGCGGGAGGTGCTTTGCCTGCTTGAGCGCGTGGCCGGCAAGAAACGGGTTTCACTGAACCTCCAGGCTGTGGACGGGCCGCCGGTAACACTTCCCGAAGGAGACGTGAAACAGGTACTGTACAATCTGGTCTGCAACGCCATCCAGGCATCGCCGGAAGGAGCCGAGGTAACTGTCCGCCTGAGCCAATCGGACGAAGAGGTTGCCGTGGCCGTGGAAGATCACGGCCACGGGATCCATGAAGACGTTTTGCCGTCGATTTTCGATGCCTTTTTCAGCACGCGGGATGGACAATCCCAGATGGGAATGGGCTTAGGTCTTTCAGTGTCGCGGAGCATCGTCGAGACACTTGGCGGCCGGATCGATGTGCAGACCCAGGTGGGACGCGGCAGCATTTTCACGGCCGTATTCCCGAAATCCATTGACATTTCCCCGCTAAGCGACGGCGATTATGAAACGTAAAATGAAAATCCTGATCGCGGATGACGAGCCATTGTTCCTGCAGACAACGGGCGAGCTTCTGCGCGGTGCGGGTTACGACTGCACTTGTGTTTCGGACGGGCATGCGGCGGAGGAAGCTCTGACGCGAGAGCGATTCGACCTGATCCTGTCCGACCTCAATATGCCCGGCAACCTGCGGCTGGAATTGCTTCGCCACGGACGGAACAACTGGCCAGCCATCCCGCTGATCGTTATCACCGGCGTCCCTTCCCTGCCTTCAGCGATCGAAAGCGTCCGGCTGGGAATCGCAGACTACCTGCTGAAGCCCGTCAGTTACCCTGATCTGCTTGGCAGCATACGCCGGGTCCTCGCCGAGACGAGTACCGCTCCAACCAGAAGACTTCTGCCTGACAGCGATATCTCGCAGGCTGCAGAGATGGCCCCGGAAATCGTCGGCCGTAGTCCCAAAATCATCGAATTGCACGACGTCATCGACCGCATCTCCGGCACCTCCGCCAATGTGCTGATCACCGGCGAGAGCGGTACCGGGAAAGAAGTCGTGGCACGGGAAATCCACCGACGCAGCCCGAGATCCGCGCACCCGTTTCAAATCATCGATTGCACGGCCATTCCCGATACGCTTTTCGAGTCCGTCGTGTTCGGGCATGTGAAAGGCTCCTTTACGGGGGCGATCAAGGATCAGGATGGACTCCTCGGCCATTGCCAGCATGGTACCGTGTTTTTCGACGAGATCGGCGAACTGCCGTTCCTGCTCCAGGCCAAGCTGTTGCGCGCAGTCCAGGAGCAGACCTACACGCCAGTCGGCCAGAATGAACCGCGAAGTTTTGATGCCAGGATCATTTGTGCGACCAACAGAAACCTGGAATTCGACGTGGCCGCGGGGCGATTCCGCCGAGATCTGTATTACCGGCTGGCGGTAATCCACATCGAACTCCCGCCGCTGCGGGACCGGGGGGAAGATGTGATGCTGCTGGCCGAGCACTTCCGAAAGCTGCTGTCGACAACGCCTCGCATGACTCCGGAGTTCTCGCCGGAAGTCCTGGCGCGGTTTAACGAATACTCGTGGCCGGGCAACATCCGCGAATTGCGAAACGTCGTGGAATCCGCATTGGCGATGGCTCGCACGTCCTGGGTCGAACTGTCCGATCTGCCACCGTTGCTGACGCAGGCAGCTCGTACGGTCCCCGATCAATCGCCTGTCGGAGAAAATGCCACGGGCCGAGTCGGAGCTCTCGAGGCCGCCGAACGTGAGTATCTCGACTCACTGCTGGCCAGAAACTTAGGCAACGTAAGCAAATCGGCACATGAGGCGGGTATGTCGCGTCAGGGTCTGCACAAGCTGCTCAAGAAGCACGGCATATCCGCCAATGACTACCGACAGCGTCAACACCAATAGACACTTGCGGTTGTCACTGTAAACCAACGTATTCACACCAAAGAAGAATCACAGCCTGGGGCGAACGACTCTCAGGGAAACTTTGGAATAATTCGGCCTTCATTCCGAGTCCGGGGCGATGACCGCGTCCTTGGCTTTCTTCTTTTTTCCCTTGGCTTTCCTCTTCGATTCGGCGGCCGCCCCCGCCCCATCGTTCTTTGAGGGCATGGGCGCATTCACTTGGTTTCGCCACAAGACAAGCCGGGCGTGGAGTTCCTTAGCCTTGGCGGGGTTGTCCTTCGCCAGATTCCTGGTTTCGCCGATATCGTCCGCGAGGTTGTAAAGCTCAAGTCGGCCGTCTTCAAGAAACTCCATCAGTTTCCAATCGCCGCTTTGTATGACACTCACCGGAGTCGTTCGCCAGGCATCGGCTCCGGCTCCGAGATAACCCGGAAAATGCTGGAAGATTGCATCTCGCTGGAGTTTGGCTGCCGGGTCGCGGAATAATTTCACGAGGCTTTCGCCGTCGAGCACCTGTCTCGGCCCGGGAGCGCCGGCAATATCCAGCATCGTTGGATAGAGATCGACATGAACGGTCGGCAAATCACAGGCAGATCCCGGTCGAGTAACGCCCGGCCAACGCACAATAAACGGTTCGCGAGTTCCGCCCTCGTAAAGGCTTCCTTTGCCCGAGCGAAGCGGGGCATTGTCCGTGATATCCCCCGCCTTTTTGATGCCCTCACGCACGTACCCGCCCACTCCGCCGTTGTCGCTTGTGAAAATCAAGACCGTGTTGTCGGCAATCTTCAATTGGTCGAGCGTCTTCATGACGCGGCCGACACTTTCGTCCACCGAATAGATCATCGCGGCATAGGTCGGGTTATTGTGGCCACCGACGCCCGGCTTGGAGTTGAATTTCTCGATCAGACCAGTCTTTGCCTGATGGGGCGAATGAACAGCGAAATGCGGCAGGTAAAGAAAGAACGACTGGTCTTTGTGCCGCTCGATGAAATCCACGGCTTTGTCCGTGAGGAAGTCAGCCAGATACTGCCCCTGCGGATATTCCGTCTTCGGGTTGGTGTCAAAATCAAAGTGAACCCCCGCGCTGACGATCGCTTCGTCAAAGCCGCGTTTGCCGGGATGATATTCGCCTCGCTCGCCAAGATGCCATTTGCCGAACATGCCCGTGACGTATCCGGCCTCCTTGAGTTGCCTGGCGATGATGTCGCGGTCGAGCGGCAACTCCGTGACGTTGTCCACCGGCCGCAGCGGGCGTCTGCTCCAGTCAAATCGATCGATCCCGCCAACTGTATAGACGCCCGTGCGGGATCCATACTGGCCACTCATCAACGCAGCGCGGGTCGGAGAGCAATTCTGGCAATGATGGTGATTCAGCAACCTCATGCCCTGGGATGCGAGACGATCGATATTAGGAGTCTCGTAGTACTTGCTGCCGAAGCATGCGACGTCGGTGTAACCCAGATCATCGGCCAGAATGAAGACGATATTCGGCGGTCGCTCTGCTCCGACACAGAGGCCCGCAGAAGACGCCAACTGACCGAGCAGCATTGCGACTGCGCACGCAAGAGTCTTGTGCATGAGCGGATGGGACCACGGATTGGCACGGATGAAAATCGGATCAATACTCGCCCGGACTCGAGTCTCCGGCATCGAGCGGTCTTCATCAACGATGTCGATTGGCCTGCGGAGAAAAGCCGCAGGCAGAGAGGCTGCCGGCACCCCCGCAAGGAGGCGCCGACTCACCACCGGGAGTTGATTCTGGTTTGCCCTCGCTCGCCGAAACTGGTCCAGGCAATTCCCTGACGGTTCCGGCGAGCGTGAGACATCCTTGGACTGGCTACCAGCTCCCCGGGCATCACTTCCCGCGCTTGCCCAATTGGTGATCGAGCATAAGCACGGCCGTCTCGTGCGATTCGATACGCTTGAGGTTATCCACGATCGCCGCGGCGTTCTTTTCTTCCTCGACCTGCTCGGCTATGAACCACTGAATGAACGTCTGTGCGGCATAGTCCTTCTCTGCCAGGGCTATCTCGTACAGTTTGTACACGCCGGCCGACACATGCTGCTCGTGCTGCAGTACCTGTTCGAACACTGCAAGTG
>CAIPEB010000545.1 GCA_903863885.1 uncultured Planctomycetaceae bacterium | reverse complement strand
GAGCCAGAAGTTGAACGGTGATTCGTTCGAGTCGTTGTTGGTGAACGACACTTGACCGCCGAAGTTACCGACCGCAGTCGCGGGCAAGCTCACCGTGAACGAGGTCTGGCCGTAGGCCGGCACGATCGGAGAGAAACTGGAGACAAGACTGAACCCCGACGGCACGGTGAGTGAGTTCTGGTCCAGCGTCAGGTTGGCGTTGCCCTGGTTGTGGATCGTAAACGTGCAGGAGACAGGCATGCCCATTTGTGTCGAACCACAAGAGACATTGCCGTATTCGTCGTAGATCTCGGTGGACGACGGGCCCAGCACTTGGATTTCGGGGCTGGCTCCGGTCCCCCCGCCACCCACCGCCGACTCCAACGTGAACGAAAACTGCTGCCAGCCACTGGTGTAGACGACATCGTAGTACATGTCGTATTCCACAACTCGATACTGCATGGCGACCGGGCCAGAATACCCCGATAAACTCAAGTCAACGGACGATGGGTTGTACTCGAACGACTCGCCAGGCCAAGAGACAGACGCCACGCCTTCGACAATTCCGTCCGCGTTATGGTCGAACTCGACAACTGCCGAGCTCGAATAGAAGTTGCCATATACGGTTCCGCCGATCCTCGGATCTGAGGTCACCAGGTCGCCGGGCATGCCGGTGTCGTTGACCAGATGGACCGATCCGGCAACTGCGTAGAGAAGATCTCGCCGCTCGAGCGGCTCTACCACAGGCAACCGTGGCCTTATGCCGCCACGCAACCTGCGACGTCGAAACCGCTTTCTAAGTTGCCGTGCTGCCCTGAACACCGCCTGCGAACCCATGGATGCCTCCCACACAAATAGGCACCGCACCTACGCAGGTCATCCCCACGTCGTTGCGAATGCCGATTGATTCGATGCGGACCGCCGTTGGCACCATTCGACACAGATTCCCACACGTACGTTCGGCCGCCATCACCATCAGGTTGCGGCAATGCCGAACATCGCTTGGTATTCGATTCTCTCAGGACCTGCAACTCTAGCGTCCCGGACGCCCAGCTATCGATCACACTGGCACAGCCCGCAGCACGGATGCGGCAAATCCTGGCGCGGATGTTTTGTCATGCCGCGAGGAGTTCGCAGCTCGTATTTTTCGATCGAGCAGAATGCTCGATGCTAACGCAAAGCGATAGAGACTATCTGATATGCATCGCTTGTCAATACAGAGGATCACCGATTGAGCTGGATTGCCCAGAATTTCAATGACTTGCGGCTTGGTGTTTCTTGTCGCCCGTAAATTCACGGATCGTCGGTGATTTTAGCTACATCGCCCGTACCTTGAAAACGGTCCGCCAGCGTTCCCTGAGGACGGACCGAGCTCCGCTGTGCCGCGACGATCGTTTGTTTCAAAGCGGCAACATTGCACGTTGACGCGATGCGTCTTTGTTGCTCCGACCGGGCCGGCCGCACGGGCGGAAGTCAATGCGTGAGGTGCAGCACCGCAGTCGGCACCCAACGTGAACGTGTGGTCAGCTAAAACCTGCGGCCGGACATTTCCCGCGCACGACTCGGTGGGTGAGAGCTATCCTGCGGAATTAACGTCCGTGATAAACCACTCCCATCTCCATCGCGATCACAACTTTGCCCGTCACTTCATTCACGCTGCGTGCAATCCAGTCGTGCGATTCCACGAGTTCCACGCACGGCAACTCGGCCAGGTGCTTCGCTTTGAAGTCGACAGGCGACAGATTCCGCTCCCGCCAGTCGTCGAACAAAGCCATGACGAGGCGATCCCATTTGCAGCCCCAGCGGCGCAGCCATTCCTCCGTTATCCAGCGAAGTCGTCGAGTTGGTGCTCCGCACGGCACGCGAGAATCCGTCCTGGGGTTACGACCGCATTCAACGCGCTCTGGCCAATGTTGGCCACGAGATTTCCGATCAGACCGTCGGCAACATTCTGAAAGACCACGGCATCGAACCCACTCGTGATCGAAAACGCCAGACCACCTGGGCAATGTTCATCACAGCCCATTGGGACGTCCTGGCGTCCATCGACTTCACCACGATCGAAGTCTGGACGAAAGGCGGCCTGGTGACCTTTTATCTCCTGTTTGTCATGGAAATGAAGTCGCGGCGAGTCCACTTCGCCGGATGGCCGGCAGAAAACAAGTTCCCGTTGAGCACTCTATTCAAAGTCGCAGATTCAACTTTGAAACTAGCCGACGCAGTGGCCAGATATTCTTCTTTTTTCAACTGACAACGAACCCAATGACGCTCAAATCCTGTATGTACTGCTGGCGCAAGCTACGACGTGGAGAAACCGAAAGAAAAGGACTTCCAAATCTGCCTCCAGCACATCTTGACAGATGATTGCATGCCGATCTCGACATCGCTAAGATGCGCACGTTTCCCATTTCGCTTGGGCAGCGTCTGATGCAGAGACGTTCTCATGATTGCGGGAGTTGTTGACTCCTATGACGGTCACCGCGCAAACCACGCGCCGATTCCATGACGCACGACAAGACGGATGAAGGAGGCAATGATGGCAACGGTGACGAACACCGACCTGCACCTGGCCAAGCCTGTTCCTCCTGTCAATAAAGCCGATGCTGCCCGGGACGCGGTCGACGAAATCTTCGCCGAAATGGGCTCCGTCACCAAACGACCACATCCGAATTCTGCGGTGCGAACGGTGCGTTCAAGACCTGCCTGCGAACGCGGCACGAGGTTCCAACTGGAGCCGCGCACCTCGCAACGTCGCCGCGAGCCGCAAGAACCAATTCATGTTCATCAAGTCGTCCGTGGCTTGTGTGTCGCACCTATGCTGGTCGGCCTAACGATGCTCGCCATGCCGGCGTTGTTCTCTTACTCGTGGTCGCCGTTACGCGACACAGAAGTCGGCAAATCCGCCACATCGATGATGCGAACCAGCAACAATGTCCAGACAACGCCGATCCAGGACATGCGAGTTGGCGAACGAACCGCTGGGACAAACCCAATCTGTGAACAAGTCGCAGGACTCACACCGAATCCCGAAACTTGGCGCAAACTCGACCTCTTCATGACGAAAGAGAGCGGCCTGGGGCTGTGGATTGAACTGCTTCGCCCGTTGGAGTGGATTGAAGCCGTCGGCGCGGCAGAGGGTGAAACGGTCTATTTGGATTTGGCGGAGTTCGGCGCCGAGGGAAAAGCGAACGTCACCTACCTCGGACCATGTCCGCCTGTCCAACCCGGCAACGGTCCGATCGTCACCGGCACGTTCAAGCATCAGGCCGACGAAAACACCGAAGTTGTCGATCTCCGCTTGGACGGTCAGAAGGAACCAACGGGCGTCACATCGAACCATCCCTACTGGTCCGTCGATCGCCAGAGCTTTGTCGAGGTCGGTAAGCTCCGCCAGGGTGAACAAGTCGACACGCTAGAAGGCACACGCCGCGTCGTTTCCATCACGCCGATCAAATACACCGACTTCCTCTACAACATGGAAACGACCGAGCACGTCTACCGCGTCGGTTCGTTAGGGACGCTGGTGCATAATACCTGCATCTTGGACTTTGTCTGTTTGAAGCGTGCTCGGCAATTGGCGGACAATATTGACGCGAACCGCATATTCAAGCTGACTGACGACGAACTTGATCTTGTCGGACATATCCGGAACAAGAAGCCGAACCTTCAGGTATTCCGAACCAACCAACGTGACAAATTGGGTGACTTTCTGCTGATTGACCGATCCAATGCGAGCAAGCCAATGGCGTTTCTTGTTGACTTGAAAAGTGGCGGTGGTGGCGCGGGAAGTCAGTTGTCTAACTGGAAAGCTGTTGCATCGGTCTTCGATGATATCGACGAAGGACTGATCTTCCGGTTTTCGGGTACCGCCGACGAACTTATGGAAGTGCTTTC
>CAIPEB010000544.1 GCA_903863885.1 uncultured Planctomycetaceae bacterium | reverse complement strand
CAATTTCGTTGTACTGAAATCTCGCGAGAAAGAATTTCGCGACGACGCATCAACGCGCGAGTAACGACGCGCGAACAGTGAAGCGCGAACGTCGATGTGATCGTTCGCAACACGCCATCGCGCGATGATGCAACGGTTGACCGCAACGACGAACAGGGAAGCAACGCACGTCGCGCGCGTGCGCGACACAATCGTATGACGCGTCGTTTTGCCTGTTTTTCCCGTGTTTTTTGCATGTTTTTCAACAGTCTTGCGATCGCAATGCGCTCGCAGTGAGCGCAGGATTTTCGTTGCGAAGAAGATGATACATCGTCGCGCGATGCGCGGGTTCGAGGTGCGCAGCGCGATGTGTTCCTGCGATTGAAAGCGCGATGCAATGCGTGTTGAACGGTGATGCAAAGCGCGAAGAAGTTGAACAAGAACATCGCTCGCGCGCGTTTTGGTCTTGACGCAATTCCGCGAATTCGGAACATTTATTGAAAGAAATAGCGAAAAACCGGTTGCAAGATTAATTTTGTTGCGTACAAATACGCAGTAAGAATTTTGAACGTGTCTGACGAAGTGATTCACAACAAGACTGACAACAAGCACGCGATCATTGATCATCAGCAGGAAGCGAGAGAAGTAACCAGATAACCCCTGAATCGGACAAGTGGTTTTCTGTGATACGTGGGGCCGGACTCGTTGGCTAAAAGGCAACCTGGAAGCCTTCGAGACGGAACTCGAGTTGAACCCCTTTTTAACGGAGGACGTGCTGTGGCCAAGAAGAAAGCTGCTAAGAAGGCTGCCCCGAAGAAGGCCGCCAAGAAGAAGGCTGCTCCGAAGAAGGCCGCCAAGAAGAAGAAGTAACTTCAAGGCGATTCTGAGGATGGCCGCCTAGGCGGCCAATGGACTACGACGAGAAAGGGCCGCGAATACCAACTTGGTTTTCGCGGCCCTAACTTTTTGCGCCCTGCGTGTCCGACCGGCCCAAGAGACGAACCCGGTCCGGTCACTCGAACCGCCCCGGCACTTCAATCGAGAATCGGCAGCGACACGGGCGACGTGCATTCGGCCGCCGATTTGGCGAGATTCCCCACGAGACGGCGACACACCGCATCCAGCGGCGCCGCAAGGTTGGGATCCGAGAAACTGTCGGCAACTCGACCCGCATCGCCAAGCTCCCGGTACTTCATCACGATCGGCACATCGCCGAGGAACGGCACGTCGAGCGACTCGGCGCGCTGCCGCGCTCCACCGCTGCCAAAAATATCGTAGCGGCGATTGCAGTCCGGACAGATGAAGCCGCTCATGTTCTCCACCATGCCGAGCACGCGGATGTTCACCTTGCGGAACATGGCGATGGCCTTCACGGCATCGAGCAGCGCCACATCCTGAGGCGTGCAGACCACGACCGCTCCGGTCAGCGGCAGCAGTTGCGACAACGTAAGCGCGACGTCGCCCGTACCCGGCGGCATGTCGATGATCAGATAGTCCAACTCGCCCCATTCCGTGTCGCGCAGGAACTGCGTGATCGCTCCGTGCAGCATCGGTCCGCGCCAGACAACCGCTTCGCCCGGCGGCACCAGGAATCCCATCGACATCACGGGCATGCCGTTCACCCGGATCGGTTGAATGCGGTTGTGGATGACCGTCGGCGAGTCCATCGCGCCGAACAGGTGCGGAATGCTTGGTCCATAAACGTCCGCATCCATGAGCCCGACCTTCGCGCCGCTGCGCTGCAGTCCAACCGCCAGGCTCGCAGCCATCGTGCTCTTGCCGACGCCGCCCTTGCCGGAACCGACAGCGATCACCGATTTGGCCGTCAAACCGATGTCGCCGAGCGGCATTGGCGGCCGCTCCATGACCTCACGACGGATTTTGATCTCGCGCAACTGGGGGAACTTCGCCCGCAGTTCGTCCTCCAGCGCCTGCTGCACTTCGTCCGCAATCGGCGCCGCCCAGGTCGTCAATGCCAATGTCAGGGACAATGTGCCGTCGCTCAGCTTCACGTCGCGAATCTGCTGCTGCCCCAATGCATTTCGTCCCGTTTCGGGATCAGGGAACGCAGCAAGCGCGGCCCGCACGGCCGACGCATCAAGAGGACCAACTGTCATGAGTACTTCTCCCAGAACGTAATTCGACAACCGACAAGTCACCGAAGCATTCTAGTGGCCAGACGCCCCGAAGTAAGGTGCGTCTTAGAGCGGTGCTTCCGCACCGGTAACAAACCCCGCTCCAGTTGGTCGCTCGACGCAGCGCAACGGGCAGCGAGTACAACGATTGGTGGCAAAGAAGCGGTGCTTCCGCACCGGTAACAAACCCCGCTCCCGCTGGTCATTCGGTCTTCGGCTCGGCTGCGCCGGCATCGGCCGGTTCCAGACTGAGGGACATGCGCGAATCAACAGCGCGAACGAGCAACCGCGCCAGCGGACTCAGATTTCGCTTCGACCGAGCCACGTAAATTGCGCCCGCTTCGCGGACGATCCATTCGCATTCGGCCATCTCGCGCTCGGCCAGCACGACGGCCGCCGCTCCGGATGATCGCCGCCGCAATTCCGCAAGATTGCGAACCACTTCAACCAGATTGTTGGTTCGCAGTTCGATTGCAATCACGCTCTGCGGCGATTGTTCCCAGGCGGCGATGCTGTCGGCCCAGGTGCGGGTCTCGAAAACGCGGAGCCGGCTCTCCTGTAGTGCGAACCGCAGCGCAATCGCCCAGTTGTTCCCTCGTTCGCAGACGATCACCATTTCAGGGTTCCGTCTCCTCGAATTCGTCCGATTCGACAGGCCGCCATACCAGCCGCTGTTCTTCCAGTCCCAACTGGGTCAGACGCCGCAGCAGCCTCGCACGCTGCAGTCCGAGCAATCGGGCCGCCTGCGACTTGTTTCCGCCGGCCTGCGCGAGCGCTTTGCGGATCAGGTCGCGTTCGACTTCGGCAAGAACTTCTTCCAGCACAATCGGCTCTTCCTCGCGCCGCGGATGGGCCGCCTGGAGTTTCACCTGGCGGACGCGTTCCGGCAGATCGGACAGCGCGACGCGCAGGCCGCCTGCCCGCGCGCAGGCTGCCTGAACGACCTCGGCGAGTTCATCCAGGTCACCGGCCCACGGCAGCGATGCGAGTTCGTCGAGAACATCCGGCTCGAATCCGCTCAGCTGCGCGCCCCCGCGGGCATTGTGCTCTTCGAGGAATTGCTGGGCCAGCAGCGGAATGTCCTCGCGGCGTTCGGCAAGACTCGGCATTTGGATGACGAGCGTGCAAAGCCGGCAGGCCAGCTCCCGCGAAAACCGTTTTTCCGCGGCCAGATCGAGCAGCGGTTCGCGCGCGGTCACCAAGGTGCGGGCGCGGAAGGTGGGTATGCGAAAGAACGCGAGCAGTTCCGCCTGCGCTTCGATATCCAGCTGGTCGATGTCCAGCAGCAGGATCGTGGGCACGATGGCCGGCTGCAGATCCGCACACCGGCGCATGAAGGCGATGACCGTCGTCTGCAGCAGTTCTCCGTCGAGCACGCCGCACGACAGGGGCAGCAGCGGCTCGGCCCTCTCGCAATGAAAGCCGCTGTGAATGGTCCGCGCCACCTGTTCTCGTCCGCTGCCGTGCGGACCGAGGATCACCGTGTTCGCGCGGCTCGCAATGGCCATGCGCACCTGCTCGCGCACCCGCCCCATCATCACGCTGTCGCCGACCAGTCGTTCGAGGCGGTAGGGCGAACGCAGCTCCGCTGCCAGTTTCTGCAGCAGTTCGTGCAGTGACGCATCACGACGCGAGTCTTCCGGCCCCGACGCTTCGGAATCGTCGTGCGACAGGATGACCAGCACGCCGCACGCTTCCGAACCGCTGCCGGACAGCGGCAGAAACTCCGCGCGACGGCATAACACCTCGCCATGTTCGGACCGGGCGAAGATCTTGCCCGAGCAGCGCGAGCCCTGAAAAGCCTCGGGCGGCGGGCAGAGCCATGACGGTGCCGGCCGATCGCCCGACGAGCCGCTGGGAACGAGGTAGTCGCAACGCTGCCCGAGAAGCTGTTCGGCGCTCAGGCGAAACCACTGGCACAGCGCCGCGTTGCAGAACGTAATGCACCGCTGGGCGTCCAGCAGATAAAGAGGACTGGCGCTGCCCTCAATCAACTTCACAAATTGGTGCGCGGCGGTTCGGGTGCGTGCCATGCGTGCTCTACGGGACGGGGTTGGCTCCTATCTGGATCCTGGGCCGCCAACGACACCGGGGCCCGCAACGACGCCTCGGCTTTCCGTGCGAGGTTCAGCGCAATGCCGGGAAAGAGGCCGATCGCAACGACAAGCGATGCGCAAACCAGCATGACCACCGCGGCCCCATCGCCCCCCTCCGCATCCAGCGTCTTGGCGGGTGCGCGAAAGAACATGGTGGCAATGACACGCAGGTAATAGGCCGCGCCGATCGCCGCATTGATCGCACCGGCGATGGCAAGAATCATGAACCACTGCATGACCTGGACCGTCAGACCGCCCGATGAGGTTTGCACCGCACCCAGGAACAGCACGAGTTTTCCCCAGAAGCCGGCCAACGGCGGCAGCCCGGCAAGCGAGAACATGCAGATCGAAAGGGCCGTGGCGGCGAAGGGACGCGTTCTGGCCAGTCCGGCCAGTTCGTCGACGCCGTGCACTTCGTTCTGCTCGCTCCCCAGATAGGCCAGCACGGCGAAACTCCCCAGCGCGGCCACCGCATACACCACGACGTAGACCAGTGCAGCCGCCACGCCCCCCTGGCTGTCGCCTGCACGCTGCGAGTCCGCCAGTGCCACCGTGATGCCGATCAGGATGTATCCGGCGTGCGCGATCGACGAGTAAGCCAGCAACCGGCGCAGATTCTGCTGCCACAGCGCACAGACGTTGCCCAGGGTCATCGTGAGGATCGAAAGGACGAGCAGGATCTCCCAAGCCTGCGACGCAGCCTGCGGGAACCCGAGGATCACCAGACGCGTGAAGGCCAGGAGACCGGCGACCTTCGGCACAACCGAAAGCAGGGCCGCGTTGGCGTGCGTCACGCCCTGGAAGACGTCCGGCGCATAAAAGTGGAACGGCACGGCTGCAAGACGAAAACCGAGGCCGGCCACAAGGAAAACCAGCGACAGGTAGATCAGCGCGTCCGGGCTGATCCCCAGGCTCGCGAACGACAACGCCGCGACGGACGGCTGGGTCGAAACGGCTGCCTGAATTCCCCGGAGCGATGTGGTGCCGGTCAGGCCGTACAGAAAACTCATGCCGTACAACAACATCGCAGAGGACAGAATGCTGAGCAGGAAGTACTTCAGAGTCGCCTCGGAAGTGCCTCGATCGCGCCGCCCGAGGAACAGCAGAACATAGGTCGGCACGGAGATGAGCTCGAGACTTACGAACAACAGTACGAGATCGTTGGCTCGCGCAACGAGCATCAGCCCGACGACAAGCAGCATCAGCGTCCCCTGATACTCGCTTCCCAGATCGTGCCGCGTGCTCTTGCTCATCAGCAGCGTCAACAGGATCCCAACCAGAATGGCGAAGCAGCGGCAGATCATCCCCAATTGATCGACGAGAATCGGGCCGCTCGCCAATCCGCCGCGATCGCCGGATGTCGTCGCGGGCCCTTCGAGCCCGAGAATCACGCCCAGCGCCAGAAGATATGCCGCCAGCGCGAACGCCACCCACCATCGCCGGCTGCCGCGGAATGTTCCGCCCAGGTAAATCCAGGCGGCGCAAAGCACCAGGATGAGTTCCGGCCAGAGAAAACGAATCGTTTCAGAATCAACGAACACGTACCGATGCCTCCGATTCGGATGCCTCGGATCGAGCGGCGATTGGCTCTCCCGCAACCACCGAACGGACCGACGCGGCAATCGCATTGTCTACCGTCGGTGCCATACGATCGAGAAAGAACTTGGGCTGCAGTCCGATCCAGAGCACAAACACAGCCAAAGGTGTCAACGCAAATATTTCCCGCCAGCCGAGATCGTCCGTCCCGTGGCCGTGCGATGAGCCGGACACTTTCGGTTCGCGCAGCCCGCCGAAGAACACTCGCTGGTACAGCCAGAGCATGTACCAGGCGCCCAGCACCACGCCCAGCACGGCCAGCACCGAAGCGAACCGCAGCGAAAAGACCCACGGCTGCGCCACCCCGGTCCACGCGCGCTGGAAACCGGCCAGCAACACGAGAAACTCGCCAACGAATCCGTTCAGTCCGGGAAGCCCGATGCTGGAGAACGTGAACAACAGCATGAAGAACGCAAGCCAAGGCATGCGACGCGCCAGTCCGCCAAAGCTGCGGATCTCGCGGGTGTGATACCGCTCGTACAACATGCCGACGATCGCAAACAGTGCGCCGGTCGAAAGCCCGTGGTTGATCATCTGCAGCGAACCGCCCTGCACGCCCGGGCGGTTCAATGCGAACAGGCCCAGCATGCAGAAGCCCATGTGGCTCACGCTGGAATAGGCAATCAGCCGCTTGATATCGGTTTGAGCCAGCGCCACCAGTGCGCCGTAAATGATGCCGAGCACGCTCAACCAGAACATCCACGGCACGCAGTGCACTGAAGCAGCCGGAAGCATCGGGATGTTGAAACGCAGGAAGCCGTACGTGCCGATCTTCAACAGAATCCCCGCCAGGATCACGCTGCCTGCGGTCGGCGCCTGGACGTGCGCCAAGGGAAGCCAGGTGTGCAGCGGAAAGAGCGGAACCTTGATGGCAAAACCTGCGAACAGCGCCCAGAAGATCAACACCTGCCAATAGAGCGGCTGGATCGGATGGACGCTCAGCGATTCGGTCAATTCCGGAATCGAAAACCGCAGAATGCCGAGGCCGCTGTGGAAATAGTCCCACAACACGATCGACAGCAGTCCGAGGAACGTCAGCATGCTGCCGGCCAGCGTGAACAGGAAGAACTTGATGGCCGCGTAACGACGTTCTTCACTCCCCCAGATACCGATCAGGAAGAAGAGCGGGATGAGCGTGAACTCGAAAAAGACATAGAACAAGATCACGTCTCGAGCGCAAAACACACCAAGACAGCCGAACTCGAGCAGCAGCAGCATGCCGTAGAACAGCGCGGGCCGCTCTTCGATCGCGTTCCAGCTGACCAGCACCGACGTGACGACAAGCAGGGTGGTCAGACCGAACAGCCACAAGCCGAGACCGTCCAGCCCCAGGCTGAAACGGATATCGATGAAAGGCGAAGTTCCGCCCAGCCAGGAGACGTCGGTCAGCGCATATCGTTCAGCGCCCGCGCCGTCCGAGGGAAAGTTCACAATGACGACCGCCGCGCCGACGAGCGTCAAGAGCGAAACAACGAGCGCAAAACGCCGCGCCGCGTAAGGACCGGATTTCGAGACGGCCCCCATCAGCACGCAACCGGCGAGCGGCAAAGCGATCGTCAACAACAGCAGCAACGACATGTCCATCATTCGCGGTCAACCGGCCAGCATCATTAATTTGGTGGCGATAAGCACGAGAACACCGAGAAACATAGCCAGAGCATAGAACTGGACTAACCCCATCTGCAGGGAACGCATCAGCGAGCCGAACGCCAGCGCAGCCTTGCCGCACGCGTTGACCAGCCCATCGACGATCCAGCGATCAGCCGCATAGCAGGCTGCGGCAGCCAGCCTCAGCGGCACGACGACAATGTAGCCGTAGAGTTCGTCCAGGAAGAACTTATGGAAGGAAAGCTTGTACGGCGAAAAGAAATTGCCCAGCAGCAACGGTGAAGCCAGCGCGAAACCAGCCAGCAGCAGAGACTGCCCGATCAGCGTCGCGAGCCACCCCAGCCCGATGCGGGAAGCCCCTCGGTGAATGGCGGCGACCCAGGGCTTCGCTCCCCAGTTCGTCCGCTGCCGCGACTCGTACCACCGCGAGAAATTTTCGAGGTCGAAAGTCGACTTGAGCCACTGCACCTCGCGCGAATCGCCCAGGTACAGGTAAGTGGCCAGCAGCGTGCCGGCGACAGCTACCGCAGCGCTGATACCCGCAATGCCCGTGTGAAACGCGTACGGCACACGCGTTCCCACGACGCTTCCCAGCGCGAGGGACGGAGTCGTCGAGAGGAATTCGGCGAACAGCTGAATCGGCTGCCGCGTGTAGGTCAGATCGAGTGCAAAGCCGGCCACTGCCGCGCCGATCGACAGGATGATCAGCGGCCAGCACATCGCCGCCGGCGACTCGTGAGCATGATGCCCAGCCTCTTCGGGAATCCGTTCGGGTCCGTGGAACGTCAGGAAGTAGGCCCGGAACGTGTAAAGGGCCGTCAGAAACGCCGTAACCATGGCGACGTAGAACAGGATCCCGTAGATCGCCGCAGCGTTGGCCATCAATCCATTGGCTGACCCCGTGGACGGCACCGCCGAACGGCCCGCGCCGGCGTCTGCATGCGCCGGACCTTCTCCGCCCGCTGAAATCTCGCCATGCTCGAGCGAATGGACCTTCTCCTCAATCGACGCGACGACGGCGTCCTTGCTCCAGAATCCCGCGAACGGAGGCAGGCCCGCCAGAGCGCAGCAACCGATCAGAAACGTGGCGTGCGTCACGGGAAGCCTGAGCCTCAGCCCGCCGAACCGCCGCATGTCGATCACGTTGCCCATCGCGTGCATCACGCTGCCTGCGCCGAGAAACAACAGGGCTTTGAAGAACGCGTGGGTGAACAGATGGAACATGCCCGAAGTGATGCCGAGGAACGTCCCCGCCCCCAGGCCGAGAAACATGTATCCGAGCTGGCTCACCGTCGAATAAGCAAGCACGCGTTTCAAATCGTATTGCGTAATCGCAATCAATGCCGCGAGCAGCGCCGTGCCTCCGCCGATGCAGGCAACCACGATCTGCGATTCCGGCGAGACCATAAGCAAGGGCGTGCAGCGGGCAATCATGTATACGCCCGCCGTCACCATCGTCGCCGCGTGGATGAGGGCGCTGACCGGAGTCGGACCCTCCATCGCATCAGGCAACCAGACGTGCAGCGGGAACTGGGCGCTCTTGCCGCACGCGCCGATCATCAGCAGGAGGCAGATGGCCAGTCCGACCCGTCCGCCCGCGAAATCGTGGTTCTTGATCCGCGTCGGGCTGAGCACGCCGCGCACCGTGCCGGTTGCGGACGGCGCGTCGCCGTCTGACGGCTGAGCCTCGTCCGCCCCGACGCTCGCCACGGGAACGGAACCCGGAGTATTTACGGGCGTATCATGGAAGTTCAGCGTGCCGTAGGTGGTCCAGAGCAGGAACAAGCCGAGCGCGAACCCGAAGTCGCCGATGCGATTCACCAGGAACGCCTTCTTGCCCGCCGCGGCCGCTTCGGGCTTCTCGTACCAGAAGCCGATCAGCAGGTAGCTGCAGACGCCGACCGCCTCCCAGAAAACGTACAACAGGAGAAAATTGCTGGCCGAAACCAGCATGGTCATCGAGAAAACGAACAGCGACAGGTAGGCAAAGAACCGCCAGTAGCCGCGGTCGCCGTGCATGTACCCCGAGGAGTAAATTGCGATCAGCGAAGAAATAAACGTGACCATCGTCAGCATCATCGCCGTCATCGCATCGGCTCGCAGCGAGATCTCGATGGAAAGATCCCGGGAAACCGGGCCTCCGTCGCTGCGCAGGGCCTGAGGCAGCGCATCGCGGATCACCGCCCATTGCCAGACCGGCACGACGCGTTCGTACACAACCGTTCGATCCGACTCCGTCGGCACTGCCGTGCGAGGCACCTCGAGAAACAACAGGAAGCTGCAGACGAATGCCGCCACCAGGCACAGGATCACCGGGATGTGGCAGTAGCGGCCGAGCACGCGCGGCCCCAACGTCGCGCAGATGATCGACGCCGCCAATGGCAGTGCCGGAATCAGTAAAAGCAATACCGAGACATCCATCTCAAACTCGGCTCCGGTGCATTTGCTCTTCCTGGTCGACTTCCGGACGAACGCCGGAGGGCGTCAGGCGAGGCCACTTGTGTTCCTCGCGGTGGGTTTCGGGAATGCCCTGATCGACGTACGGCGGCTGGCCTTCCTCGCGCAGGTCGTGCCAGAACGCGACGTCGAGCGTCTGGCTCCTGAGATAAAGCATGAGAATCAATGCCAGTGCGATGCCGGCTTCGGCCGCCGCAATCGCGATGATGAACAGGGCCAGCATCTGGCCGCCCAGGTCCTGATGAAAACGTCCCCAAGCAATCAGGCTGACCGAAACCCCCTGCAGCATCATTTCGGCTGAGAGGAACATCACGATCAGGTTGCGTCGAACAAGAAAGCCGACCATGCCCGTGACAAACAGCAGGCCGCCGACGATCAGAAAGTTCACCAGCAAAGCAGCTTCGTTCATGGTGCGCCTCCGGAAGAGGCAGACGGCGCGTCGCGACGCCCGCGAATCCTCGAGCCGTCCTGGCGTCCGGGCACGTAAGCGGACTTGCCCTGAATGACGATCGCGACGGCTCCGACCATGGCAACCAGCAGCACGGTGCCGACGACTTCCACCGCGATGAGATGCCGTGAATACAATTCGCCGCCGAGTCGGGCCACGTGATGCTGATCCGTCGCAAGAGCCGACGGCGGAACCACGGGACCGAGCGAAGCGTCGGGCCGGCCCGGCCCGTCCGGCGAGAAGGTCAAGAGCATCGCCGCAAGCAGCACGCCCCCGGCCAGCAGCGCGAGAGGAGCCGAGAACCACGCCCAACTCACCCGGTCGTACGGCGCGTCACCCTCGGGCTGGGCCAGCATCAGCACGAACAGAAACGTCACGACAATCGCACCGGCATACACGGTGATCGTCGCGAATCCGATGAACTGCGCGTTCTGAAACAGAAACAGGCCGGATGTCGCCAGAAGCGACAATGCAAACCAGATTGCCATGTACACGGGGCTGCGGGTGGAAATCGCGGTTCCGGCGGTGAGGACCGCGACGCTGGCCAGCAGCCAGAACGTCACCTGCTCCGCCCATCCGCCGAATCGCGGCAGCCAGAATCCGAGCAGCACCAGCGAGAGCAATCCGAGGATGCGGCTGAACAGTGCCGTGGGGCGGTCGAGCAAAGCCACGCGGAACCAGAGTCCGAGCCCGCCGAGCACCACCGCCCAGACAAGCAGCGAACTGCCCGGCAGCATCTGAAGCAACTGGTCGCGCCATTCGCTCATACGGTGCCTCCCATTTCAGGAGACCGCATCGGCTCGCGCTCGTGCGTCTGGTCGTAAACGCTCAGCAGTTTCTCCTTGTCGAAGATCATTTCCTCGCGGCTGCGGCCCGTGAGGTTGTACAGGCTCGTCAACTCGATCGCATCCACCGGGCAGGCCTCCTCGCACATGCCGCAGAAGATGCACCGAAGCTCATCGATGCAGAAACTCTGCGGATACTTTTCGCGGTCTGGCCAGGGACTCTCGGCCGCGACGATGTCGATGCAGTGAGCCGGGCAGGCCGTGGCGCAGAGAAAGCAGGCCACGCATTTCACTCGCCCCTGGCTGTCGCGATTCAGCCGGTGGGTGCCCCGGTAGATCGCCGGGTTGTCGATGTGAGGCTCTTCGTCGGGATAGCTGACCGTGACCGCCTTGCCGAGCAACGAGTTCTTCATGTGACGGAACGTCGTTGTCAGTCCGTGCATGTAAATGGGCAGATACATGCGGCCGGACAGCCCGAGCTGCGGTTCCTCGATCCAGAGAATGCCGGGATCGTCTGCTTTCATGCCAATGCACCCGTTACGCGCGCAGGTCGCTTTCCAAGGGTTGAGCCGGTCGGCGCGGCCGGTTCTCCGTTACGGAACCCAGCAACGAGACTCCGATCCACGCGCCGAACAATACGATCCACGCCAGAGCGATGGCGACCCACCGCAGCCACGCATATCCCAGAGTTCCCTGAAGCTGTTCCAGACATGCCGAGACGACGAAGTTGATCAGCCCCAGAGGCAGCATCACTTTCCATGCCAGCGACATCAGCTGATCATACCGAAACCTGGGCCATGTCCAACGTACCAACATGAAAAACACGATGATGCAGAAGACTTTGCCGAGCAGCACGCCCGCCCGCACCAGGGCCTGACCCCACAACCACAACTCGCCCGGATGTCCCCATCCGTCCAGCGCCATCGAGGACCCGGTGAGCCCGGGGAAGTGCCAGCCGCCCAGGAACAGGATCACCATCAGGAACGCGGCCGTGATCATGTGCAGGAACTCGGCCACGAGGAACAGCAGCAGTTTCATTCCCGAGTATTCGGTGTGGTAACCGCCGACCAGTTCCTGCTCGCATTCGGGAAGATCGAAAGGCAATCGAGCCGCTTCGGCAAATGCCGCCACGGAAAAGACCACAAAACCCAGCGGCTGGAGGAGAGCAAACCAGCCGCGGTCGGCCTGCGCGGCGATGATCTCACTCAGGTTGAGCGATCCGGCGGCCAGCACCGCGCCGAGAATGCCCAGCCCCATCGGCACCTCGTAGGCAACCAACTGAGCGCTCGAGCGGAGCCCGCCCAGGAAACTGTACTTGTTGTTGCTGGCCCAGCCGCCCAGGATTACTCCGTAAACCGCGATGCTGGACAGCGCGAAGACGTAGATCAAAGCCGCATCAACGCCGGGCGCGACGGTCATTTCGATCGGCCCGTCCGACAACGGATGCCCCGCGACCTTTGACGGCAGGAAGCTGCCGACCGGAATCACTGCGAACAGCGAAAGCGCGGCGACGAGGATCACAATCGGCGCGGCGACAAACAGTGCCCGGTCCACGTGGGACGGCGTGAACTCTTCCTTGAGAATGAACTTCAGACCGTCCGCCAGCGGCTGGCCGAGTCCGAAGATCCGGATATTCGTCAGCGGAATTCCCACCCGGTTCGGACCGATGCGGTCCTGGATCCAGGCGGCCATCCGCCGCTCGAGCAGCACGAAATAGGCTGCCGCGGTCATGAGCCCGCCGAGCAGGATGGCGATCTTGATTAGGGCCAGCAACATGGTTCACTTCACCTGAATAATCCGCTGTTCGCCTCGACGATCGTCACGGAGCACCAGCCGCCGGGGTGCAGTTCAGATCCACCCCCGTTTCCGGAACCGGTTCGGCGGCGGCCCTGAAATAGAGGATATCCCTTGCCACTTCGTCAAGCACGGCCCGCGACTGGTACAGCCCGGGCCTCTTGAGCAGCCGCCAATAAAGTTGCCCTTCGACCATCGCGCCGGCGGGCGGACGAATGGCCCAGCCGAACGACTGCAGGCGCCCGGCGTGGTTGACGTACGACCCGTCGCGTTCCGGATAGGCCGCGCCGGGCAGTTGGTAGTCGGCCCGGCGCATCAACGGCAGGGCGAACAGGTCCTGAACAATCAGAATATCGGCGGACGAAAACCGGTCGGCCGCGGCCGCATCATGCCACTGGCTGCAATAGCCGCCGCTGACCCAGACCGCATCGAAACGTTCCTTCGTCAATCTCTCGAGGAAATGCTCCCAGCCGGCGCACTCGCCCGCAAAGTGGGTGATGATCTGCTCCACTCCGCGGCGATTCGGACACTTCTCGGCGCGAATCGTGAAGCCGCCGGGATACTTCTCATCCCCGTCGGATTGCGGCACCGGACCGAGCACCAGCGCGGCCTCCGCATCAATTTCGCGGACATACCGGCACAGCAGGTAAGCCTCTTCGACGGTCAGGTGCGGAGAGACGACCGCAGCCAGCCGTCGAGAACGTCGCAGGCGTGTATCCAGTTCGGCGATGAGCGGCGACCACTCCATCGGGGCGGCGCCGGCCGCCTGCCGTTTCTGTGCCGTGACACAGCGATTCGGGTCGTGGACGTGTTTCCAGCCGTAGCGGCCTTCGTCGCAGATCCACCAGCGATTGACCTGCGGGTTCTCACGCGGCTTGATGCGGTAGATCTGGTCCTGATTCTCGTCGATGCGGATCGAACATCCGGCCGAGCAGTTCGCGCAGACGTGGGAGTGCCCCTTCATGAACCACACCCGCTGCTGATACAGAAAATCGCGATCTCCCAGCGCGCCGACGGGGCAGAGATCCACGACATTGCCCGACAGCTTGTTGGCCAGCGGAAATCCCGGAAAGACGTCGATCTCTTCGTGGGCTCCCCGGTTCGCGACCATCAGTTCGCTCGTTCCGGCCACTTCACGACAGAACCGCACGCAGCGGCTGCACATCACGCAGCGATCGACGAACAGCGTCACCGCGGGCCCCAGTTCGCGACGGCGACTGGTGAACGGCTTGATGTCCGCCCGCCGCGTCTCCTGGCCGTAGCGGAAATGATAATCCTGCAGGAGGCACTCGCCCGCCTTGTCGCAGATCGGGCAGTCCACCGGATGACGAAGGAGCAGATCTTCTTCCACCATCGCCCGGGCATCGGCGACCTTTTTGCTATTGGTGACGAAGACGGTTCCGTCGGTGGCCGGCGTCTGGCAGGCCGGCACGAGTTTCGGCTGCATCGCGATCTTGCCCGTCTTGTCGTCGCGTCGTCCGACTTCGACCAGACACATGCGGCAACTGGCAACCACGCTCAACCCCGGGTGCCAGCAATAATGCGGGATCTCGATGCCGGCTCGCGCCGCAGCCTGGACGCCGTTCAGACGCTCGCCTTCGGCCAGCTGAATCTCTTGTCCGTCGATGATTACCGTTGCCATGGCAGTACCGAGATCCGATGCTTCATGAACGTGCCGGTGCGGCACTGTCTCCAGGTCAATGCGATCCGGTCGAATCGAGGGCCGCAACCGGAGCCGTTTCCAGATATCCTTGCGGGTTGCTTTGCCGGATGTAGTCCTCGAACTCCGCCCGGAACTTGCGGATCGCGTTCTTGATCGGCCACGCGGCTCCGTCCGACAGGCCGCAGATCGTCGACCCGGGAATAATGCCGATCGAATCGCCGATCTCCAGCAGCAGGTCGAGGTCTTTCCATCGCCCGCGCCCGGCCCGGATCCGATCCAGCATCCGCAGCGACCATGCCGTTCCCTCGCGGCACGGCGTGCACTGTCCGCAGCTTTCGTGCGCGAAGAACCGGCATGAGTTGTGCAGGAAATCCACCATCGACACCGTCTCGTCGAGCACCACGACCGCCGCCGTTCCCAATCCGAGGCACCCGTAGCGTGCCGGGCTGGCGAAATCGAGGCGGCAATCGAACTCGTCGGCGCGAAGCAATCCCATGCTGATCCCGCCGGGAATCGCCGCCTTGGCCCGCCGTCCCTTCCAGATGCCGCCGCCGAACCTGTCGATCAGCTCCCGGACCGGCAGCCCCATCGGAGCCTCATAGCAGCCGGGCCGCTCGACATGTCCGCTGAGGCAGTAGAGCTTCGGGCCGAAGCTGCCGGGATCGCGCGGGTCGGCCGGATCGGGCGGCACGCCCATCGAGCGGAACCACTCCGCGCCGCGAGCCACGATGTGCGTCACACAGGCCACGGTCTCGACATTGTTGACCACGGTCGGTCGGCGGAATGCGCCCTCGACCGCAGGAAAGGGCGGTTTGATGCGGGGCCAGGCGCGTTTGCCTTCCAGGCTTTCGATCAGCCCGGTTTCCTCCCCGCAGATGTAGGCTCCGGCGCCGCGATGCAGGTAGACATTCAATGAATAGCCGCTGCCGAGGATATTCGACCCGAGATAGCCGGCGCTGTAGCATTCGTCGATCGCCGCCTGCACACGCCGCCAGGCCAGCGGGAATTCGTACCGCATGTAAAAGTAGGCCGTCGTGGCGCAGGTGGCAAAACAGCTGAGAATCAGCCCCTCGAGAACCTGATGCGGGTCCTGCTCCATCAGGACCCGGTTGTTGAACGTTCCCGGTTCGCTCTCGTCGGCGTTCAGGCAGAAGTAGACCGGGCCGCGGGTTTCCTGCGGAAGAAACGTCCACTTCAAACCCGTCGGGAAGCCGGCACCGCCCCGGCCGCGCAGACCGCTCCGCTTCACGAGATCCACGACGCCCTTGGGCTGCATCTCCCGCAGCGCCCGCTTCAGCGCAGCGTAGCCCCCAGCCTTCTCGTAGGCAGCAAGCGTGTGGCTGTCCTCACGCTGCATGTTCGCCATCAATACCGGCTCGAAATCCGCCACGATCCTGCCTCATTCCTCAAGCAAATATCCCGGTCGAGAGAACGTGCTCCCGAACGAGCGTTCTTCCGCATTCATTTCAGGCCGCGCAAGAAGGCTTCCCCCTGCTCGCGCGTAATACAATGGTGCAACTCGTCATTGGCCAGCATGCACGGAGCATGCTCGCAGGCTCCCAGGCATTCCGCGATTTCGATCGTCACGCGCCCGTCCCCGGTGGTTCCGCCGGGAGAAATCCCCGCGGATTCGCACAACTGCTGCAACAGCTCGTCCGAGCCCCGCAACGCGCAGCTGATCGAGCGGCAGACCCAGACCCGTGTGCGTCCGTGCGGCTTGTCCTGCGGAAAAATCCCGTAAAAGCTCAGCGTATCCTGCACCTGCGACGGAGCCAGTTCCAGCAGTCCGGCGATTTCCACAACGGCCTGCGGAGGCACATACCGCAGTTTCTCCAGCACGATGTGCAGCGCCGGAAGCGTCACCGCCTGACGCGTCGGGTATCGCGGGAACAGCGCCCGGATCGCGTTCTCCATCTCTTCGGTCAAAATGCGCTCAGCCATCGTCTCACCCCGAATCTCACACTCCCGGCCCCGGCGAGGCGACGCCCGCTTCTACTCGCCGTCCGGTCCTGACCGCCGCGGCCAACATCCCCGCGTCCCCGTTGCCGATCCCCGCCGCCGTCACCGCACCAGTTCAACGCGCCCCCTCTGCTCAGCGGTCCAGTTCCGCCGCGATGATGTTCAAGCTGCCCAGTACCGCCACGATGTCGCTGAGCGTGTGACCGCAGATCAGATGCGGAAACAGCGCAAAGTTGATCAGCGAGGGCGGACGGCACCGTGCGCGATAGGCCACGTCGCTCCCGTCTCCGACCAGGTAAAACCCCAGCTCGCCGTTGGCCGCTTCATTGGCGGCGTACACTTCCTCGCAGGGGACCTCGAAACCGCGATTGGCCATCACCATTTCGAAATGCGTGATCGTCCCTTCGATCGTCCGGTACACGTCCTGCTTGCCGGGCAGCGTCGCTCGTTCGTTCAATCCGACCTGAACGGGTCCCGCCGGCAGATTCTCCAGCGCCTGGACGACGATCGACAGACTTTCCCGCATTTCGGCCATGCGCACGTAGTATCGTGCGAAACAGTCGCCGGCCGTCGCGCAGCACACGCGGAAATCAAAGTCCGCGTAGGCGAGGTACGGTTCGTCCTTGCGCAGGTCCCGCGTCACGCCGCTTGCGCGCGCCACCGGTCCCGAGCAGCTTCGATTAATGGCCTCGTCCCGCGTAAGAACGCCGATCCCCTTCGTGCGGTCCTGGAAAATCCGGTTGCGGTTCAGCAGACGCTCCATGTCGCTCAGCGTGCGGGGAAACTCGCGGATAAACTCGCGGATCTTCCCGACGGTGACGTCCGACATGTCATGCATCAGACCGCCGACGCGCGTGTAGCTGTTGGTGAACCGCGCGCCGCAGAGCGATTCGAAGATGTCGTAAATCCGCTCACGCTGATAGAACGCGTACAGGAAGAACGTGAACGCACCGACGTCCAGTCCCATCGCGCCGACGCAAAGCAGGTGGTCGCTGATGCGAGCCAGCTCCGCAACGATCACGCGAATGTACTGGCAGCGCCGCGTCAGTTCGATGCCGAGCAGCTTCTCGACAGCCGTGTGCCACGCGACATTGTTCGCCATCGGCGAAATGTAGTTCATCCGGTCAGTGACCGTGACGTACTGGTTGTAATTGAGGTGCTCGCCCAGCTTCTCGAAGCCCGAATGCAGAAAGCCGATATCGGGAATCGCGTCGACCACGCGCTCGCCGTCGAGCTTCAGGACAATGCGCAGCGTCGTGTGCGTGGCCGGATGCTGCGGGCCGAAATTCAGCGTCCAGAGATAGTCCTGCTCGGACTCGTTGGACTCTCGCAGCGAACTGGCGGGATTCTGCGGCATCGGCAACCACCCTCCGGGAATCTACCCGGCATCAACAGACCAATCTCAGGCCTCGCGACGGGCCAACACGGGAAAGTTATGGCGTTCCCCGCGTCCCTGCAGGGGATAGTCCTTCCGCAGCGGGTGCGCCGCGAACTCCTCCGGCATCAGCAGACGCCGCAAGTCGGGATGCCCCTCGAAGCGGATACCGAACATGTCCCACACTTCTCGCTCCAGCCAATTCGCCCCCTCCCAGATGGGCACGGCCGAAACGACCGCCGGATCCGGATCGTCCAGCATGACGCGCAGCGTGATCCGGTCGTTCGTCGAGGTACTGGCCAGCAGATAAACCAGCCCGAAACGCTGTGCGGCTCCCCGATAACGCAGGTAGTCGACACACGTGACATCGACCAGCATGTCGAAGCCGTGTTCGTTCCTGAGACTCGTCAGCACATCGAACAGCACTTCGCGCGGCACGACGACGCGGGCCTGGCCGCGAAATTCGCTCACAGCCAACCCGGCCCATCTGCCGCACAGGGCATCCACGACTCGCTGCGGGACCGGCATCATCCACCTTTCACCTGGAACGTGCGACCGTGGAACCGGCCCGAGACAGCCCGGCCGGATTGTCCTGGATCACAGGCAACTCCAGCAGCGGACGACGACGCCCCTGACGCTCGTCCGTGTTGAACTCGCGACCTTCGATCGTCCCCTCGCGCTGGATCTTGTCCTGCAGGTCGATGATCGCCTGGATCAACTGCTCAGGACGAGGCGGACAACCGGGAACGTACATGTCCACCGGAATGAAGCGGTCAATGCCCTGCACGACCGCGTAAGTATCAAACACCCCGCCTGTCGACGCGCAGGCTCCCATCGAGATGCACCATTTCGGCTCGTGCATCTGCTGCCAGATGCGCTGCAGAACCGGCAGCATCTTCATGACGACACGCCCGGCTACGATCATCAGGTCGCATTGCCGCGGACTGAACCGGAAGACCTCGGCTCCAAAACGAGCCAAGTCGTGGCGACTCGCGCCGGTCGCCATCAATTCGATGCCGCAGCAGGCCGTCGCGAAGGGCATCGGCCAGAGGCTGTTCTTTCGGCACCAGTTCGCCAGCGAATCGAGGCGAGTGACCAGTACCTGTTCCGGAATCTCTACCATCGGAATATCCCCTTGCGCCAGGCGTAGGCATATCCCACAGCCAGTATCCCGATGAAGACCATGATTTCGGCAAACACCAGGGTGGGGTTCACGTGAACCGCCTGAGTTGCCTCAGCCATCGCAGTCAAATGCTCGGTATGGTTCGCCTGATTCAGCCAGGCCAGCCATGTGCGGTTGGCAACCGCCCACGGATAGAGGAAAAGCAGTTCGACATCGAAGACGAGAAAGGCAATCGCCACCAGATGAAAACGAACGTCGAACCGCCGTCGAGCGTCGTGGATCGGATCCATGCCGCTTTCGTAGGGCATTTCTTTCACGGCGCTCGTCCGCCTCGGCCCGAATAACATTCCGGCCGCCAGCATCCCCAATGTCAGCAGGGTTGCCGCAATCACAAGCAGCAGTGTTGGCAGAAGAACCGAACTCATGAGGCCTGCCGTATCTCTGTCCTGTTCAGAACCGAAACCCGACCGCTGAGTCCGCCACCGCCTGCGTGCCGGCGAACCCGACAACGCTGAACCGGCAAGGAGCTGCACGGACCCTCAGCACCACTACCCCGACCGGCGATCAGGGTGCCGAGCATCCTATCTCCCGCTGCGAAGGTGGTCAAGCAGCGCGGCCTCGGGCCCTTTCCCCGCGCCGGCGACACTCCAAGTCCCGCCTGGCAGGCCCGTCGCATGGACAGTATCCTCCCGGACTTCGGCCTGTCGAGAGCATCGAATGCCCTGCGCGAGGGGCCCTGTGCGCGAATGGCCGGTCGCCCTGTAGAATACTCCTCGTCCCGACAGACCGGGGCCGCACAGGCCGGACTGAACGGCCATCCAGCTTTTTGCCCGACCGGCCGCCGGACCGCCCGAGTCACCTGCAACCGGAGCATCAGCCGCGATGTTGCCCGACGTCGTCGAAACACTCTGCGACCTTGTTCGCATTCCCAGCGTGAATCCGATGGGACGCCCCCTGGTCGGCCCCGAATACCTCGAACAAGCACTGACCCAATACCTGCAGACGTTCTTTCAGAACCTCGGCGTGGCCTGGCTGAGACAGACCGTTGAACCGCGTCGGGACAATATCCTGGCCGGCATACCGGGATCGGTCCCGCCCGACAAAGGTGGACGCATCGTGGTTTTCGAGGCCCATCAGGATACGGTGCCCGTGGACGGAATGACCATTCCGCCGTGGACTCCCGAGATTCGCGACGGCCGCGTTTATGGCCGCGGCTCCTGCGATATCAAAGGGGGCATGGCCTGCATGCTGACCGCCTTCGCCCGCTTGGCTCGCGAGCGACCGGCCTCGATGCCGACCGTGATCATGGCCTGCTCGGTGAACGAAGAACACGGGTTCACCGGAGCGACGTCGCTTGCGCGACTCTGGACCGAAGGCGAGTTTTCACTCGTGCCGCGAGTACCGAACGCAGTGATCGTCGCCGAACCGACGGGGTTGAATGTGGTCGTTGCCCACAAGGGCGTTGTGCGTTGGCGATGCCGCACAAGAGGAATCGCTTCCCACAGCTCCACGCCGCAGGCGGGCCGCAACGCAATCTATGAAATGGCCCACGTTCTGGCCGCCTTGGAAGGGTACTCGAGAGACGTAGTCCCATCACTCGGCCATCACCCGCTGCTCGGCAGCCCCACCCTCAGCGTTGGCGTTATCGCGGGCGGAGTCAGCGTCAACACAGTGCCTGATCACTGCGTGATCGAGATCGACCGGCGCCTGCTGCCGAACGAGCGCAAAGCCGATGCCCTCCGCCACGTCGCCAACTACCTGACCGAACGCTGCCCCGCGATCACCGTGACCCACGACGAACCGTTTCTCAGTTCGCCGGGATTCTCCGACGATGGCAACCACGGACTCGCGGCTCAACTAAGCGGCGCGGCCCGAGCGTGCGAAGCGCCGGGTAACATTATTGGAGTACCCTACGGAACCGATGCACCTGCCTTTGCCGAAGTCGGCGCGCCCACAGTAGTCTTCGGTCCCGGTTCGATCGAGCAGGCACACACGGCCGACGAGTGGATCGCGGTGGACCAACTCAGACAGGCCACCGAAATCTACTACCGCTTCGGATCGCAAGCCGACCCGTCATAGAACCCGGCGCAAAAAAAAGACGAAGCGGCGGGGATCGCCGACCGCCCCGCAGAACGTCCATCGTTCAACAGCGCGATCGGAACTGTGCTCCCCGAACTTCGTCACGATACCCGGATTTCAGCGGTGCGTCTTGGTCACCCGAACGCCCAGCCGGCGGCAGCGTCAAAACACGTCCAGCTGGAAGTGATGCCCCCAGTGATACCGGCGATCCTGCGGGTATTCGTTCTGCCACTGCCGGTTGTATACCGGGATACGCATTTCCGGCGGATACCGGTAGTACAGGCTGTCCGCACTCTGGTAGTACTCCGGCCCGTAGAAGTTCTGGGGATAGAATACGTACGGATAGTGATAGAAGCGGTTCCAATCCTGCGTGTTGTAGGCGTAGCCCCACGACTGGCCATATGCTCGCGGCTGCGCCGGCTGCTGCGCACGCGCATCCTTGCCAACACAAGCGACAGCCATCGCGACGGCGCAAGCGCATATTAATGTGGCTCGACGCATCATCGAGATCTCCCCCTGGGTCCTGAATGCAGTAATCCCGATCCTCGCCAAGCTCGCGCGAATCGGTTTCTAATGATTACCCATCGGCAGTTGGACGAACCGGCGTTAGTGGAATATCCGGCAAACCCGGCATGTTGGGAAAGACATTGCCGACTGAGCTGACTTCGCGGGCTGCGTTGCAGTCGAACCCGCCCGCGACCTGACCACGTGTCCACTAAATAGTCCGGAGTCCGGAGTCCGGAGGAAAGCAACCTGCCTACAGCCCACCTATAGGTTGCGGCAACCCGCCCCTGCCGCCTGCCGCCCACCGCCTAGTCCCATCCGGCTACCGGCTGCCGACGATGGCAGCGAGCCCTTCGCGAAACGTCGGATATTGCAGTGTGACGGCGAGATCCCGCTGGAGCCGCGTCGTTACCAGACGTTTGCTGCTGGTCGCGCGGGCGTACGCGGACGTTCCGGCGGCGGGTTCTTCGAACCGCGGCGGGGGCGATCCGAGGAGTCTGGCTGCTTCGTGGTAGAAATCCCTGCGTTTGGCGGGACAACCATCGGATACGACGTAGCAGGACGGAAGCGGCGCGCGGGCTTCCGCGGCCAATACGACTCGGGCCGCGTCGTCGATGTGAATCAGGTTCAGGTAGCCGGAACTCGAGACAGCCAGCGAAGCTCCGGCCCGCAGCGAGTCGAGTTTGGGGATGCGTCCGGGACCATACAACCCGGCAAGCCTCAGGACAATGCCGCGGGAAGACAGACGATGCTGGCTCAGCAGTCGCTCGGCGGCCAGGCAGGCGATGCCGCCGGCGCGCGATGGATCACACGGCGACTCCTCGTCGACCAGTTCTCCGGCCGTTTGCCCGTAGACCCCTGTAGAGCTAATATAGATGAACCTCTGAAGGGAATCGGGCAGCGCGTTCAGAGCGCTGCGCAGGCCATGGACATATACCTCGTGAATGGTCCGGTCCGCCGATTGATCGTAACCGACGGCGAACAGGACCGTATCGAGGGAGGCCGTCTCCGGTAGGACAATCCCGTCTGTCAAATCTCCGACGACCGGCCGTATGCCCACTTGCATCAGTTCATCGGCGCGGCGCGAGCTGCGAGTAACTGCGAACACCTCGTGTCCGGCCTGTTTCCAT
>CAIPEB010000543.1 GCA_903863885.1 uncultured Planctomycetaceae bacterium | reverse complement strand
GCGATGCCCTACGATCTGGTGTTGATGGACGTTCAGATGCCCGGAACGGATGGCCTGGAGGCCACACGCATCGTCCGCAACCCCGAGTCCGCCGTCCTCAACCACCGGGTCCCGATCATCGCGATGACAGCGCACGCCATGCAGGGCGATCGCGAGAATTGTCTGCACGCGGGAATGAACGACTACATCTCCAAACCCGTTTCGCCGCAGAAACTGGTCAATGCGCTGAACGCCTGGCTGCCGTAAGAATTCAGGCCGCCCGACACGTCGTGCTTCGCTCCGCAAAAGCTCCTCGTGCGCTACGTCCGATTGGCCTTTCGCCGCGCGAGACGCAGCCAAGCTCCAGTCCCCGCCAATTGCTGAAATCTCGGAAAACGAACCCGTATTCATTTATCCAATTCGCTTATCCGACAGTCCGGACATTCGGAGCGAATCCGATAAAAGCGTTGGCGGAACGTGAGCCGCGAAGCAAAATGGGCCTGAGCCCAATTGACTAATTGATACATCTTGACGTGCTTCGATGATTCAGCGATTGCCGAGCCCGACAGGGCGTTTGAACGCGGCCCAGAAGGTGATGTACCACTGGAGCGAACTCCACCCCTACAACGCCACGCATACCGTGCGACTGGCCGGCCCGATCCGTCTGGCCGCACTGATCGGCGCGATTCGCGACAGCTACGTGTTCAACCGCGTAGGCCGGATCCGACTTGATATCCGCACAGGCATCTACCGACACTCGGCCGATCCGGCGCCGCTGCTCGATGTCGTGCCGGGTGATGTTTCGGGCGAGAAATTGGTCCCGCATCTGAGTACTGAACTGAACCGACCGTTTGAGCGCCCGGCCAACCGCTCGTTCCGGTTCAGCGTGATGGAGGCGGGCGACAATTCGCACTTCGTGAACTTGACCTACGATCACTGGGTGGCAGACAGCATTGCCGCGCGGCTTATCCTGCGCCATGTGCTGGGGCGATATCTGCAGATCGACGATCCGGACAATGGCCGGCCGCTGGGCTTGCATCCCGGCACGTTTCGGGACGTATTCAAGGATCAATTGGGAGTCCGCGGGACCGCCCAAAGCGTATGGCGATCTCTCAGTCGCTGGCTGCAGTCGCGACGCGTGGCTCAAGCAACCTATTCGTGCACGGCGGAAATGAGCGTCGGTTACGAACTGCATAAAACCTCCGCGGACACGGTGGCGAGGTTGCTGGCGTTTGCCCGTCCCATGGGCGTTTCCGTGCACGACGTACTCCTCGCCGCCCTGGCCCGCGCAATGGCGGACGTTCTTCCCCGGCGAGTCTGCAAGGCCAACCGGGAACTGGCGATTTCGAGCATTGTCGATACCCGCGGCGATGCCGACGCGGACCTCAACGAGTCGTTGGGGATGTTCCTGGCCTACCACCTGGTGCGTTGCGCGCCTGACCGCAGCGCGAGTCTGGCCGAGGTCACCGGGCGGCTTGCGGCACAAACAGCCCGGATCAAATCCCGTCGCCGATATCTCGACTCGATGGTGGACATGAAACTGGTCGGCAAACTGCTGCCGACGCTCAGCCGGAAAAGGTGGCCTCACGCCGTGCGAAAGCTGCTGCCGATGACCGCGGCCATCTCGAACGTGCGACTCCACGATACCTGGGTCGACCGCTACCGCCCCGGCCGCATCCTGGAGTACTCTCGCTCGTCGCCCACCGGCCCGATGTTTCCGCTCGTAATCACGCCAACCACGATGGCCGATACGATGAACGTCGGCGTAACCTTTCGCCGCAACGGATTCTCCCGCGAGCGAATGGACGATTTCATGGCACGATTCCTCGAGCAGATCGAGCGTCCGGACGCATCGCAGGGACGCGAGACTCGCTGAGTGCTCATCCCGTCAGCGGCCAGAACCAGACCTGGGCGGAGTCGCCGCAGCGGGGAAACCAGCCGATCGGCGGAACGCGGCGGCCGAGATCCCAGAGGTCGATGTGGTCGCCCTGCCGCGTCGATTCGCCGGGGCGCATGAAGCAGTCCTGGAAGAAGATGATCCCCTGCAGTTGAGAAATCGCCTGACGAAGCTGTTGTTCCGTGCTGCTTACAGCCGTATTGGCCGGTGCCCCCAACTGGTCTCTCAACCAATCCGCCAACTGCTGGGACAGGCGTGCATGGCCGTGCGGACACCGTGTTCCCGCGTACGATTCGAGGCTGACGCCGGCCCCCAATAAGGCGATGCTCATGCGGATCGCGCACTGATTGCTGTACGTCGGCTCGCCTCCGGCATTCGTGCATGGCGTACGCGTGTTGGGATAGTTGCTCCTCAGAAGGCTGAACAAAGGCATGACAGTCTCCTTTGCAAGCTGGACAAGGCACCGTGAATTGACGCCTCGTTGACGCCGGAAACCCCCGATTGACGCGCTGCAGTTCGCTTAACCCCCTGCAATGCTCCCAAACCACCGTCGCTGTCGGCCCGGTAAGCGACCAAGCCATCTCGGTTTATCGAAGCGATACGCCGCAAGTTGCGGAGAAAGTCGCGCGAGTCGGTGTTTTTGGCGATTAAGAACAGCCGGATTCCCCGCAAAAAGGAAAGGGAGAGGCCATGGATGAGGAGCGGTTTTCGCAAGTCGGTTTGGGACTCGCGGTTCACACCGCCCGTCAAACCCGACACTGTCGCATGCCACAAGGAGCGCCGGCAAAAGCCATTATGGCGATCCGCCGGATGCGTGAGTGCAAAAGGCGAGGACTCCCGTGATCTGCTTGGATCGCGGGCTTGTGGCTTACTTGGATCGCGGGCTGCGCGGGGTGGGTTTCAGATCCTGCCATTTGCCGTCTTTCAAGAGACTCTGACCGACTTTTGCGCTGACCTCGGGCTTGGGAATCCGGGGCGGGAGATTCAAGAGAGAAAAGAACATCGCGTCCGGTTTTTCATAGCGTCTCACCGCATCCTGGACCGTTTCGCCTTCCTTCAACTGCAGCATTAGCGGAACGTGGTTGACCGTCGAGCGAGTCCACAGCACGTTGCTGCCGCCGCGAATTTCCAGGTCCGCCGTAAAGGGTGTCAGACTCGCCGTGCTCTCGGTGCGCGACCCGCCTCCCATGCTGCGGAAATGGAGTTCCTCGGTCTTGCCTCGACCGATTTTGGCCACCAGCGTGACGGGAGCGTGCTCGCTCACCTTCCAGCCGGCTTTTTCGGCGGCCTGCGTCAGCGACGCCTTAATCTCGGCCTGATCCACGCTCTGGGTCGTTTCAACGGCGATGGCGACCGACGAACCGGGACGCACGAGCATCGCCGCATCGCCTGCTTTCATCAACTGCTCGACCGATTTCTCCGCCGACGCGTGGGGAATTCCGACACTCGTCAATGCGCAGTTCTGCGAGGTCGTCGCACTCAGCAGTCGGTTGCCCAGAACATACGGGGCCGCAGTTCCGGAGAGGTTGTACTTCCAGACCGACATGCCCAGATCCAGATGAATCACATCGCCGGAAGCAGCGAGAAACAACTTGGGCGAGATCCAGTTGATGGGATGCGAATTCAAGTGTTCGGTAGTAGTCGCTTCGCTGACGATCTTGTCCGCAACGCAGTCCCAAACCTGAAACTGATTCGAGAAGCAGACGGCCAGCATGCTTCCCGTCGGGTCGAAAGCAGCTCCAGGCGTCAGGCTACTCCCGGTCGTGATCGTCCTGCGCACAACTCCGGTCGCGGTCTCCACGATGACCACCTTCCCGCCCTGCGGGATCGCCATGTATCGCCGGCTGCCGCTGAAAACCGGAGGCTCATTGTCGCTCATCGACTCGACCCGGTAGAGCAATTGAGCCGCGGCCATATCCCACACATACAGCACTCGATCCACGATGACGGCCGCGTGCGATGCTGACAAGAGCTTGGCCCACGAAGCCTGCGGCGCGAATCCGGGCTTCCCGGCCCCCGGCAGCGTTCGGTGATACACGGGGGCCGCGCCACCCGTCATCAGGCCTTTCAACATCACAAGTTCGCCACCTCGCTCGAACATATCGGTCTTGTCCACAACCAACGTGACGCCGCTCGCGGCGTCGTGATCCATGACGTGCACGGCGTTGGGGTAGTCCCAGACCAGTTCGGATTTTTTCTGGTTGAGGCTCACCGAGTAGATTCGGCCGCGGGTCTCCTGGGGACTGCCGGCCTTGTTGCGACTGATCGAAACCAGAACGCGGCCCTCGGCGCCGTCGGCAACCACGGGGACGGCGATTTTGTCATAAGGATCGATCGCACTAAGTTGAACAACGGCTTCCGGAGCAACGGCTGTTTTCGGCTGCGGATCGGGAACAAACGCGATACCCGCGGCAGCCGCCGAGAAATCGAGCGTGTTGCCCGTGCCGGGCAGCGCGATGGTCTCTCCCGCTGACTTTGATTCCGGAAGATCGCGAAGCGACTTCGGCAATCCGGCGGCGGACGAACCCGGTTTGCCGGCCCCCGGGGAGGCCGCGGGTTTGCCGCCGGCGAACGGATTGTCGGCGGGCGCATTCAGCGATTTCAGGTACTCCTGATCGGCCGGGCTCAGTCGCTCGATCGGGACCGAGACTTCGCGTCCGTCATTGGTGCGGAGCCGCACGGCCGCAGCATTCTTGTCGATCAGTACGGCTTGAACCTCGAACTTGCCCGATGAATCCTTCCAGAGTCGCGGCTGTTCTTCCTCGCCGAAAGAAACAGACACCAGACCACTGGCGACAATACAACCCATCAAAGCGGAGAGAAGAATTCTTGCCATCGGATTTCGCCCATCGAGAAGATAAGAATTAGCCCTGCGCAAATGCTCGAATCAGTGTAACAGCTCTGGAGTCCGGAGTCTGGAGTCCGGAGTCCGGAGGCAAACGCAGGATGCCCCAAGATCGCATCCGGCATCTGCCCACCCGACATTCCCGCTGCTCATTTGTTCCGACGGCAGGAAGCAGGTAACATACGAACGGTTTCCGGCCGGATGTTCGGAACCGTCGAGGTCCCGGTCCCGCAATACCTGCTACGTCCCTAATCACACCGCTTGCCACACAAGGGGAGCTACATGAGTCAACACCGCGCGTCATGGTCCCGGCGTCAGTTCCTGGCTGGCACGGCTGCGTCGCTGGCCGTACCCATGATCATTCCGCGTCACGTCCTGGGAAACGCCGAGAACGCGCCGGCCAACGAAAAGATCCGGCTGGCCTGCATCGGCATCGGCAAGATGATGCATGACTCGCATCTCCCGCACTTCGTCAAGATGCCTCAGGTGAAGGTGGTGGCGGTGTGTGATGTGGACACCACGCGGCGCGAATCGGGCAAGAAGCGGGTTGACGAAGCCTACAACAACACCGACTGCCAGGCGTACGTGAACTACCGCGACCTGCTGGAAAAAGAGAAGATCGACGCCATCGCGTGCGCGACCCCGGACCACTGGCATGCCATGGTGATTCTGGACGCGTGCAAGGCGGGCAAGGACATTTACTGCGAGAAGCCGCTGACGAACAACCTCGTGGAAGCCAAAGCGGTGATGGACGCAGTGAAGGCCTCGAAGATCATCTGTCAGGTCGGAAGCCAGCAGCGTTCGGACGACAATTTCCGCTATGCGTGCGAGTTGGTGCGAAACGGGCACCTCGGCAAGATCAAGCAGGTAATGGTCGGCGTGGGCGGCCCGCCGCGTCCCTGTAATCTGCCCGAAGAAGAAATGGAACCGGGTCTGGATTGGGAACGATGGCTGGGCGCCGCCCCGATGCGTCCGTACAGTTCGGTGCTCAGCCCGCGCGGCGTGCACAATCACTTTCCGTCGTGGCGCAACTTCTGCGAATACGGCGGAGGCGGGATGACCGACTGGGGCGCCCACCACTTCGACATCGCTCAATGGGGATTGGGCATGGATGAATCGGGACCGGTCGAGATCGTGCCCCCCAGCGGCGATGTGAAGAACATCAAGTACATCTACGCCAACGGAACGGAAGTCATCCACGGCGGGCGCGGCGGTATCACATTCATCGGCACGGACGGCGAACTGTTCGTGAACCGGGGTGAACTCGAGAGCAAGCCCGACACGATCATCAAGCAGCCGATCACTGACAAAGAGGTGCATCTCTACAAATCGCCGGGCGGCGGACACGGCGGGCATCGTGAGGACTGGATCAACTGCGTGATCAGCCGCAAACAGCCCTGCTGCCCGATCGAAATCGGCGCCCGCACGGTCGCGGTATGCCATCTGGGGAACATCGCCTACCTGCACGCCGAGGAACTTGCCGGCAAATCGCTGAAGTGGGATCCGGCGAAATGGGAGTTCACAGGCAACGACGAGGCGAACAAGTGGCGCGACTATCCGTACCCGCGCCGCAAGGGATACGAACTGCCGACCGTCTGACGCACCTGGCGTCGAATGCCGCAGTGATTCGAATGTGAACCGCGAAACCGTGGAGTGATCGCGTTATGCGCAAATCCATGCTCGTCGCTTGCTGTCTGATTGGGTTGTCGTTTGCCGGATGCCGTCCAAGTTCCGAACCGGCGTCATCCGGCCCGCTGCCGGCAAGTCCAGGGCCGGCGGGCGCCCCTCCCGTTGCCGTACAACCGGCACCGGGTTCCACAAACGTGCCGCCGGTGTCCGCCGATTCGCCAAAGACGGACGGGACGCCGGCCAGCGCGACTCCCGAAGCAGCGTCCACTCCGGAAGCGCCTGCCGCGCAGTTCACGCCGAAACAGATCGAAGACGCCCGCAAGCTCGCGGCCGAATTGGGAGTCGTCGTCGAACAGGACTCGGCCGGCAATGTCATTCGCATCGACACGGCGGCAAAGCGCAGCTGGGTGGACGACGCTCAGATGCAGCAGATACTGGTCTTCCCGCAGCTGAAATCGCTGACTGTCGAAGGACCAAGCATCACGGATGAACTGGCGCCGCGAATTGCGGCCATGACCGGTCTCACGTCGCTGACGATGCAGAACACGCTGATCAGCGACGCGGGGCTGAAGCAGTTCGCGACGCTCAAGGCGCTGAAGGCCATCGACCTTCGCGTTTCTCCGATGCTCACCGACGCCGCGGCAACAACCTTGAGTTCCATGACCGGTCTGAAGGCCGTGCGGCTCAACGGCGTCAACCTGTCGGACGCCGGACTCGAAAGCCTGCTCCGCCTGCCGCAACTCGCCGAACTCGATATCCGCGGCTGCCGCAAGGTCACTCCGAAGGGCATCGGCATGCTGCTTGCGAAAGCGACACTGCGGACCCTGAAGATCGGCGGACCCAAGATCGACGACGAAACGCTGAAGATGGTGGGCCGGATGAAGAACATCGAAACCCTGTCGCTCGACAACTGCGATATCAGCGATGCGGGTCTGTCTTGGATCCGCGTGCTGCCGCTCCAGGATCTGACCGTATTCCAGTGCCAGAAAGTCACGGATGAAGGGCTGGCCGTGCTGGCCGACTGGCCGGCCATGAAGCGGCTGACGCTTCGCGATATCCGTGCGAAGGGGACCGCGCTGGCGAAACTGCCGCACCCCGAGACGCTCGTATCGCTGAACCTCGCCCAATCCGCCGCAACCGACGCGGAGGTGGCGATACTGGACCGCATGACGCACCTCGAAAGCCTCGATCTGGGCGAGACGGCAATAACTGACGCCGCGATCGAACCGCTCAGCCGCCTGAAGACGCTGCGAGAACTCGTGGTGACTCAAACCTCGATCACCGAGCAGGGCGTGAAGCGACTGCGAGAGGCACTGCCCGACTGCCAGGTGCTGGCCAACTGACGGCCGCACGCGACACTGATTCTGGGAACAGATTGACCGTCGTTCCAGCGATGGATGCGACTTTCCCGTAGGACGGAAGTCTGGAATCCGGAGCAAGACAATCACCGGTCTTTCGTCCGTATTTGGGTAGCACGTTTGGCTTGTCCACCCGTTTGTCGCTGACGGACGTACGTCAAACACGTATCGTCTTCGACAGCGAGCAATGCATTGCGACGATGTGTATTTCGCGAATAGCTGGAATAATCGGCCAATGCTGCAATCCTGGCAATGGTGCGTCTCACCTAACTTCACCCTCCCGTAACAACGGGAGGGTCGATGGCGAGGAACGAGACATCGGGGAGTGTTGGCTGACGCGACGTGCCAAGCACCCTCCCCGGAACTCGCTGTCGCTCGTTGCCGACCCTCCCGCACGCGAGAGGGTGAAGTTGATCGGCGGCCAACATGGATCGGCGGGCTGAACAACTCGCGTCACGTTACAGGCTGGCCGGCAATGCACGAATTCGGTGGAATTCAAATGACTTGCATGCGTCGTGCGATACGGACGATGCAAGTGTTGAAACTCGGCCGGTTCGACACACGGGTGGACAAGCCACCCGTGCCACCCGGAGATTTTGGCAATACTGAGATTAGGCAACCCGTCCCACAAGAGACGGCCGATTCGCGCGACAAAGCGTAACCGTTCTCGGAATCACGCAAGGTCATTTAGGTCTTATGCCAGATTCTGCCAACTGATCGGCGTCCGTTTCAGCGCATAGCCGACCTCGCGCGAGTAATCTCCGTAAACCGTTTCCCAGTGGAAGCCCGACATGGCTTCGCCCAGGCGTGCATCGGAGATGCTGTACGCAACATCCATCTGGGAGCGGCAGATATCGAGCGACGGGCTCTCGACGATTTCGCCGACCACGCAGGACCAGCGGGTCTGCGCGAAATCCGGAATGATGCTCGTGACGCGCTGCCCCTTGCGGAACTCGACCTTCGGAGCCGCGCCGT
>CAIPEB010000542.1 GCA_903863885.1 uncultured Planctomycetaceae bacterium | reverse complement strand
GCCATTTTCATCAGCGGATACTGGGAACGCTTCATCCAATATCGCATTGAACACGAGACCGCTCGTTTATACCCATATCGCGAAATGCTCAACCAGCGCGAATGGGCCTTGGCGATATAGCGGACGACCGGTTGCGCCCGTTAGCGATACGGTTTTGAACAAGTTTTAACTCTTGCTTTGGCATCGCATCGGCAACCGCTTTCGTTAACTCTGCATTACGCTTCTTTTGTGCTTCGTAGATTGGATCTTTCGGACGTCGTTCTATCATCCGTTGTTCGGCCTCCAGGTAATCCGCCATCGTTTTCAAGCCAACGTCCGTGATTAACGTGACGCGACCGGTAGCGGTTTTGATGCTTTCGCCAGCGTTTTGGCAAAAGCCAAGCGAATTGATGAGATATAAGAAGCGGTCGTACTTTATCTTCAAACGTTCCGCCGCTTCAGAATATGTGTAAACTTCCATTGATTATGCTCCTTCGAACGTGTCGTTCGTATACTATATAGGTGGCGGTAAGAATCACCGAAACCACGCAAATAATCGGGAACCGGTTAAATCGTTCGTGTTTCCGTATATATATAGGTGGCGTCGTCACACGCCGAAACTAACGAAATATTCTCGTTAAGAATATCTTGTTTGTGCTTTCGTTAGACTATGGGGAAAATACGTAGCGGGGCGTGGGTAAAAAGACCATATTCACCGTGCTGTCCCTTCGTCCTCGATTGACGGGGGGGGCGTCGAAAGGACCCGGAAGACGTCCCCGTCCTCGTTGGCGTTGGTCGGGTCCTGGACGCTATTGATGCGATGTCGGGCAGGGTAATGGGTCGGGAATGCAAGTAGTGTTTCTGTGTCCCCCGTCCCCGCTCGCGTGCGGTCACGCTTGCGGCAGCATCAAAGAATCCGAGTGACGGGACAGAGGACGTAGGCGTCAGCGGTGGCGAATCACGCCTACGTCCTGCGTCCCGCCTACGTCCTCCGTCCCGTGTCCGTCGTCAAGTGAAAGACCGCTTCGGGACGTAGCGGGACGTAGCGGGACGTAGGTGAAAAAGAGAAAAACGGGAAAGGTACGTCGCCTACGTCCTGCGTCCCGTGTCCGTACTCGTGTCGTGTCGCCAGAGCCTACGTCCTACGTCCGGAGCCTACGTCCTACGTCCCGTTACCAACGACGGACAACGCCAGAGCCTACGTCCTACGTCCTGCGTCTGCATAGAAGACTACCGATGGTATTGGGTTACCCCCGTTGGCGTCTAACGGCGGGCGACGATACGGCGACGAGATGCTATGGTAACCCAATAATACTACTATCTTTACGTCATTTCTACGTTAAGTGTTGGCGTCTAACGCTATCGTCTACGTACTACGTATACTGCTACTACTACTAACTACTAACTACGTAAAATCGACGTATAGGGACAGAGGACGTAGGCTTTTTCGTCGTTCGTCATCGTGTGGCAACGGGACGTAGGACGTAGGACGGAGGACGTAGGCTTTGTGGCGTGTTCCGTGTTCGACGGAAACGGGACGTAGGACGTAGGCTTTTTGCATCCCCCCTTCGGTTTCGTTGGCGGAAACGGGACGTAGGGACGTAGGCGACGTGTTGACCGTCTTTTTCTCCGATTTCCGATTTTCGCCTACGTCCCGCTACGTCCCGTTTCGGGGCGAATTCGCCTACGTCCCTACGTCCCGCCATCGTCAACGGTCGCGTGCGACCGTCACCGCACGCGACCGTCACCGCTTACGGGGCGATGGGCGGGAGTGTGTCCAACGCCGAACGGAGTTCGTCCACGTTCAACGTGGTGTAGACGTTCATCGTCAACGTGATCGTGGAATGACGGGCGAGACGTTGAGCCTTGGACGGATGAACGCCCGCTCTTGCTAACGACGTGATGAACGTGTGACGTAATGAATGGAAATCGACATAGTGTCCGTTGGCGTCAACGTGAGCGATACCGGCACGTTTCAAATCGACAGCGAATATCTTTCCCGCCCTACTATGTTCGTGCCACGATCCGGGGAACAACGTTTCCCGTCGAATCGTGACGAACCACGTTCGCAATCGTTCCGCCAACGTTGGCGATAGCGGCAGCGTGGATGCTTTCCGGTTTTTGCTGACGCTGGCGGGAAGTGTCCACGTCAACGTGGTCAAGTCGAATGACGATTTCGTCAGCGAACGAAGTTCACGAACACGCAGGCCGGTATAGGATGCGATTTCGTACAACATCCTGCGATCCGTCCCCGTCAAACGCCAATCGTTGCCGAAATGCGTCTTCGCCAATTGGGTGACCTTCGTCAACGTCTCGAATTCCGCTGGCGTCAACGGTCGTCGTATCCGTCTCCGATCCGTTTCGATGTTCAGTCGGGACAATCCCGCCAACGGATCGTCAGACGTGATCCGTGAACGCCAGAGCCAACGTGAGAACGACTTGATGGCGGTCAAGTAATGGTTCGACGTGTTGACGCCAATCGGATTCTTTCTACGGGAACGCCAATCGGATAGCGTCCGAAGTATCCGCTGTCCGTCCAAGTCGGCAACCGTCTTCGTTCCCGTCACCTTCAGAAGTTTGCGACAATCGGAAATCGTCTCTAGAACGTGTTGGGGCGTGTTCCCTTTCGCCGTCAAGTACGCTTCGTAATCGTCTACGTGTTCGTTAACGGGCCGCTGGCGTTGTTCATCTTGGCGTGTGACTCCACGTCCCCGCTTGTCGTCCTCGTCACGTTGGAGACGTTTTAGCAACGCGAGCGACGACGCTTTATCCTCCGTCAACGGGATCTGCTTTCGCTTGTCGTCAAACGTCCGAAGTGTCCCGTAGAATCGTTTCGAAAGAATCGTTTCCCGCTGTCCGTTCCGTGATCGAACCGTCTGTTTTCTCCACACTTTCACGTCTCGTTCTCCCATGTGAGAACGGACAGCGAAACGGGATGCATTTGCACCGTATTTGCACAGAATCCGCACGGAACGTCCGTGCGGACACGAAAAAACGCTTACGACTCGTCATCGTAAGCGTCTTCGTGTTCGGTTCGTAAAACGTGAAATAACCACGTTTTAGAAAGCGGAGGGCACGGGAGTCGAACCCGCAACCGGCAAAGCCGGCATCTGATTTCGAATCAGACCCCTCACCATTCGGATACCCTCCTCGAACTCGTCTATGTGTACCCCGTGAATCGATGAATGGCAAGACCAAGGAAATCGGCTTTCTCGGACTCGCGGGGTGGGGGCCCGACGGGAATGCCGTGCGGACCGTTTTTATCGGGGCAAACGGCCGCCGGCGGGCAGTCTTTTTTTCGTCTCTCACAGCCTTGCCGAGAAGCCGGCTTGGCCGGACGCGGAAACATCGGTACGCGCGGCAATACCAGACCTTGAGCCCCGTCCTCCAAGGGCCGAAAAGGCCCGTCACAACGCGCATGACGGGACGCACTGACAAACGCATTTTGCCGTTTCCTCGGATTTGCCCTCCTATACCCGCGCAACGAGATTGCCTTTTTCCGCCACCGCCTTCCAACCGATAGTTGATGCCTGAAAGGCAATCGCGAGCGCGGACTGCGCGCAATAGGCAAGTGCGACACCTGCCAACCCCAAACGAGGACCCATGAAGAAGAATACCTTCCGGGTCGTTACGCGAGGTGCCGACGGATCGCTGCGAATTCGCGACTACGACGAAAAAGAGACACTGAAGAGGTTACACACGCAAATCGGAATCGACGACAGCAGCACGGACTTGACGCTGCGTGGATTGCCCGTATTTCGCGGACTGATTGGACCCATGCCCGAACCGGGCAACGTGGTCCGCTACGAATCGCCCGAGGTCTTTGAAACTCTGACGAAGGAATGGGCTCTGGCCAAGCCCCACCGGCGCACCCGGCGACGGCGCTGCAACGGTGAGCTGACCGGCCCGCCTCCGACAGCCACCGAAGGCGTGGTTCCGGAACAGACGATCAGCTGCGAATCGCCTTGAGTCGTTTCGCGCAGGATCTGCCAACTTTCGAGCGGCACGCACCGCAACTGCGGGCTGCCCATCGACACTCGGCGGAGTCCCATCGCCCGGTGAGCATACCCTTGCTCCTGCCGTGTGATGTGACTCCGCTTTTTCGTGCGCATCCAACAGCCCCGGAAGAGAGCACGGACCGGCACAGATTCAGGCGAATGACCAGGGGCCGCACGCGGCATCCGGAAGAGGTCTGCAGCGGGTCGGGCTGATCCGCTAGAATCCGAGGGAGTAACGAATCTCTCCGCTCACGACAGGAACCGCGACGCATGATCAGCGAGGACCTGCTGCAGATTCTGCAATGCCCCTCCACCCGCCAACCGCTGAAACTCGCGGACGCGAGCCTCGTGGCGCGAGTCAACGCCGCAATTTCCGAAGGCCGGGCGGTCAATCGACTGGGCGAGGCGGTGCGCAAGACGCTCGACGGCGGACTCGTGAACGAAAACCAGACGCTGCTCTACGGGATCTTCGACGATATCCCCTGCCTGCTCGTGGACGAAGCGATTGAACTTGGCCCGTATCTCGCCTGAAGCCTTCAGAACGCGGATCGCGCGAGTCATTTCCGGGAGAAGCCACATGAGCGACAAGAACATCTTTCAACGCATCATCGATCGGGAAATACCGGCGAAGATCCTCTACGAAGACGACCAGTGCCTGGCTTTTCCGGATATCAATCCGCAAGCGCCCACGCACGTCCTGATCATTCCCAAGAAAGCCATCGCCGCGATCAGCGATCTGGCCCCGGGCGATGAAATGCTCGTCGGACACATGTTCCAGGTCATCCGGGCTCTGGCCAACAAATTGGGGCTGACCGGCGGCTACCGCGTCGTCGCGAACTGCGGCCCCGATGCGGGTCAGGCCGTGCCGCACCTCCATTTTCACCTGCTCGGCGGCCGGGCCATGAACTGGCCGCCTGGTTGAACGCCGGACATCGAAACGCGGCTCCATGCGGAAGCGTTGATCGATCAGGGTGCGAAGCGGAACGAGAACAGCTCCGCGCCGTCCAGTTCAAAGCAGAGTCGGACCGGCTTTCCGGCCAGAGCCCCGAGGTCGGCATCGGATTCCCACTTCACGGCCGCTTCGATCTCGTCTCCCTGCAGCGGTCGGCAGTCGGCCAGCGCCAGCCCGCGCAGCGATTTGCCGTCCTCGCTCTGCAACTCGGCGCGAATGGACCCTTTCCCGGAAGTTCGGAAATTCACCGTCAGCGTCCGGCCCGCGAAGAGCAACGGCTTGGAAGTCAGCTGCCCCTTGCCGCCGGAACGGACCGCGGTGAACCCGTCCACACGATACGTGAAACGGCGCAGCCGACTGCTCGCCCCCGTGTAGTAGGCCTCCGTCCCGTAAACCGAAAGCTCGCGGTCGTCGCCCGGCAATTGCACGAGGCCCCACGCCATGTAATTGCTGCGGTTGCCGCGACGGTCCTGCGGCGCATCCGGCGGGATCACTGCTTCCTGCCAGCGATGGAACGTGCGGCCGTCGCGGCTGGACATGAACGTCGGCTCGACTCGCTCGCCTTCGTTCGGCAGATACCTCGTGGGAAAGCCAATCAGGAGGTGCGGAGCACGCTGGTAAGGCATGATCGCGTTGGTGTAAAGATGCTCGCGCGGCGAGCCGGTGTACTCGAGCAGCGCGGGCTCGGTCCAGTTGACAAAGTCGTCCGACCGGCAGGTCATGATGTCCCGCACGCCCTCGTGGAACGTGCGATGAAAGTCCAGGTAACAGCCCCGCGACTCGTCCCAGAACGCGAGATTCTGAGAGTCGAACGCGCCCTTGGTGATCACGGGCTTGTCGCACGCCTGCGACCAGTGGATTCCGTCGGGGGATTGGAAGATATAGAGGCCGGGGGCCGCGGGACTGTAGCCCGCGGAGATTGCCTTGTAGCGCGCGGCGGCCGGGCACTTGGGATTGGCGTCTTTGAACGGCGTAAAGCAGTGCGTTCCCAATCCGTCCAGGACGATATTGTTCTGCTTGGAACCGTTGAACTCGAAGAGCCCCAGGTCGGGCCGCGTCCAATGTACGCCGTCGCGACTCTCCGCGTAACAGGTCACTTCCCTGTGGGCTGACGCCTTGGCCGCTTCGTCGTAGTGCGCGCCGCGATAGTACATTCGGAAAAGTTCGCCATCGCGAAAGACCGTGTAATAAGCACTGATGTTGCCTTCCCAGGGCTTGTCCGTGACCAGTACCGCCTCGCGCGGCGCGGGGCGGTTCAGCACGATCGCCGCGTCTCCGGTCAGCGACTCGACCAGATAATCATCGACAAATAACTCACGCCGCGAACCGATGTCGTTCGGTTCACCGGCGGTGACTTCGCATGCCAACAAAGTCGCGGCCAGCAGTGTGATGAGGCGTGCCATGGAGTTCTCCCTCAAAGCGGATCATTCAGGACTTCTGCAGGACGTCCAGCAGGCGGCGATCCAGTTTGTGTCCCTGAAAATCCTCGTATTCGATGTCGCTGCGGCCCGAGTCGATCAGGCCGAATGAACCCCTCAGATTCCAGAGAGCCCAGCCGATCCCGTGTCCCTTGAGGATGTCGAGCACGTCGGCCATCCATGCGTAGAAGACCTCGCAGGGCGTCTTGTTGAAGCTCCCGCATTCGCCGCAATGCACGCCGACGCCTTTTGCCACGAGTTCGCCCCAGGGCTTGTAGTGTTCCTCGAGCCTGGCGCGATCCCAGGTGGTGCGGCCGTTCTTGTCGAGCAGCGGCCAGGTCGGCGTCGGGAAACTGCTTTTGCGGTCCACCCAGCTTGCGCGGTAGTGGCTGATCCCGGCCGGCGAATAACCGTGCACGGACTGCACCACGCCCAAGGGGACCAGATCCTCGACGGGGATGTTGCCCACGTTCAGCCCGTCGACGATTACGAGGCGGTCGGGAGTAACAGCTCGGATTGCGTTGGTCGCGCGCGTCATCACCCGGATGTAGTCCTTGCGGGACATGTAGCCTTGCCGCGGCGCCGGCGCTTCGTTCACGAGGTTGAAACTCAACTGCTTCGACGGCACGGAACTGTAGCGGCGGGCAAATACCTCCCAATGATGCACGAACGCGTCCTCCGCGCGCTGATCGCTCCACAGCACGAAGGGTTCGCGTTCCGGGTCATTGATGCAGTATCCCGGCGCGCGATGGAAGTTCAGGCTGACGTGGACGCCGAACTTCTGCCCCTGCTCCACGGTCTTGTCGATCTTCTCCAGGACGGACTCGTCGATCTTCAAGGCATCTTCGGGCTGCAGTTTCCGGGTCGCGCGCCAGTCCGATTTGATCCACAACCAGTAGTCCATCGGGATGCGGGCGAAGTCGAACCCCCAATCTCGAATCCAGCGGAAATCATCGTCGGGGATCGCCATGTCGTTCACATCGCCGCCCCCCAGTCCCTGGAAGTAGTTGAGCAGGTTGAAGCCGCGCCATCGCGGGATCGGATTCTTGCGGGGCGGTTCTTCCGCGGCGGCGCGATTTGGTCGGGTCGACGCCAGTGCGGCAAGAGAACCCGATGCGATCAGGAACCTGCGACGTGAAAGGCCCGGATCCACGGACTTGCCGTCTGCGGCGGCGCCGGATGAAGTCGCTTGCGTCATGAGTCTCCCCTCGAATTCAGAACGTTCACTGCATGGGACTGCGGAGCCTAACGCGATCGCCCGTTGACCGCATCGAAACCGAGCAATCATTGTACGACGTCCGGCGAGGATGTCAGCGCACTGCGCCGAGGATGGGACGGTATCGGCATGTTCGGACTGCTGTTGAACAGTGTGCCGCAGTGCGCGTCGCCGTTTCGCCTCGCGGCGCTTTTGCCTATGCTCTTGAGGGGCTTGCTGTTCGCCGATTGTCGCAGCGGACGGGCTTGGAGCCGCTGCGATGCGTTGCATCGCGCGTGAATGGCCTCGCAAAAAAGAAACGCATGGCAGGGAGTCAACACGCCACATGAACCCGAAACTAGATACGTTGTTTGCGCGTCGCAGCATTCGCACTTACCGTGAAGGGGCCGTTGATGACAACACGGTTCGTGATCTGCTGGAGGCAGCGATGGCGGCACCGTCCGCAGCGGCGAAAGACCCGTGGGAGTTCATCGTGGTCCGCGATCGCCAGATGCTGGGCCGCTTAGCCAGCGGGCTGCCCAATGGAACCATGTTGTCGACGGCGGCGGTCGGACTGGTTGTGTGCGGCAATCTGCACCGCGCGCACGACAAGCAGTTGTCTTATCTGCTTCAGGATTGTTCCGCAGCGATCGAGAACGTGCTGCTGGCCGCGAGCATGCTGGGGCTGGGGGCGTGTTGGCTGGGCGTGCATCCGCGCGAGGATCGCGTGGCTCACATCCGGTCGCTGCTCGGCATCCCCGAACCGGTCATACCGGTGTCGGCGATTGCGATTGGCTGGCCCGGGGAGTTGAAGGACTCGCGCACACGATATCGCGAGGAGATGGTCCACCGCGAGAGATGGTAAACCGCAAAGGCGGCACGGTTTAACATCGCATTACCCGCGGTGGCGGCACTGTCGCTGCAATCGGCGGGTGTGGTTCGAATTTGTCCCCCGCGAGTTGGATTTACAGTAGCGTTCGCGATGGAACAGGTCTATAACAATGGACCCAAGACGCGCAGAGTCGATAGCCATGCAGGGGGGGCCGTCCCAGGAAGTCGGCCGTTCGCTGCGTGGTTGAATCGGTGGCATTCGTCGTCTGAAGCCTGGGCTCCCTATCTGATTCTTGCGGTAGCCCGACGCGACAGGAAGTATTGACGTTTACTTCAGCGACAAGACGGACGCACTTCAACGAGCGCACCATCTCGAGTTGAAACTAAAGGAACGTTCATGAGTTCGACGACGACCCCGGTGTCCGTGACGGAACAGAGTTGCCAGAGCAGCGGACAGATTATCCACGACTGCATCGTGCGGTGGTTACGCAGCGAAGGGGGCACGCCGGTTACGGAGATCGACTACAACCAGTCGCTTTTCGAGCTGGGTGTGACGTCGATGGGTGCCGCGATGATCGCGGGTGAACTGGAGTCAATCACGGGCAAGACACTCAATCCGGAAGCCTTTTTCGAACTCGAGACAATCAACGACCTGGCCGAGTATCTGGACAGCGTGCCGGTGCGGGCTCAGAAGACCGATGCGGCTGAAGAGCAGGCTGAGGAAGTGCGCGAGACGCCGGCGGCGAGCGAAGTGGAGAGCGGCGATCCGCTCGAACACTACAGCCGAATGAACCGGCGGGTGCACGGTTTGAAGCAGAAGGGCCTGTATTTCTTTGAGCCCGAGATTTCGCAGCACGACGGGGCCTGGGTCGTCATCAACGGCAAACGCATGCTGATGATGAGTTCCTATGAGTACCTCGGTCTGCTTGGCCATGAGGAACTGAAAGCCGCGGCGGCGAGTGCCCTTGAAGAGTTCGGCACGGGGCACCACGGTGCACGCCTGCTTGCGGGAACCACATCGCTGCACCGGAAGCTGGAAGCGGCTCTCGCTTCGTTCATGAATTCCGATGACGCGATTGTGTTCAGCAGCGGCTACGTCACGAATCTGGCCACGATTTCGACGCTGGTGGGCCGCGGCGACTGCGTTATCGGGGACAAACTGAATCACGCGAGCATCGTGGACGGATGCCGGCTTTCGGGAGCGGATTTCCTGGAATTCCGGCACAACGATATCGACTCGCTGTGTGAGTGTCTCCAGCAGGCTCAGGGGCAGCGGACGCTGGTGGTTGTGGACGCGGTGTTCAGCATGGACGGCGACATTGCCGACCTGCCCGCGATTGTCGAGCAGTGCAAGAAGAACAACGCCATTCTGATGGTTGACGAGGCTCACAGCATCGGGGTGCTTGGAGCCACTGGGCGGGGTATCCAGGAGCATTTCGGGCTCGACGGCCGCGACATTGACGTCAAGATGGGGACGCTTTCCAAGACACTGGCCAGTTCCGGCGGTTTTGTCGCCGGGCGCGAAGAGATCGTGACGTATCTGCGTCACCACGCTCGCGGCTATATCTTCAGCGGTGCGTTGCCGGCGGGGCAGGCGAACGTCGCGATTGCGGCACTCGAGGTTATGCAGCGCGAACCTGAGCTCGTCCGACGCCTCTGGGAAAACGTCGAGTATTACCGCAGCGGTCTGCAGAAATTGGGGTTCGATACCGGCCATACGGTCACGCCGATCATTCCGGTCATGACTCGGAATGACGAGAAGACGATCGAGATGACTCGTCTGTGCCGCGATGCGGGGCTGATGGTCGTTCCGGTTTGCTTCCCGGCCGTGCCGCTCGATGCGCCGCGGCTCAGAACGTGTGTGTCGGCCAATCAGACCAAGGAAGAACTCGACTTCGCTCTTTCGGTTCTGGCGCAAGCCGGCCGGCAGACCGGGCTGATTGCTTGAGAGCCTGTGGAAGCGTCCCGATGTTGTCCGAGGGCGCGATGTCTTTCCGTATTGCGGCGATGGGATGCCTCGTCACGGTGCTGACCGGCGGCGCGCCTCGCGCAGCGGACGGCAATGTCTTCGAGTGTCCCCGTGTTGTGGACCGGGTGCAAGTCTCGGTTCCGGCCGATGCGTCGCCTGTAATTGCGAACATCGCCGCTGTTCTCTCGCGCCAAATCGCCCAGCGAACCACCCTTCAGACAACGGCGAAGGGCGATGCGCCGTACGTGCTGGAGTTGTCCACGCTTGCGGGAATAGGTGCGGAAGGGTTCCGAATCGCGGACCGTCCGGGGGGCGGCGTGCGGATCATTGGCAACGATGAGCGCGGGCTGCTATACGGGGCGGGCAAGTTTCTTCGCACGAGTCGATACGATCAGGGCGGCTTCACGCCCGGATCCTGGCGAGGCGAATCGGTGCCGCTGAAGCCCGTGCGCGGCATTTACTTCGCGACGCATTTCCACAACTACTACCACGATGGTCCGGTCGAGGAGATCCAGCGTTACGTCGAGGAACTGGGGCTCTGGGGATACAACACGCTGATGGTGTGGTACGACATGCACCACTTTGAAGGCTTCAGCGATCCCAAGGCCGTCGAATTCCGTTCGCGTCTGCATGCGATTTGCGAAGCAGCGCGGAAAGTGGGGATCGACGTGGGATTCGGCCTCGTCGCAAATGAAGGGTATGCAAACAGCCCCGCCGCGATTCGCGCGGATGTCAGCGGAATGCGGGGTGCCAAGTTCGCATCGGATATCTGCACTGCCACTCAGGACGGCCGGCGGTATGTCCTTGGGAATTTCGCTCAGCTGTTTGACTGGTGTGCCGATCTGAATCCCCGCTTTGTTTGGATCTGGCCGTACGACTCCGGCGGCTGCGGCTGCGTTCAGTGCCGTCCGTGGGGGAGCAACGGATTCCTCAAAATCTCGGACGCAATCGCTTCTCTCGCGAGGCAGAAATTGCCAGCCGTGAAGGTTATTGCCTCGACGTGGTTCCTTGACGAGTCCGAATGGCAGGGAGTGGTCGATGCGTTCGGCGAGAAGAATCCGTGGGCCGACTTGATCCTCGCGGAAGGCAGCATTCGACCGGCGCCGGGCAACTTGCCGATGGTTGGGTTCCCTGAGATCAGCATGCACGAGACTTTTCCATGGGGAGGTTTCGGGGCGACGCCGCTGACACGTCGCGCCCAAGAGCAATGGAACGCTGCCAAGCAACGCGTCGCAGGGGGCTTTCCGTACTCGGAGGGCATCTACGAGGACATCACCAAGGCTGTGTACAGTCAGTTTTACTGGGGCGACAGGCCCGCCGAGGAAACGTTGAAGGAGTACATCTCCTTCGAGTATTCGCCCGACGCGGTTGCCGAGATCATGACGGTCATTTCCACGTTGGAGCGGAACCATCATTGGCGCTGGTGGCCGGGCGAGCTTGAAGGAGTGAAGCTGGATTTGGACTGGTTTCCGTCTCGAGGAGCGGCACCTCAGCCTGATCCCGGGGCCGAGGACGCGTACGCGATCGTCAAGCGGGTTGACAGCCGATTGCCCCCCCAGGTGAGGTGTTCCTGGCGGTGGCGATTGCTTTACCTGCGGGCGCTCCTGGATGCTGAGTTGAAGGCAAATGGGGGCATTCCAAACGACCGCTGCCGAGAGGCGTTCGCGGAGCTGATTTCGATCTATCATGCCCAGAACGCTAATCCGGCCATCCGCCCGCCACTTCCCTGAGCGGGCGATCCGCCGTGAAGTTCGCCAAGTCCCGTATTACCCCTGCTATGCCTGTCCTGCGTCGAAATCATGCCGGGCATCGATTGGCGGGAAGACATGCTTCCCAAACTGCCTAAAGCACCGGCGAAAGATGCCTGGCATGGATTTGCGGCGGATTTTCGAGGGCGGTTTGCCTATTTTTGTCAAATTGCCGGCGAAAGATGCCTGGCGTGGATTGGCGGGGGAACGGAGTTGGGGGGCGGGGCGTCAAATGTGGCGATGGAGGGCCAGGCGCGCGGCAGACTGCGAATGGAACTTACAACCGACGCTCAACGAAGGGGGGCCGGTTGGATTCATCGCCAACAGCGTAGCGAAGACGCTTAGGCCGTGTAACATTAGATCTGGAGGGAGGACCCTGCCGCAAATCGCGAGGCGCGGAGTCGCTCGTCGGCCGATGTACCAGCAAGTGCGCTAAGTCGATACCTACCATAGCGATGATCTAGATATGTTTGGCAAGTCGCGAAAGCGGGTTGGGGCTCGTCGGTTGCATGACCGCCGGAGGATCAGGTCGTTTGAGTCGCTCGAGTCTCGTGTGCTGTTCGATGCATACGGACTGCCTTCGATCGGGGGTGCGATCGGGGGTGCGATCGGGAACGCTTCCGCGGCGGCCGCGCTGTGGCCCGAGGCTGACGGCGAGGCGTCCGCCTCGGTCGCCAGCGTTGATATCACACTCGGGCCCGTGCGTTCGATCAGCGTCGCGTTTTCTCAACCGATGGCCCTCGACTCCATGATCTCAAACGGGGCGATTCGTTCGGCCGTGTCCGTCGTTAATCTGCAGGACGGTCCCGTTGATCTGACCAACAGTTCCTTTCGGTACTCCGCGGATACGCAGACATTGACCTGGACTTCAAACAGCGTCCTTGCGCCGGGACTCTACGAGTTGCGACTCGACGGGGCGGCGATGACGGATACCGGCGGCAATCCGCTGCACGGAGGCACGGGGGGGCTTTCTTTTTCGCTGCCCGAATACTCCTCCTTCGAGGATGTTCAATCCGGAGCCGGCGCGATTGATGTGGACAGTTACTCGGTGCCGGTCATCGCGGATTGGAATTCGGACGGCGTGGTCGATCTGGTGGTCGGAGAAAAGACGGCCGACAACACCGGAAAGGTCCGAGTCTATCTGAACACGGGCACGGCCGAGTCGCCTGAGTTCGACACTTTCTTCTACGCACAGCAAAACGGACAGGACCTGACCACCGCGGCGGGCACGGCCTGCCTCGGCGCATTCCCCCGCGTGTTTGACTGGGACCGAGACGGCAACAAGGATCTCCTCGTCGGATTGGCCGACGGCCGAATCCAGGTGTTCTTGAACATCGCATCCGATGACGCTCCCGCGTTCGGTTCGTCGAGCTATGTGCAGGTCGGCGCGGCGGGCGCTAAAGCCGATCTGGACATTGGAGCCCGCGCAGCGTTCGATGTCGTCGATTGGAACAACGACGGCCGCGAAGATCTGGTTGTCGGCGGACTCGACGGCAAAGTGCGGGTTTACCTCGACCAGGCCATAACCGGGGTGCCCGATTTCTCCATCGCGACAGTCGTTTTCAGCGGTGCGAGCGAACTGGCCGTCCCGAGCGGACGTTCCAGTGTCGCAGTCGTCGATCTGAATCAGGACGGCCGAAAGGACCTCCTGCTCGGCAATACGAACGGTGAGTTGTTCTTCTATGCGAATGTGGGAGCGGACTCGGCGCCCGCGTTCAGCGGCGGACAGGCAATCTCAGTCGATGGAATACCGCTCGATCTGGCCGGCACTCCCCGGTCACGCCCATTTATAGGCAGCTTCGAGTTCGGCGGCCTTCCTGATCTTTGGGTCGGAGAAGAGACCGGTCTCGTTCATCACTATGCTGTTACCTCGTGGCCAGACCCTGTCGATTCGCCGATCCAGGAGGGTGCTGCGGGAGCGACGTTTGTATTCGCATTCGAGTCATTGCAGTCCGAATGGATGAATCCGTTCGATCAATATGACGTAAACGATGACGGATTCGTGGTGCCGGGTGATGTGCTGTACATCATCAACGAACTGAACCACCCGACGGTCCACGACGAGTCTGGCGAGTTGCCGCTGACTCGTCCCGATGACGAGATGTTCTACGACGCCAACGGCGATGGCTACTGCTCGCCCCGCGACGTGCTGCTGGTCATCAATCTTCTCAATTCGCCAGTCGACCCCGGGGAAGGGGAAGCCTCTGTTGCCATCGGTGCTCAGTCAGCAGGGAAGATCTGCATTCCAGGTGGCACAGATCAGCGTGCCATCAATTCATGGCTGGAGGACCATTCACCGCCAGCAGTTGATAGTCGCCGGCAGGATTCATCGATTGACGAACTCGCTTCAGCGG
>CAIPEB010000541.1 GCA_903863885.1 uncultured Planctomycetaceae bacterium | reverse complement strand
TCGGGCTTCTGCCAATGCGGGCGACCGGGACGGGGTCGGGAGTCCCTTTCGCCCGACCGCTGAACAATATCGACAAACCGCTGGCCGGAAAAGTCTCCCGTCTCCTTGGCCGATGCCGACCGCTACGCCTTCCGCTACGGCACGACGGGTGGGGCCCCGCCTTTTCCACCCGTCAGCCTCCGCTACAGCCTCCGCTTGCCCGTCGTGCTGGCCTGTGAGCTCAGCGGGACTGGACTAGGCCTCAACCAAGCGATCTATCCTTCGGTTTTCGAGAGGTTTTCGAAAAGACTCGAAACCCAGCCGTGTTTCTCGGGGTTTGAATGGTAGTACACAGCCGTTCACATAACCCGACACGGAGGATTTCGAGTGAAACGCAGTATCGCGAAACGACTGGCGGATCGCAAGCGGAGGATCCGGAGACGCCTGCAGCGGACGAATGAGGAGAAGTATCGGCGCGCCGCTGAGGACGCGGGGTGCGTCATGAGCAGCAACGGGGTGAAATATGAACTGGCCGACAAGGTCCGCGGCATCACGTATGGCGGGATCGGAATGCTCCGCCGACTGGCGCAGGAAGTCGGTTTGGTGGAGGCCATTGATCGCCGACTGCACTTGCTCAAATTCCATCTGCCGTATCACGAGTCGGATCACGTGTTGAACTTTGCGATTAACGCGCTGTGCGAGGGAACCTGCCTGCAGGACATAGAACTGCGGCGTAACGACGAGGTGTTTCTGGATGCTCTGGGCGCAGAGGCGATCCCCGATCCGACGACGGCCGGCGATTTTTGCCGCCGGTTTCGAGAGGAAGATGTCCGGTTGCTGCTGGAGATCATCCATGAGGTTCGGGTGAAGGTTTGGCAGCGGCAGGGGGAAGAGTTCTTGGCGGAGGCGGTGATCGACATGGATGGGACCATGGTGATCACCACCGGGGAATGCAAGGAAGGAATGGACATCTCGTATAAGGGTGAATGGGGGTATCATCCGTTGGTCGTGACGTTGGCCAACACTGGAGAGGTGCTGGCAATCGTAAACCGATCGGGCAATCGTCCCAGTCATGAAGGCGCGGCGGCCGAAGCGGACCGCACGATTGCGATTTGTCGCCGCGGGGGATTTCGCCGCGTGCGGTTGCGCGGTGACACGGACTTTAGTCAGACGGAGTATCTGGACGGTTGGGACCGCGAGGGCGTGCTGTTCCAGTTTGGCTACGATGCGAAGGCCAATCTGAAAGCCATCGCAGATGCCTTGCCAAAGACGGCCTGGACCAAACTGGTTCGCCCAGCGGCTTACCAAGCGGCGGGGCCCGAACGGCAGCGCCCCGCGCGCGTGAAGCGACAAGTCATCCGTCACCGAGAGTTCCTGCACCTGGAACTGCAGAGCGAAGAAGTCGCCGAGTTCGAATACCAGCCCGAAGCCTGTGCTAAGTCGTATCGGATGATCGTGGTCCGAAAGAATATTTCTCAGGAGAAGGGCGAGGTGCGTTTGCTGGACGAGATGCGTTACTTCTTCTACATCACGAACGATCGTGTGCTGACCGTCCCTGAAGTGGTCTTCGGCTGCAATGATCGTTGCGATCAGGAGAATCTGCTAGCCCATCTGGGAGGCGGCGTACGGGCCTTAGCAGCGCCGGTCGATAATCTGGTCAGCAACTGGGCGTATATGGTGATGACGTCGTTGGCTTGGACCCTCAAAGCCTGGTCCGCCTTATGGCTGCCTGTGCAACCACGCCATCGTGAACGTCACGAGGAAGAACGACGCAACTTGTTGCGGATGGAGTTCAAGACGTTTGTCAATGCGTTCGTCAAGATTCCGTGCCAGATTGTGCGCCAGTCACGACGGATCAT
>CAIPEB010000540.1 GCA_903863885.1 uncultured Planctomycetaceae bacterium | reverse complement strand
GACATTTGGTTGTTGATGTCGTTGCAACTTGCCGAACATGACGCGCTCGCGCGGCCGAGCTCGCCGCAAGAGCATGCGATCGCGCAGCGTCAGACGCGCACCACCAGCGGTCTGCGCGCCTTGCCAGTTGGAAAGCACCGAGTTCCACGCACTCGCTCGCCGGCTGCGCCGAATGTGGATCGGATCGATGCCGTACCACTCGCCCTGCGGATGCACAAAACACGCGTTGTGCGAGAGAGCAAGGCTCCGCACCGCTTCGTTCATCGCACGCGCACGCTCAAGAGCCGTCTCCCAGTTCAATGCGGAGCGGGGAAACAGGATCGACCGCATCAGGTGAAAACGGAGCTTACCCAGTCGCTCGAGGCTCTCCATCGGCAGCGCGGTGACGATTATCCGTTCGGCGACTTCGCGCAACTGCCGGAGACACGCCTCGACCCACCGCGTGATCATGTCGAGCGACGCGCCGTACACGATGTCGTTCCCGATATCGGTGATCAGCGCGGCCGTGGGCGCCGGAGAGCGCGATTTCAATTCGGGCCAGAGTTCACATTGCAGTATCGCCGGCAGTTCGCGCCACAACACGCGGCTCTGCAGTCCGTACGATCGCCCGTGACCGATTGAGGTCAGCACATCCAGCGGCTGACCCCAATGGCTGCGGGCCGCTTCGAGTACCGCGGGCAAACCGAGCGCCAGATTGCTGGCCCCGATCAGCACAACACGCCGCGCAACACGCGCGGACGAACCGTTCATCACCACGAACCTCCGCGACCCGTGTAGGCCTGCAGGATCTGGTAGCTGGAGTAGGCCAGCATTCCGAAAAACATCGCCAGAAAAACTTGATTGTGAACGTACGCGTAGACTGCCGCGCCCACTCCAACCGAAACGGACAGCATGAGCGAATAACTGATTCCGCTGTGCGGATTGAAGATCGAAAACAGCTCTCGGGCAATTTGCCCTCCGTCCATCGGATAAACCGGCAGCAGATTCAGGAGCGCCCAGCCGATGCTCGGGTACAGCAGGAACCAGATCGCGGCCTGCACCGGCAGAGAGGGGATCTGTTTGCCGCCGGTGACGTCGACGAACCGGCCGATGACCGGCGGGTTGATCAGGATCGACGATCCGGTTGCGGTCAGCGCGACAAGCAGCATCCCGGCCAGCAGCAGTTGCGCACCGGGGCCCGCCGCGGAGACGGCAATCTGCTGCCAGGGCGAAGCGAAGCCGCGCGAACGCACAAACATGCCGGGCTGATCCGGCACGGCCAGTCCGCCGAAGTGATACAGCACGATGTACGACCCCACGCCGTACTGCTTCATGACCAGCGCATGGCCCAGTTCGTGGACGAGCACCGATACAAACACCGCGGCGACCCAGATCAACAGCAGCACGCCCTGATGGGGGTTCGTCGTGCTCAACGACGTCAATTCCGGGTATTCAGCGCCGATTGTTTTTCCAATCTGGTCGAACAGGATCGCCAGATCCCAGCCCAGCACGGCCGCGGCGACCCAGAAGAACGGCGTGACCCGGACCGCAATGCCGAACAGTCGGAATCGCAAGTCGTACGCTGTCGAAGGCGGTTCGGCCAGAAACACGTGATACTCCTCGAAGGGAAGTCTGGAGTTTGGGGTCTGGAGAAGAAAGGTATCAGACTCGATTGCGGAAAAAAAGGGAAACCACATCCGGCATTGGCGTCTGCAGCCGGACGGAAGAGGCCACGGATCTGCGCGGATGTGAACCCGGCAACGCCCGTCGGGTGCCACGCGTGGCTCGTCTACCGGTGTCGGGCAACGCCTGTCGGGTGCCACCCAGATGACAGTCTGGAGTCAAGAGTCGGGAGCCAGAAGAACATCCGTCCGACTACTGCCACCACCGACCGCTGGCCGCTACTGGCATCCGGCATCCGGCAAGAGCCGACTCGCTCACGCTGCCTTGGCACACGAAGACCGTTCTGCGACAAACGCGTTCGTCAGGAATCTCGCGGCCGATTGTGTGGCGCCGGGATGAGCATAGCGCTGTTTCAGTCCGCGGAGCTGCGCGAGCTTCGCGCCGCGCTCGTCCGGATTCTCAAGCCAGTTCACCAGATGCGCGGCGATTCGCTGCGAAACATCGCGGAAGGTCAGATACTCCGGATACGGGACTTTCTCTGCATCGGGCGCGTCGGGATCGAATGTGGAAAGGTCGCGCGGAAACGGGTTGCCCGAGGCCAGCAGGTTCACCAGCGTGATGTATTTGCACTGCTTCATCACACGCTGCGCTGCAAACGCGATCGGACTGATCGCATACAGGATCACCGTGGGCTTCTCGTGGAAAAGCAATTCGAGCGAAACCGAACCGGAACACGCCATGCAGCAGTGCGCCAGGTGAATCAACTCGGGCGTTCGCCCGACGTGAACCTGGATCGGAAACTCGAATTGGTCGGCAACGCCGCGGATTATCTGGGCCTGGCGTTCATTGAACGCCGCCACCGCGAAGCGCGCACTGGGACATGCCTGATGTACGTGACGCGCCGCCTTGAAGAATTGCCGCAGATTGCTCGTGACCTCCTGCGTTCGCGAGCCGGGCAGGATCGTCACAAGCGGCGATGCGTCGCGGTTCTGTGAACGGAGGAAATCAACGTCGAGAACCTGGCTGGCCATCTCGTCGAAGTATGGATGGCCGACATGCGTTGCCTGGCAGCCACGGCTGCGGAACCAGTCCTCCTCAAACGGCAGTTTGCACAGCACGTGATTTACCAGTCGCCGCATCTTGTGGACTCGCCACGGAGCCCAGGCCCACATCTGCGGCGCGCCGTAATAATAGACGGGTATCGATTCGCGCTTCGCAGCGCGCGCGACCCACCAGTTGAATCCGGGATAGTCGATCAACACGACCGCGTCGGGGCGATGTTCCTGGAAGTACTTTCCGGCCGCGGCATAGAGCCGCACGAAATGGTGCAGGTTCAGCAGCGCGCGCAGGAACCACATCACGGCCAATCGGGTCAGATCTTCCAGCAGCACAGCGCCGGCGGCCGCCATTCGCGGACCGCCAAACCCGACGCACTGGATATCGGGCTGCAGACGCTTCAATTCTCGGATGAGATTCGCACCGTGCAGATCGCCGCTGGGCTCGCCGACAGAAAAGAATATCTTCATTGCTTGGCCGCTTTGCTGAAAACAACCGAGACAACCCAAGGGGCGGGGAGTATCGCAAATTCCCCATTTTCGCAACAGATCAATTTCGTGCGAACGTCGCCTTGATGTGCGGCAGCGACCAGCAAAACAGCGAACGGGAAAGCCGTGTGTCAAGCTCGCGCAGGACCGGTGTACCTTGCGAAGACGTATGGCCGCGAGCGCCGGCACACCAGAATGCGTCGCGGCTGGTAACTGGCGGGTAGCCGGTAATGGCGGCCCGTTGCCAGTAGTCGGTAATCGAACGGACGTCTTTCGGACTCCGGACTCCGGACTCCGGACTCCGGACTCCGGACTCCCGACTCCCGACTCCCGACTCCCGACTCTTCGTCTTACATATCAACCAGCACGACGGCAGGGTCTTGGCTTACTGCGGACAGCGTGGGCAGGTAGCTGGCCATTGCGGCGATCAACGGCGTGCCGGCCAGCGTCAGCATGAAGATGGCGGGCGAGGGGACGAAGTGGATCATATCCACGCCCAGAATGCGGGAAGCCAGCCAGGTTGCGAGCGCGTAGCCAATCAGACATCCGGCCAGTCCGCCGACGAGTCCGAGGAGGGCGGCCTTGCCAAGAAATAACGACGCGATGCGGAGAGATGTCTTGCCGAGCGCTCGGAGCAATCCGATCTCGCTGCGCCGTTCTCGGACGTTGGACCAGGCGAGCAGTCCGACCCAGATCGCGCAGACAAGTACGACCAGCGGGATGACCACGGTGTTGATCTGCGACAGTATGCCCAGCACCTCGGCGCGATGCGATCGCTCGCGATCGAGCAATTCCTTCTGTTGCGCCGTCTCCTGTTCCGTAATCTTCGCGCGCTTGTTCTTGTATTCGCTGATCGTCTGGGCGTAGTGCTGTTCGACGAGCGTTCGCTGATCCTGTCGCGCGATGGCCTGCAATCGCATCTCGAGGACTTTCGCCTCGGGAAGCACGGCTTCCAGCTGTGCGGCGATCTCCTCGATACGATTGACCGTCTTGCATTTGCATCCCAGTGCCATGATTTCGCTGATGCGGCCCGGCTTCTGCAGCACCTCCTGGGCGTCGGCCAGGTGCATGCAGATCGAGATATCTTCTTCGGCGGTGCCGTTCAGCGGCAGGATGCGTGCGACGTTGAACTGTTTGCCGAGGATCTCGACCTTCTGGCCGACCTGATGTTTCTCGCCGGCCACCGCGCCGAGGTACACATTGCCCCGTTCGATCTGCAGACCCATCGGCGCCTTCTTCTCGCCGTTGGACTGAACCGCTTCGGGTGCGAAACCGACCAGCAGTCGCGACTGGTCTTCCCATTGGACCATCTGCCGCAGTGACGCAACCAGATGCGCGATCTTCGTGATCTGCGGACTCTGCGCCAGGCGCTTCACATATTCCTCGGGCATGTCGAGCGAAACGAAGTTCGCGTACAGCTTGTTCAGGTCGGTGTCGCGGCTGACTATGCGCAGGTTGAACCCGAGTTCGCGCATGATCCGCTGCGTTCGCAGGTTGAGTTCCGCGAGGTCCTGGTCCGCCTTCTTCTGCATGGCCAGCAGTTCGGAATCTGTTTCCCGCTGCATCTCGGCGAGTTTGCGTTCCGTCTCATTCTGCATGGACTCCATGCGCCGGGCGGATTCTCGCTGATAGCCGTTCAGCAGTGTCGGACCGGCGACAAACAGCGTCGCGGCCGCGACCAGCGCCGCGAGGCTCAGCGTCACGTTTGTCTTGCGGTGAAGCAGTTCAGCCAGAAGAAGTCGCGTTGTGCCCATCGTGTTCATCCCGCATGGGTTCGAGAATTCAGCAGCAGTTCAAGATAGCTTCGTCGCTCATTTTCCGACAGGCACAGCCGCTGAGCCAGTTGCGATACGCACTGCCGCGCGGCATCCAGTGTCGCGACATCCGCCGCGACTTCGAGTTCCACGAAGACGCCCACGAGTTCGACGTTGTCCAGTGCGACCTCAACTTCCTTTCCGAGCCATTGGAGGCGAGCCTTCCTGCGTCGTTTGCGCACGTCGGCGACCCGCTGGAAGCCGAGCGCCTCGAGCAGTTCGCAGAAGTCGTCGTAGGTGGTTGCCTGGCGGGGCAGATCCAGTTCGAGTTCGCGCCGCGTCTTGGTGGTGGCGTCGATCTTCGGGCCTTTGTACGTGATGCAGCACTGGTCGTTCACGCGCCGGATGCGGAGCGCCTCGTCGGTGACTGCAAAATCACGCGCCGGATGCCGGAAGTAGGTGTCCACCTGCACGATCGCTTCGCCCCATGCGCCGCCGCATTGGGTCACCAGATTCTCGACTCGTGCCGGGTCGCTCACGCGGAACTTCTGCTCGACTTCGTATTTCATGGTGCTGTTCCTCCTTGTGTCTCGGTCGTTGACTGCCGATCCACGCGGGGCTGGAGCCGAGATACAAACTGCCGAACGATCTCGGCCGGGTCCTCGGCACCGGTGACGGCGCCGCTGACGGCGATCCGCGAAAAGCCGGCCTGCAGCACTTCATCCAGATTGGCCGCGTCGATTCCGCCGATCGCGAACGCCGGCAGGGAGATCTGTCGACTGACTTCGCTCAGGAAATCCGTGCCGGGGAAATTGGCGAAGTGCTTGGTGGTCGAGGGAAACGTCGGTCCGCAGCCAATGTAGTTCGCACCTTCGAGAACCGCCTGGCAGGCCTGGCTCAGCGAATGAGTCGAAACACCGATCAGTCGATCCGGGCCGAGCAGCGCTCGGGCTTCCTTTACGGGCAGATCGGCCTGACCCAGGTGGACTCCATCGGCGTCGGCCATCAGCGCCAAGTCGACTCGGTCGTTCAGGATGAGCGTCGTGCCCAGATCGCGCGTCGCCTCGCGCAGCGCTCGCGCCCGAGTCAGCAGCTCGCGGTCGCAGAGCGATTTCTCGCGGAGTTGCAGCACGTGGACGCCGGCCTGGGCCAGGAGTCGACCGAAGGCCGCGAGGGATTCGGGGGACGTTCCTGCGTCGATCAGCACGTAAAGTCGGCGGCCGTCCAGTTGCCTGCGACTCCGATGACTTATGTGAATCGCGCGCGAAAGTGTGTAGGAGCGGTATCGCAGTCGCTCGATCTGAGCGGCCATGTCCGCAGAGATGGCCTTGGCGTATTCCTCAATGCACCGGAGCGCTTGTTCTACCCGCTTCTGGTTGACCAGAGCGATTTCGGCCAGATCGGCCCGCTCGTACTCGTCGCGGGCCGAGATCCGGGTGCCCACATCCTCCGTGGTTTCCCGCGCCATCAGTCGCTGGCTCTCGGAAATCGCCGCTAGCGTCTGAGCCAGGTCGTGTCGGAGTTCTTTGTAGCCGGAGGTGAGGAAGCGATCGTCCAGGGCGAATCGAGCGAAGTCTTCAATGACCCGAAGGCCTTCGCTTGCACGGTTGGCGTTCGCATCGATGATCCGGACGAGAGCCATGTGCTGGCCGGATGGGAGTTTGCTGCACTTGGGCGTGCCGGCAGGGTTGTCGTGAGATGGCATGGAGTTATTTCGTTTTTTGGGGCGGTGCTGATTGCGTGCCAGCGGCCCGGTTGGAGCAGACCGCCTGAATTTTCGGAGACGGGTGATTTCCTGAGACCGATGGCGAACTTGGGTGAAGTGTGAACCACCGTCGCGTCGTCGCTTGTCAATATATTTATGTGAGCAGTTTACGATGGGCGACGCGCGGTTGGCCATCAGGTCAGGAAATGGAAGTTACTGAGTGGTATTTTGTGGGGCCATGAACCACTGCAGTCGGGGGGGGATGCAAGTCACGTCGGCGGAGTTTTTCGGGCTTGTTGTGTGCCATTGCAGTCGGGGCAAGCGTCAAAATCGGAGACGAAGCGGCGGTTTTCGGGCCGGTAGTTGATCATAAACCCGTATGGCATATTTACTTGCCTTGCTCAGTCAAGAGTTGCGGGTTACAATTCCGCGGCGACTTTCGCCGTGCATGACTATCGGATGGGTTAGCGAAGGAACGGACGCCGGAGCGAAGGTTGGATGCGTGCCCTGCTGGTGGCAACTTGCTTTTGGCCAGGACTCCCGCGGCTATGGCTGCGGGGGAGTTGGTGGTCGTTGTCGGCCGCAGTTGCTTTTGGAGCAGCGATCAATCTCGTACTGGTGTCCAGTTTCGTGTGGCCGGAGTTGCTGCCGCCGCCCGTGATGACTGTCGGGTGGTTGCTGGTAGCGGGCATTGCCGTGTTGTCGGCATTGCGATCTTACCGGTTGATTCCCGATTTGCTCAGCACGGAGCGAGTCGATGACCGGGGCTTGTTTATTCAGGCTCAGGGCGAATACTTACAAGGGCATTGGTTCGAAGCGGAGTCCATATTGCAGCGGCTGCTCCGACGATCGCCACGAGACGCCGATGCGTGCCTGATGTTGGCGACGCTGTATCGTCACACTCGACGGCACGAGGATGCGACGCTGAGTCTGGAGCGATTGGAGCGTCTCGAGGGCGCGGATCGCTGGCGATGGGAAATCGCGCGAGAGCGGCAGCTGAACGAGGAGTCCGTGCGGTCGGCCGCCGAAGAGGGCCGAAGTTTGGAAGATACACAGTCCGGGGATCCCGAAACCGGACCGACGAAGGCGGCTAGTTGAGCAACAGATCCAGGAAAGGCAACGATGTACGAGCGATTTACTGACCGCGCACGCAAGGTGATGCAGTTAGCCAACCAGGAAGCGCAGCGGTTCAACCACGAATATATTGGAACAGAGCACATCCTCCTCGGGTTGGTCAAAGAGGGGAGCGGTGTGGCGGCCAACGTCCTGAAGAATCTCGACGTGGACCTGCGCAAGATCCGGCTTGAGGTCGAGAAGCTTGTGCAGAGCGGGCCGGAAATGGTGACGATGGGCAAGCTGCCCCAGACGCCGCGGGCCAAGAAGGTCATCGAGTATTCGATGGAGGAGGCCCGCAATCTGAATCACAACTACGTGGGCACGGAGCACATCCTGCTCGGGCTGTTGCGCGAACAGGAGGGTGTTGCCGCCCAGGTGCTGATGAATCTCGGGTTGAAGCTCGAAGAGGTTCGCGACGAGGTATTGAATCTGCTTGGCCACGGCATGGAGAGCGAACCGGAGCGGGGCGGCCGGGAAGTGACGGGTGGCGAGCCCGGCGCGGCCAAGGCCGGCAAGTCGAAGACGCCCGCGCTGGACAGCTTCGGCCGCGACCTGACCGAGTTGGCGCGCCAGAACAAACTCGATCCCGTGATTGGCCGTGAACGCGAAATCGAGCGTGCAATCCAGGTGTTGTGCCGCCGGACCAAGAACAATCCCGTGCTGCTCGGCGAGGCGGGCGTCGGCAAGACGGCCATCGTCGAGGGATTTGCCCAGCGGGTAGTCAGCGGCAACATCCCCGAGCTGCTTTCCGACAAGCGGATTGTGGTGCTGGATCTGGCGATGATGGTCGCCGGCACCAAGTACCGCGGCCAGTTCGAGGAACGCATCAAGGCCGTGATGAACGAAGTGCGCCGCGCTCGGAACACGATTCTGTTCATCGACGAACTGCACACGCTGGTCGGTGCGGGCGGTGCGGAAGGCGCGATCGACGCCGCCAACGTGCTGAAGCCGGCGCTGGCGCGCGGCGAGATCCAGTGCATCGGCGCCACGACGCTCGACGAGTATCGCAAGTACATCGAGAAGGACAGCGCGCTGGCGCGGCGGTTCCAGGAGATCATCGTCGAGGCCACCACGAAGGAAGAGACGATCGAGATTCTCAAGGGGCTGCGCGAACGCTACGAAGAGCACCATCGCGTCCAGATCACCGACGACGCGATTGTCGCGGCCGTGGAACTGTCGCAGCGATACATCACCGCACGGTGCCTGCCCGACAAGGCGATCGACGTGATCGACGAAGCGGGCGCCCGCGTGCGTCTGCGTTCGATGACCCGACCGCCGGACCTCAAGGAAATCGACGACGACGTCGAGCGGCTGAACAAAGAAAAAGAGGAGGCCGTAGCGAATCAGGATTTCGAGAAGGCTGCGGCGCTGCGCGATCAGGCGGATAAGCTCAAAAAGAAGAAAGAGCAGATCACGCGCGACTGGCGCGAAAAGTCCCGCCAGACCGACGGCGTGGTGGACGAGGAAGTGATCGCCGAGGTGGTCTCCAAGATGACCGGCATTCCTCTGACGCGACTGTCCACCGAAGACAGCCTGCGGCTGATGAAGATGGAAGAGGAACTGCACAGGCGAGTCGTGAGCCAGGAGGAAGCGATCCGCGCCGCGGCCAAATCGGTGCGACGCAGTCGAAGCGGCTTGAAGGATCCGAAACGGCCCACCGGCAGCTTCATCTTCGCCGGGCCGACAGGTGTCGGAAAGACACTGCTGGCCAAGGCCCTGGCCGAGTACATGTTCGGCGACGCCGACGCGCTGATCCAGATCGACATGAGCGAGTACATGGAGAAGCACAACGTCAGCCGCCTGATCGGTGCTCCTCCGGGATACGTTGGTTACGAAGAAGGCGGGCAGTTGACCGAGAAGATCCGCCGCCGTCCGTACGCCGTGGTGCTGCTCGACGAAATCGAGAAGGCCCACCCGGATGTCTTCAACATGCTGCTGCAAGTCATGGAAGAAGGACGCTTGACCGACAGCTTCGGCCGCAACGTCGACTTCCGCAACGTGATCCTGATCATGACGACGAACGCCGGTGCCGAGGCGATCAAGAACGAGTCTGCGTTCGGCTTCCAGAAGCCCGATGGCGATGCGTCGTACGAGAGCATGAAGCAGCGTGTCCACGACCACATCGAAAAGGTGTTCCGGCCCGAGTTCCTGAACCGGCTCGACGATGTGATCGTCTTCCGGCACCTGACCAATGACGACCTCAAGGGTGTCATCGATCTGGAACTCGGCAAGGTTCGTGTCCGCCTCCAGGAACGCGGCGTGTCGCTTACGATGACCGACGCCGCCAAGGAATTCCTGATCAAGAAGGGTTCGAATCTCGACTACGGAGCACGTCCGCTCCGCCGCGCGATTGAGAATTACGTGGAGGATCCGTTGTCCGAGGAATTGCTGCAGGGCAGCTTCCAAGGCAAGGATCTGATCGTTGTGGACGTGGTTCGCGACGACGAAGGCAAGGCCCGTCGCCTCCAGTTCGTTGGCAAGCTGGCTTCTGAGGCCGGTGCTACTCCAGCGGTGGGGGCCGCCGCCGGCGACGCGGAACACCCGGCGTCGGGCGGAAAGAGCTGATTGCTCTCAGCCGGTTCGCCGAATTCGCTGGAGCGGCCAGCAGCGGCGAGCCCGTTCTCGAAAGACAGTCAAAGGCACCTGCGGGGCGACTCGCGGGTGTCTTTTGTTTGCGCAATGCGCTGTGCTGTGCTCGCGATTCCAAAGCTCGGCCCGCTGGACGGCAGCCGCTGGCGGCTACGGGAACCTGTCTTGCTCCAGACGCCGTTCTTGCCCCCCCGCGGGGTGAATGGGAAACTTTCGGCCGGCAGCCGAGGTATACGAGGTGTACAGCGTATGCCTGGCAGATAATCACTGCATGAGTCCCATCGTTTCGGCTCAAGGAGAAGAAACATCGTGAAGTCCAGACACATCATCCCGGTGTTGCTGCTGATGCTCGTGACCGTCGCGGCAGCCAAGGTCGTCGGTGCCGCGGAGGACCGGGCCGATCGCAAGGAACGCAGGAAGTCGGCCGAAACCAAGAAGGCGGAGGATCGGGCTGCATACGACATGCTGTATCAGCTGCATGTGCCGACCTTCGCGGACCTGGCTACCCGCCACATCCGTGCGGATGTGGAAAAGGAACTATCGGGACCCAAGAGCTGGGAGAAGGCGGAGGACTTCGAGATCCGCAAGCTGCTCGCGACCGGAATTGCCGATTCGGTCTGCCGCACGATCGGAGACCTCCAGGATGCGAAGGTCGGGTGGCGCATCGATCGGGAGACGAAGCGAACGTATCTCGATCTGAGCGTCACGGCCAGCAAGAACTCGGGGCTCGACAGCCAGTTGGCTCAGATGGCCGACCTGCGTACTGCCTTTCACGGTTTCCAGCTTGACGGTTCAGCTTTCGATGCACACTGGCTGGGACAGGCGGATTCGTCGGATGCCGCAGCCTTCGCGAAAGTCGTCGAGGCCCTGTGCAGCAAGAGTCTCAAGGAAATCGAGAACGAGGGCATATCGGATGACGAGAAGGCGGTTCGCAAAGAACTGACTTCACAGATCTTCGACGTTCTCAAGCGGAGCGCTGCCAGCGGCCGCAGCGATGGCGCCGTTTCGCTGCGTCTGAGCGACAGCGGCACGACCCTTGTGGCCGGAGCTTATATTGCCGACGGTCCAAAACTCGAAGGCGCCGTGAAGACGATTGGCCAGTTCCTGCAGCAACACCATCCCGCTTTTGCGTCGCTGCGTTTCGATGTTGAAAAGGCCGAGAGCGTGAATCTGCACACGATGTCGATCCCCGCGCCGGATGGCGACGATCACGACAAGTTCGTGCAGATGTTCGGCGAACAGCTGGACATCGTCGTGGGATTCGGACCGGAAGCCATCTACCTCGCGGCGGGACGCGATGCGATCTCGGCATTGAAGACTGCCATCGAGAAGTCCAAGTCGCCGGCAACGGTTGCGTCTCCCTTTGAAGTGACGCTGGCCGTCAAGCCGGTGGCCGATTTCGTCGCGGCCGTTGGCAGGGGGAATGACCAGGCCCAGGCCAAGGCGATCTCGGAATTGCTGGCATCAACGTCCGGGGACGCCGTCGCGCGGATCACTACGCTGATCGGAAAACGATCGCTCACTTTGCGTCTTGAGGCAACCGAGGGAATCGTGCAGTTCATCGCACGCATCGACCCTGAATTGAAACGCCTGCTGCTGGGCGAGTAAGACACTTGTCCTCGGTCTGAATCAATTGCTAGCAAGCCTTGGGCCTGGCCGCTCAAGGCTTGCTTCGTTAGTGGGCGACACGTCCGAGCCAGGGTTGGTTCAGCGGCAGGACAAGCTCAGTGGAACACTTCTCGCGTAGTGTTGCGGTCTCCCGACGGCATCACTCGTTGGGGTAGTCATGAACTGGGCCGGGTGGGGAGGTCAAGCCACAACCGGCCATTCGGAATGGTGTTTTGAGGTTATGGGTCGCTCTTTTGTTTTTCTATTTTAACTAACCGGCATAATCCGCTTGATTGGCAAGGTTTGTTCAAGCGGTGGACCTGATACGTCGAAATAAGGAGCGGCGTAACGTGCGCCCATGATTGCTAGCTATCGACCTATTGAGGAATTCGCGTGGCGACGGCTTCTGATAGCGTGAATGGCCCTGCCGAGCGAGGCGGTCTTGGCGATGCCTTGACCGAATGGGTCGCCGATTGGGGGGCCGCAGGACTCGAGACCGTCGGGGCCCTGGGCGATGTTGGCTTGTTCGCTTGGCGCACGATGGGTTGGCTGTTTACGCGCCTGCCGAGTCGCGGGACCATTCTGCCGAACTTCTACCAAGTGGGTGTGCTGAGCCTGCCGGTGGTCGCGCTGACCGGCACGTTTATCGGCATGGTGCTGGCCGTTCAGAGTTATTCGCAGTTTCGCGCGCTCGGGCTGGAAACGCGGCTGGGCGCCGTCATCAACATGTCGCTGGTGCGGGAACTGGGCCCGGTACTCGCGGCCACGATGCTGGCTGGACGAGTCGGAAGCGCCATGGCGGCGGAGCTGGGCACCATGCGTGTTACCGAACAGATCGACGCCCTGGCGAGCATGGGCGCGAATCCGTTGCACTATCTGGTAGTGCCGCGGTTTCTGGCGTGCGTGTTTCTCATCCCGACACTGACCGTCATGGCCGACTTCATGGGAGTGGTCGGCGGCTACTTCTATGCGGTGGGAATTCTCGACATCGACAAGCAGCATTACTGGGCGAATTCGCAGGCGTTCGTCGGGAATTACGACGTGTTCAGCGGCATTTTCAAGAGCGTGTTTTTCGGGGCCGCGATTGCCATCATCAGTTGTTATCGCGGTTTCAACTGCGCGGCGGGGGCTGAAGGAGTCGGCCGCGCTGCGACGGCGAGTTTCGTGTATTCGTTTGTAATGATCCTCGTCCTGGATCTGGTGCTCGGTATCTTTCTCGATTCGCTGTACAACTCGATCTGGCCCGAGGGTGCTCGTTTGTTCTGACGCGGCATCGGGTCAGGGTGCGGGAGCTTAAGGTCAAGTAGTCTTGGTCAGTAACCGGATCTCAACGATGTCGGACGCCATGCCAAGCGAGACTGTGGAACTCCATCCGCTCGTGCGAGTGGAGAATCTGCACGTTCGTTTCGGCAACAACATGGTGCTGCGCGACATCGACATCCATGTCCGGCGCGGCGAGAGCCTTGCCGTCATCGGGGAAAGCGGGTGCGGCAAGACGGTGCTGCTCAAGACGCTGATCGGACTGGTGCGGCCGATCCAGGGCAGCGTGTGGTTTGACGATCGCAACCTGGGCAGTCTCGACGAGAAGGAACTGACGCGTCAGCGCACGCGATTCGGGTTTGTATTCCAGAACGCTGCGCTGTTTGACAGCATGACGATCGGCCAGAACGTTGCCTTCCCGTTGCGGCAGCACCGCAAGATGTCGGATTCGGACATTCAGGATCTGGTCGTGGCTCGTCTGGCGGAGGTCGGGCTGCCTTCGACCGTGCTGAACAAGAAGCCGGCGGAACTTTCGGGCGGCATGCGAAAACGCGTGGGGCTGGCACGTGCACTGGCCATGGACCCTGAACTTGTGCTGTACGACGAGCCCACCACGGGTCTTGATCCGATCATGAGCGACGTCATCAACGAATTGATGATCAACACCAGTCGGAAGCATGCGGTGACCAGCGTGATTGTGACGCATGACATGCGCACGGCCCACAAGGTCGCCAACCGCGTCGTGATGTTGTGGCCCGTGGCTCGGCTCGACGACGGCGCGCCGCAGGTGATCTTCGATGGACCGCCCGAGCAGCTGGAGGAATTCGATGACCCGAGGGTAGTGCAGTTCGTGCAGGGCGAAGCGAGGGAGCGGCTGATGGAAATGAGCCGCACGCGGGGCGATGTGGAGCGGTAGGGTCGTCCGCCGAGGCGGTCCTGCGGCACCGGAATGAAAACCCGCTCCCGTTGGCCGCGGGACTTGGTGCGAAAGACGCGATTTAGGTGGTTGTTGACTCGGAGTCAACGCGGAATGGATTCGGGGGGCTCGTTTGCCCGGGCGTTCCGGGCTGGGTTTGGATGCAAGGCCGTGTTCGGATAGCGATCGGCTTCCGGTCACGGTGGAATCGGCGAAATCGACATGGACGAGCGAGTTCTTCGTTTTCGAGTTGGCGTGGTGATGCTCGCGGCCGCGGTGATCACCTGCGTTCTCGTCGTATTGCTCGGCGAGGGGCGTACGATCTTCCAGAGCCGCTACACGATCTTCCTGCGCTTCCCCCAGGCGCCCGGTGTGACGGTGGACACGCCGGTCCGCAAACACGGCGTGCTGATCGGACGAGTTTCCGACGTCAAGCTGCTGGACGAGGGCGGCGTGCTGCTTACGGTCTGGATCGAATCGCTCTACAAGCTGCACAGGAACGAAGTGTGCCGCATCAGCACCTCGTCTCTTCTGGGGGATGCGGTCCTGGAGTTTGTGCCGCGCAGCACGCAGGGGGCGTCGAGCAACGAACCGATTCAACCGGGGGATCTGCTCGCGGACGGCGTGGTGGCCAGCGATCCGTTGAAGGTGCTCACGAATCTGGAAGGCAACATGCAGGGCACGATCGACGCGATCGAGTCCGCCGCCAACGAAGTTTCGCAGTTGGCTCGAAATATCAACAACAGCCTGGGAAGTGACCAGGGGCAGTTCCAGCGGATCGTTGCCAAGTCCGAACTGGCACTCGATACGATCCACAGGACGATGTCGACGGTGGACGATGTCCTTGGCGATCCGGAATTAAAGGACGGGCTGAAGCGGTCGCTGAAGGACCTGCCGGGCGTGTTCCAGGATATCCGCACGACGATGACTCAGGCCCAGAAGACGATGGACGATTTCCGGGAAGTGAGCCAGAAGGCGGGACGCAATCTCGACAACCTCGAGAACTTCACCCGCCCGCTCAGCCAGCGAGGCGAAGCTCTGGTGCAGAACATCGACCAGACGCTGAACAACCTCGACGAGTTGCTGGCCCAACTGGTCACGTTCAGCCGTTCGATGAACAGCAAGGAAGGGACGCTTGGTCTTCTGGTGCACGATCGCGATTTGTACGACCAGTTGCAGCGGGCTACGGGAAATATCGAAGACGCGACGAAACGCATTCGCCCGATCCTGAACGATGTCCGCGTATTCACCGACAAGATCGCCACCGATCCGCGACAACTCGGTGTGAAAGGGGCGCTCGACGGCAAACCGATCGGAGTGGGGCTGAAGTCAGGATTCGGCCAGCCGCTGAGGTGATCTGCGGGTACTGAACAGCCCGAGGCGGTCGAAGATCAATCGAACGGGCTGCAACTGAATTCGAATGCGCTGAACAACAGGATATGCTGAACGGGAGTGTGCCGAACCGGGGGGGACGGCGCCTCGCGTCAGCCGTGAGTCCCCGGGGGTTCGAGCAGATGTTCGGCCCCCGGGTCTTTTTTTCAGGATCCTGTCTGGGCTGCGCCGGGCTGTTGCTGCGACGCCGGTGCAGCGGACCACATCGGCACGACCTGGCCCTGCAGGTTGTTCTGTCGAAGTGCCTCGGCGCGTTCCATCAGCTTTTCGTTGGGCACGATCTGCTGTGGCATCAAGTCGAATTCCGCGGCTCGCTCGTCGCGCACCTCAAACGGCCAGAGGTTTTCCGCAAAGAAGTCCAGGACCGGGTACTGGTACCAGGGCGTCGGAAATTTCTGCTTGGTCGTGAAGGTCTCGTAGCCATCCTTCACGATCTGGATCTTGCGGGTGCCGTAATACGTGAACGGCGTCGATACGGGAGTGAGGCCGATTTCCTGGTCATCCACAAAGACCAGGGCGCCGGGGGGATTGGTGCGTACCGTCATTCGCCGACGAACGCAGCCCGTTTCGACCACGCAGGCACCGATCGCGACGACCGTCAATACCCACGCTTCCAAGCGGCGACCGGAAATGCGATGCGACCGTTTCATGTGATCAGCGCGTACCACCAAAGGAGATTGGGCTTCCAGGGGGGGCGAGTATATTCGCGCAACCGGCATACTGCCAGACCAATCGACGGGCCCGACGATAAACTCGGCAATTCAGCCAAAACGCCAAGCCGAACGGGGCAGGGGATCCGGAAACGCCGATGATTGGTCAATAACAGGGGGGCTGCCAATGACCGGAAGCCCAACTCCGCAATTTCCAGAGGATCCTGGCTTTCCGGTCGCAGTGTTGGATGAATAAAGGCTCAGCGTCCGGTAGAATAGACATCTCGACAGGCAGCACAACGTGGCTTAGCTAGCATGGCATTCCGCACCGATCAGAACGCGGCAACCGAATCAACCTGGGACGACAATCTGCAGCGTGCGGCGTTGACCGACGTCGGCATGCGTCGGTTGAACAACCAGGATTCGTTCTGCGCCATGCCTGCGCGTGATCGTCAGTCGTGGGAGCAGCGCGGCCATTTCTTCATGGTGGCGGACGGGATGGGAGCCCACGCGGCTGGGGAACTGGCGAGCAAGTTGGCGGTCGAGGGTGTGTCGCATCTGTACTTCAAGTACACGGATCTTTCACCGCCGGATGCCTTGCAGCGGGCGGTGGTCGAAACCAACAGTGAGATTCACCGTCGCGGTCAGGCGAATGCTGATTTCTTCAACATGGGGACTACGGCCAGCGCGCTGTTGCTGCTGCCCCAGGGCGCTTTGGCGGCGCACATCGGCGACAGCCGGGTGTACCGGCTGCGCAATGGACGAGTGCAGCAGTTGACTCGCGACCATAGCCTGGTCTGGGAGTTGCGGGAACAGGCGGCCGCCAACAGCGAACTGTCGATCCCCAAGAACGTGATCACGCGGTCCCTCGGTCCCAATCCCGTGGTCCAGGTGGATGTCGAGGGGCCCCTGCCGCTCGAAACGGGTGACACGTTCCTGCTCTGCACCGACGGGCTGACGGGACGAGTGACCGACGAAGAACTCGGCGCGATCCTTGAGTTGCTGCCGCCGGCCGAGGCCGCGCAGATGTTGACGGACATGGCCAATCTGCGGGGTGGCCCCGACAACATCACCGTGATCGTGGCAAAGGCTGCTGGAAAGGAGCAGGACGGCGACGACATGCGGCCGTTGACGATCGGCCGCCGTCAGGGACCTGCCACGGTACAGCCTGCGATCTGGGTCTGTTTTGGTGTGTGCTTGCTGGGCGCGCTGGTGCTCTCAATCACCGGCAACTGGCTGCCGGCTTTGCTGTCCGCATGCGGCGCGGGGTTGTCGCTGGTGTTGGGGCAACTCGCGCGAAGCCGCCACCGAGGGTCGGGCGTCTCGCTGGGGGGTGGCCGGCGCCTGGGCCAAGGCCCTTATACGGATACTGCCTGTTCCACGGGGGCTCAGGTGGCCTCCACACTGGGGGACATGGCTCGGGAACTCCGCAGCAACGGTCAGCAGAATGCCGGTTTGGACTGGTCGGAGTTCAACGCTGCCGCAGATGCGGGGGAAGAGTGCGAGCGGTCGGGGAAGCACGCCGAGGCCGTCCGGCACTATGCACGGGCCTTTCGTTCGCTGATGCAGCGAGTCCGCGATCTTCAGAACAAGCGGGCTGACGATTCGACGCTTGATATCTGAGACGGCAACTGTCGTTCTCAAATTCGGCGGAAGATGTTACAGTCTGCCCGCCTCCGGTCCCCTCCCGCCGGGGCTTCGATCGGAATCCAGGCAGCGGGATTCCTCGAATTGAACGGTTCGGGTGTTCTGCCGGCCGCGGCAGTGTTTGTCGGATCGGCGGCCGGAGGCTCGCAGGGAGCCGCTCTGGCTGAAGTTTCCTGGAAACCGGACATGCGACGCATTACGCGGTATGTCATCTTCGAGTTCATGTCGGTCTTCGTCAGCACGCTGGTGATGATGACGACCGTGCTGGTGTTGGGCGTTGTGGGGTTGGACGCATGGCGCCAGGGGCTGACATTATTGAGCGTGCTGCAGCTCATGCCGTATGCGTTCCCCATTGCCTTGCTCTACGCGATCCCCGGAACGTCGTTGTTTGCCGCGTGCAGTGTTTTCGGCCGGATTTCGGCCGAGAACGAGGTTGTGGCCATCAAGTCGCTGGGCATTTCGCCGATGGTTCTGCTGTGGCCGATCCTGGCGTTGGCGTTTGTTCTGAGCGTGGGGGTCGTCTGGCTCAACGACGTGGCGGTATCGTGGGGCAAAGCCGGGACGGAGCGGGTGATTCTGCAGTCGCTCGAACAGATTCTGTACGGGATGCTCCGCACGCATCGTTCCTATTCGAGCGATCGCTTTGCAGTTCACGTCAAGGGCGTGGACGGAGAGCGATTGCTGCGTCCGGTGCTGACGATCGCGGTCTGGAACAATCGGGCGCCCGTGGTATTCACCGCGGAGGAGGCGGTGCTGCAGTGTTCTCCGGAAGACAACCAGCTGCGCATCAGCCTGACCAACGGGGATGTGGACTTCGGCGACAGTCGCCGCATGGTCTTTCCTGACACACAGGTCTTCAATATCCCGCTGTGGGCTGCTTCCCGCGACGGTTCCGAGTCCGACCGGCCGTCGAACACCGCATTACGCCGGGTGCCGCAGGAGATTGCCCGGCAGTTGCTGACGATTCGCCACAAGGAACAGGCCCTGGCGGCGGAAGCGACCTTTCAGATGCTGACCGGCGATTTCGAGGCATTGTCCGACTTGGATTGGCGCAACCGGCAGGCCGACCTGGCCGAGGCTCAATCCCGATTGAGCCGGTTGTACACGGAGCCCTGGCGGCGCTGGGCGAACGGCTTCAGCTGTCTGGCGTTTGTCATCGTGGGCGCGCCGCTGGCCATGCGATTGCGGAACAGCGACGTGTGGACGAGCTTTGCGCTTTGTTTCCTGCCGGTGTTGATCCTCTATTACCCGCTGTTGGTCTACGGCGTGAGGCTCGCCAAGTCCGGCGAATTCCCGCCCTATTGCGTCTGGCTTGGCAATGTCGTGTTCCTTGCCGCCGGCGGTCTGCTGATCCGTTCTGTATTGCGCCGCTGATTCTCGCGCACGGTCCGAACCGGTACTGCTGGCACGCCCTCTTTGATGTGATTTTCCCAGGGTCGCTGCTTTCGCTATTTTTCTGGCTTGCCCCGTGCGGAGTGCTGTTGGTACACTCCCGCCGCGCTGTAATGCCGAGTTGAGCTGTGATGCTCGGTCGAAGCGGGCTGGAGGCCCGCGTGCTCGGGAGAAGGCATTCGCGGCAAGGAGGTCGCCGTGTTTTCCCGCTGGTCGATTTGGAACAAATTGCTGCTGGGCGTGGCCATGCTCTTTCTGATCGTCACGACGCTGTCGATCAGCAGCATCGTGGGCGTTTCCTTGTATCGGGGGCTGGTGCGCGCGATCAGCAATCGCGCGGCCGAGTTCCCTCTTGCGGAAAAGCTCAGCCGCAGCGTGGACGATTTGCGGTTTACGGTAAGCCGCATGCGTCAGTGGCAGGATCAGGCGGTGCGCACCAATTACAAGCCGGCGACAATCCGCGAGGACTTTGCCCTGTCGGTATTCGAAGTCAGCGAAGCGTTGGGGCGCTACCGCGACCAGTTGGCGTCCAACGAGCATGATCTGACCGTGATGGGCGACAACCGCGACGAGTGGGAAGCGGTCGAGGAGATCGAACGCACGCTGAAGCAGATCAACGACATGAACAAAGTGGAGGATTGGATCCAGGATCAGGTCGAACTGGATATGCTCCGGACGGAACTGGACAAGCTGCACCGGTTGGTGAGCGATTTGCCGCGTCACCTGCAGAACCGCATGCAGGAGATGAAGGGCAACGTGCGCGGCGGGTACCACACGCTGATCGTACTGACCTGCGTGACGTCCGTCGGCGCGTTCCTGATGTTGATCCTGCTTTTGAAGTTCTTCTACGACTGGGTATTTCGCCCGCTGGGGATCCTGATCAGCGGCTCGCGCCAGGTCGCCGAGGGGGATTTCAATCATCGCATCCAGTTGGCCACGCACGACGAGATGGCCGAGCTTGCCGGGGCCATGAATGACATGACCTCGCGGTTCCAGGAGATCCGCGACGATCTGGACCGGCAGGTCAAGCAGCGGACCAAGGAAGTGGTGCGCAGCGAGCAGATGGCCAGCGTCGGATTTCTTGCGGCGGGCGTATCGCACGAAATCAACAATCCGCTCGCGTCGATCGCCTGGTCCGCGGAGGCGCTCGAGGCGAGGCTGCACGACATACTCTATCCGCAGGACAGGGAACTGGGCGAGGAGCCCAACGCCGAACTGGAACTGCTGCGTCGGTATCTGCGGCGGATCCAGGACGAGGCGTTCCGTTGCAAGGGAATCACGGAAAAACTGCTCGACTTTTCGCGGATCGGCGACGTCGAACGTCACGAAGCGGACCTGGTGCCTCTGGTGCGGGACGTGATCGAAATGATCCGCACGCTGGGCCGGTACCGCAATAAGCGGATCGATTACGTGGGCGAGCAGTCGGTAATGGCTCGAGTCAATCCGCAGGAAATCAAGCAGGTCGCGGTGAACCTGCTCACCAATGCGCTGGACAGCCTTGACCCCGATGGCGTCGTGCGAGTTGACGTGCGCCGCAACGGTGAAATGGCGGAACTGCGCGTCACCGACAACGGTTGCGGCATGACGGACGAAGTGATCGAGCATCTCTTCGAACCGTTTTTCACGCGCCGGCGCGACGGCCAGGGAACAGGTCTCGGGCTCTCCATTGCATTTCGGATCGTCGCAGACCACGGCGGACAGCTTGCCGCCAGCAGCGATGGTCCCGGCACGGGCTCGACCTTTTGCGTAACACTGCCTTTGATACAACATGAGAAGGTCCATGAGAGGAAATACAAAGCTGCCTAGCCGTCTGAAAGTGCTTTTTGCCGACGACGAACCGTCGCTCCAGGAATTGATGAGCCTGGAACTGCCGCGGCTTGGGCATGAAGTAACGGTATGTCCCGACGGCTTCACCGCAGCCGCGGCGCTGGAACGCAATACGTACGATTGTCTGGTCGTCGATCTGGACATGCCCGGCATGACGGGCATTCAGGTCATTACCAAGGCGAAGGAACTTTCGCCGGACACCGAAGCGATCATCCTGACCGGCAAGTCGTCGCTCGACACGGCGGTCGCCGCGCTGCGGCAGGGCGCTTTCGACTATCTGACCAAGCCGTGCAAGCTGGTCGAACTTGAGTCGCTGCTGCGCCGCGTCGCCGAGAAACGCGAACTGTCGAAACAGTGCGTTGCATTGCGGCGCCGACTCGAGCGGGCCGAAGGCGACCTGAGATTGATCGGGGCCAGCGACGCGATGCAGCGGGTACGCGACCGGATTGCCAAGGTCGCGCCGACGTCTTCCACGGTCTTGGTCCTGGGCGAGACGGGCTCGGGCAAAGAACTTGTCGCCCGCGCCGTGCACGAGCAGAGCCCGCGCAGCCAGAATCCGCTGGTTGCCATCAACTGCGGAGCCCTGCCCGAAAGCCTGATCGAAAGCGAACTGTTCGGCCATCGCAAGGGCGCGTTCACCGGAGCGGACGATCACCGGGTCGGCCTATTCGAAGTTGCTCACGGCGGGACGTTGTTTCTCGACGAGATCGGCGAACTTCCCAAGGCGATGCAGGCCAAATTGCTGCGCGTGCTCGAAAGCGGCGAGATTCGCCGCGTCGGCGACAACCAGTCGCTGAAGGTCGATGTGCGCGTGGTCTGTGCGACGCACCGGAATCTCGAGCAGATGGTGGAGTCGGACGACTTCCGGGAAGACCTCATGTACCGGATCAACACGTTCGAGGTTCACATTCCGCCGCTGCGCGACCGGATCGGAGACATTCCGGAATTGGCTCGCTATCTCTATTGCCGGTTTCGGCCGAGCGCCCGCGGCGTGGATGAACTTTTCACGCCCGAGACAATCGACGCGCTGCAGTCGCACGTCTGGCCGGGGAACGTGCGCGAACTGGCCAACGTGATCGAGCATGCGACAATCGTCAGCGACTCGCCGCCCGTCACCTGCGATCACCTCCCTCGGCACTTCGCTTCACGCGGGCTGCGCCGCAAGGTGCTTGGCCCGATAGCGCTGCGGGATCTGGAAATGCAGGCGATCCAGGAATCGCTGGATCGGCACGAGGGCAACAAATCGGCGGCCGCCGAGGAACTCGGCATCAGCCTCAAGACGCTTTACAACAAGCTCAACCAGTCGGCCGCGCTGGAGAAGAGCGCCTGATCGAAAGAGCGCGTGACCAAAAGAGCGCGTGACCAAATGGCGGGCGCGTCTCGGATCACACGCGTCCTAGATCACGCTGCGGATCACGCCGACGACCACGCCGAGCACGGTGGCTCGGTCGACGTAGATCGGCTGCATCGTCGAGTTGGCAGGTTGCAGCCGGATACGGTTTCTTTCCGGAAACCAGTACTTCAGCGTGGCCTCGCCTTCGTCGGTCTGCGCTACGACCATCTGGCCGGGCGCCGCGTGCGCCTGCCGCTTGACCACGACGTAGTCGCCGTCTGCGATCTGCGCCTCGATCATCGAGTCGCCGGCCACGCGGAGGGCGAACGAGTCGTCCCGCGTGAACAGATTGCCGAAATCGATCCGGTCCTGCTGCTCGAAGGCCAGGTTGGTCATGCCGGCCGCGACGATGCCCAGCAACGGCATTCCCGGCTGCTCTCTCGGCTGAGTCAGTTCGATCGCACGCGACTTGTTGGGACTGCGGAGAATCAGGCCTTTCTTTTCGAGCGCCTTCAAGTGGCACATCACCCCGTTGGGCGAACTGATGTCGAATCGCTCGCCGATTTCGCGCACGGTCGGCCCGTAACCTCGGTTAACGATCTTGTCGCGAATGAAATCGTAGATCCGCCTCTGACGCTCGGTAAGTTGATCGAGGCTTGACATGGAAGGGTTTCCGATGGAACGGTTTGCGGGGGTGGTGACGTGCAGGACTCTGCTCTTAACTCCTGACTAAGCCACCGCCTCTGGCGGTGAGAATTTACCAGGCTCTGCCGTGTGCGGCGTGGATATGAAAAGATCCTCCCTGGGGAAGGCCCCGTGGGGCCCGGGAGGACCGAAGATG
>CAIPEB010000539.1 GCA_903863885.1 uncultured Planctomycetaceae bacterium | reverse complement strand
GTCTTGTACCCGGTGAATTGAATTGTCTGCAGAACCACCCGTTGGCGTGTTTGCATCGCCGAAAAACGACAACCGCCGCAGGCGAACTTCGCCAAGACGCCATCGATTGGGCTGTGCACATACGAAATGGCACCGCCGTAACTGGCAAAACCGGAGTCCGCCAGGGCAACGCACAAAGCCAAGGCGAGGACGACCTGCGTCAGAAAGCGGGACATTTCAACCTCCGAACCTGCCACTTGGACAACTCGACCAAGGGCCCCACGCTGTTCATCATGTGCGGACACTGAACATCAATACGAATTTGTCAACCAAGGATGCGAGGATTATGGGACCATTTGCATATCCGGCTATCCAGATATCTTCGACCCGCACAATCCTCGCACTTTAGCCAGACTACTGAACCGGCCGCCAACAGCCGTTGCGTTGATCAGCCGCGATGCGGAAGTGCTTGTTTCCCCAAGCGTTGCCCATGTGGAGCGCATTGGGGGTACTCGTCCGATATCTTTCGCTACGCAAACATAGGACACAAAGAGGCCCGTGAACGATTCCTTGCAGCTTTTCTTTGAGCACAGTGTGAGCCGATCGAATCCGGCGCAGTCTGAAGTGGCGTGGGAACCCGGTCCCCTGCGTTTCAAGCCTTTGCGTCAACATGTTTGGCGGCTTGCCCCGGCATTGACCGATTGGCATGGATTTCGTATCGTGTTTCGTAGAACAACGATAAATAGGGAGCGAACGTTGAACGCAGAGTGCGATCCTCGCAATGACCGGCCCCCGCGGCGTAAACGCCGCACCGGCGGCCGCACTGACAACGACAGCGAATTGGCGGCATTGGCCAAAGCGCTCGGGCATCCGGCACGGGTCAAGATCCTGCGGATCCTGGCCCGACAAACGGAGTGCATTTGCGGTGATGTGGCAGCGGAGCTTCCGTTGGCCCAGTCGACCGTTTCCCAGCACCTGAAGATCCTCAAATTGGCCGGTCTGATTCAGGGGGAGATTGACGCACCGCGCATACGCTACTGCATTTCCAAGTGGGCCCTCGAACGTTTCAAGACCCTCGTGCAGGATCTGTAGGCAGTCAGCACGAGGAAACAGAAAACGCGCTGTGTCGTTTGGCTGGAAAACATATCGTTATTCGACGATAATCGATTATCAGAGGAAAGGTTGCAGAATGACCCTGGTGCAAGTCTTCGAGCCGCCCATGTGCTGCTCCACGGGTGTATGCGGTCCTAGCGTGGACCCTGTATTGGCACGATTTGCTGCGGATCTGGAGTGGCTGAAATCTCAGGGCGTCGAAGTCGAGCGATACAACCTCGCCCAAGAACCTCGGAAGTTCGCCGAAGTCCCGCCGGTCAAAAAATCGCTGGCGACCACGGGGAACAAGTGCCTTCCCTTGCTGCTGATCGATGGGCAGATCGTTTCCGAGGGAAGTTATCCCGCGCGCGACGAACTGGCCGCCCTTGCGGGTGTCAGCGCGACGGCAAGCGGCAGCTTGTACACGCGTGGCATCGAGGAGTTGGTCGCTGTGGGTGCGGCGATCGGCGCAAACTGCACGACCTGTTTCCAGTATCACTTCGCCGAGGCCTCCAAGGCCGGCGTTTCACGCGACGATATCGCGTTGGCCGTTGCCACGGCGCGCAAGGTAAAGGAAGCGGCAGCGGCGGAAATTCTGAAGTTGGCGGGACAGCGATTGGCGGCGGAACGAGACGGGCAGTTGCTCCAGATCGGTCCCTGCTGCACTCCCGGCCAACGCAGCGATTCGTAGCAGTTCGGTGAGTCGTTGCGGGAGGAGACTCGCATGAAGTTCCTGGACCACACGACGCGCAATCTGTTCTTCACCGGCAAGGGAGGTGTCGGCAAAACGTCACTCGCCTGTGCCACGGCCGTGGCGCTGGCCGACCGCGGGAAACGCGTGCTTCTGGTCAGCACGGACCCGGCGTCCAATTTGGATGAAGTCCTGGGCGTTGCCCTGACCAACAAACCGACGCGGGTCTCGGATGTGCCGCGACTGTTCGCGCTGAATTTGGATCCTGAAGAGTCGGCGCGCGAATACCGAGATCGCGTTGTGGGCCCGTACCGCGAGGTATTCCCGAAGGCCGTGGTCGCCAGCATGGAGGAGCAACTCTCAGGGTCGTGCACAGTGGAAATCGCGGCCTTCGACGAATTCTCGCGGCTGCTTGCCGACCGGTCTGTGACGGCCGACTTCGATCACGTCATCTTTGATACGGCCCCGACCGGCCACACCTTGCGACTGCTCTCGTTGCCCGCTGCGTGGAGCGGCTTCCTCGATCAGAACACCACCGGCACTTCATGTTTGGGGCCGCTGGCCGGATTGAAGGCACAGCAACAGCAGTACCAGGATACAGTGAGGGCTCTAGCCGATGCTGAAACCACGACGCTCGTCCTCGTGACGCGTGCCGAGACGTCCGCGCTGTCCGAGGCGGAACGCTCCAGCGCTGAACTCAACGCGTTGGGCCTGCGGAATCAGCACGTGGTGGTCAACGCGGTGTTCTACGCCCAAACGCCGGAGGATGTCGTTGCCCAGGCGATGGAACGTCGTGGGCGAGATGCCCTGGGCGCCATGCCCGGTTCCCTGGCGGCAATGCCGCGTACCGAGTTGCCTCTCGCTCCGCACAATCTGCTCGGTGTGGCCGCGCTGCGCGCCCTGTTTCGGAACTCGCCTGGTGATCTGCGACCCGCCAAAGGGAAGAAGAGTCAACTCGAGAAGTTCCCACCTGCCCTGAGGCAAATGCTGGACGAAATCGCACCATCGGGTCGGGGTGTGATTCTCACCATGGGTAAGGGGGGAGTGGGAAAGACGACGATCGCGGCCGCCGTGGCTGTCGAATTGGCTCGCCGCGGACACCATGTTCACCTCTCCACCACCGATCCGGCAGCACACGTCCACAGCACCGTCGGAGCAATTCCCGCCGGCCTGACGATCAGTCGTATCGACCCCAAGGCGGAAACGGCGGCGTATCGCGAGGAGGTGCTGGCCCGCGCGGGAACGGGCCTCGACTCCCAGGGCCGGGCCCTGCTGGAGGAAGATCTGCGTTCGCCTTGTACCGAAGAGATCGCCGTCTTCCGCGCGTTTGCGAAGACCGTTGACCGCGGTAAGGACGGATTCGTCGTTCTGGACACTGCACCGACGGGACACACGATCCTGCTGCTGGATGCGGCACTGGCCTTCCACCGCGAGCTATCGCGGCAGTCGCACGAGATCCCGGAGAGTGTCCGAGAGCTCTTGCCTCGCTTGCGCGACCCGGACTTCACGCGGATTCTCTTGGTAACACTTCCCGAAGCCACGCCCGTGCATGAAGCGGCGCAGCTGCAGGAAGATCTGCAACGTGCCGGCATCCGCACGTTTGGCTGGGTCATCAACCAAAGTCTTGCACCTCTTTCACTGTCGGACCCGGTGCTCTCGGCACGACAGCAGGAAGAGGGGCCGTACATCGACGAAATCGTGCGAAAAGCGGCGTCCAGCACGGCCATTGTCCCTTGGCTTCCGGAGCCGCCGTTGGGCGCCGAGGGACTCCTGGCAGCCATTCGCGGGCCACTTTAGGGTCTTCCCCCGCGCCAAGGCAAAGGCATCGTGCGCGATTGACAAAGCTCGGCGACAGGCCTATCATTTCGTCAATTGCCGAAATGACCATCAGTTCAGCCCCCTGCGGTGTTCCCATGCGAGAGCTCGTGACGATGACGAAAGCCGCGCGGATCCCGGAGTTCACCTCGTCATGGCGCCGACTTGAACCCTTAGGGAGTTTCGGAGCAGACGAATCATGAGCGAAGGCGTCGCCAAAAGACTCTCGTTTCTCGACCGGTACCTGACTCTGTGGATCTTCCTGGCCATGGCGGTCGGAGTCGGAACCGGATATCTGATTCCCGGCGTGCAAGACTTCATCAACCTGTTTCAAGCGGGAACGACGAATATCCCGATCGCTATCGGATTGATCCTGATGATGTATCCCCCGCTGGCGAAAGTGAAGTATGAAGAACTCGGTGATGTCTTTCGGAACTGGAAGATTCTCGGGCTGTCGCTGATTCAAAACTGGATCGTGGGCCCAATTCTGATGTTCTTCCTGGCCATCCTGTTCCTGCACAACTATCCCGAGTACATGGTCGGACTGATCATGATTGGGCTGGCCCGCTGCATCGCCATGGTCATCGTCTGGAATGAACTGGCTGTGGGAGACACCGAGTACTGCGCGGGTCTGGTGGCTTTCAATAGCGTCTTTCAGGTATTGTTCTACAGCGTGTATGCCTGGATCTTCATCACCGTACTGCCACCGGTATTCGGCCTGAGCGGCAGTATTGTCGAAGTGAGCATGGGGCAAATCGCCGAGAGCGTGTTTATCTACCTGGGAGTTCCTTTCCTGGCGGGTCTCATCACACGCGCGGTGCTGCTGAACATCAAGGGCCGGCACTGGTATGAAACGACCTTTATTCCGAGGATCAGCCCTATCACGCTTATCGCGCTGCTGTTCACGATCGTGGTCATGTTCAGCCTCAAAGGTGAACTGATCGTGGCGATCCCGTTGGACGTGCTGCGCATCGCAGTGCCACTGCTGATCTACTTCGTCTTGATGTTCCTCGTGAGCTTCTGGATGGGTAAGAGGGCCGGAGCGGACTACTCGAAGACGGCGACCCTGTCGTTCACCGCTTCCAGCAACAACTTCGAGCTGGCCATCGCAGTCGCTGTGGCGGTGTTCGGGATTAATTCGGGGGTTGCCTTCGCAGCTGTGATCGGTCCGCTGGTTGAGGTGCCCGTACTCATCGGGCTGGTGAACGTAGCCTTGCACTTCCAACAGCGTTACTTTCACACGCCCGTGGAAGAAACGTCCGGCGCCGAAGCAGCAGCCATCGGCGAATCGTGTCCGCGAAGCCAGGCGATCGCAGAGTGTGTAAGCGGCGAGTAGCGACAAGTCATCAAGCTACATCCGAGATCGCACTGCACACCGGAGCCGCAGAATCCTCCACCGCATCCGCTTCCTGAGAGCAGACGCACTCAGACTCCCATTCCAACCGAATGCGTTCGACGCGGTGTTTTCGTTCGACTCGCTGCACCACATGCAGGACTGCCCGACAGCCGTTGCCGAAATGCTGCGCGTCTGCAAACCAGGCGGGGTAGTGGCCATCGCGAATCTCAACGAAAGAGGCGCCGCAGCGGTCGCGGGAGTGATCTCGCGCCGCGGGGAATCGCACTTCCGCAACGGATGCGTCGCCGACACAGCGGCGCCCTTGGCGTCGGACCAACGCGTTGTTGACAACGCTTCCCAGCGGCCCTATGATTTCGATAGTTCGCCATACGACGATTTATTGTCAATCTGCCGATGCTTGCGTGCATGGCCGGCACCCGAGGCTGCCCTGCGGGACCAAACGCGATGAACGCGGGATTTGCGGCCCCGCTTCTGCATCAGGAGATCAGACATGTTTCACACGGCACTATTCGCAACGGACCTCTCCCCTGCGTCCTCCCGTGTCGTGGACTGTCTGCCTGGACTTCGGACGCTCGGGACCCAGCATGTGATCCTCGTACACGCCTTGGGCATCAAGCACCTGGACGAGATGAGGCACCTCTTCTCGCCTTTCGTCGAACCGCAGCTGGCGGCTCAGCAGAAACTGGTTGAGTCGCACGGATTCAACGTCACGAGACACATAGCCGCCGGATTGCCAGTATTCGAGGTGCACCGAATGGCGAACGAGCTGGCAGCGTCTCTGATCGTCGTGGGCTCTCACGGATGGACGCTGGCGCGAGACGCGATTCTCGGAGGAACGGCCATGAGCATCCTCCACCACGCGGCACTGCCGGTACTCGTCATTCGGCTGCAGATTGTCGAGGAGGACGGACGCAGTCGCTGCGAGTCTGCATGCAGCGATTTCCGGCGACACGTTCTGTTCTGCACCGACTTTTCGGAAACTGCGGAACGGGCGTTCAAGTGCGTGGAGAAGATCGTCGAGAACGGGGCTCAGCGAGTGACATTGCTGCACGTGCAGGATCAATCCAGGATCGAGAAGCACCTGAAGCACCGCCTCGCCGAGTTCAACGAGATCGACCGCGGCCGCCTGGAACGACTTCAGTCCCGATTGACGGAAAAGGGAGCCACGCAGGTACGAATCGAACTTCCCTACGGTTCCCCGATCCGGGAGATCCTGCGGGTCGCCGAGCGCGAAGACGAGGCCCTAATCGTCATGGGAAGCCAGGGGCGGGGATTCATCGGCGAAGTATTCCTGGGAAGCGTCAGTCACCAAGTGGTGCGTCGGGCACCGGTCCCGGTCCTCCTGATACCCGCTCTGCGATAGCAGGCCCAGACCGGCCCTTTTCGCGCATGACTTCGCGATCCGCCGGAGCATCATCCACCTCCGGATCTCGGAGGTATTTGGCTAAACCACCAACATCTATCCTGCCGATAGCTACTGTGGAAATGGCGGTGTTCTTACGTGATTTCCCTGTGATAATGGGCAACTCCAGGGGAGGAGGACCGCCATTGACAAACCCCATCTACTTGGTATATTTGCCAAGTAGCGAAATGACAACAGGTCGATCGAGCGGCCCCGCGATTACGCCGGCAACGGATTCAAGGACACGGAGTGTTCCATGGCTGCGACAGACACGCCGGTCGATGTAGCGGTCATCGGTGGCGGACCGGGCGGTTACGTCGCGGCACTTACAGCAGCGCGGCTTGGTGCGCGAACGGTCTTGGTGGAGAAGGCCGAGGTCGGCGGCACCTGCCTCAATGTCGGCTGCATACCCACCAAAGCGCTGGCGACCTCGATGGAGTTGCTCGTCCACACGCGACGCGCCGGCGAATGGGGGCTGGAAATTCCCTCGGCGTCCGTGAACCTGCCCGGCCTGATGCGCTGCAAAGACACGGTCGTCGGGCAATTGGTGGGCGGCGTCGAGCAACTGTTGCGAGCGCGGCGTGTGAAGCTCATCCGAGGCACGGCGCGTTTACTCCGACCCGATTCACTGGCCATCGATCTCGCGGCGGGCGGAGTGGAGGAACTCTCCGCGCGGCAAGTCGTTCTCGCTCCGGGCTCAGTAACCGCCGCACCGCCAATTGATGTGCGAGACCTGTCGGGGGTGATCACCAGTACGGAGGCACTCCGCATTGAGACCATCCCGTCGCGTTTCGTCGTGATTGGTGGCGGCGTCATCGGCCTGGAGTTCGCCTGCATCTACGAAGCGTTGGGCAGCCAGGTTACCGTGCTGGAACTCGCCCCGTCGGTGCTGCCCACAGGAGTCGACGAGACATTGGCCCAACGCCTCCAGGTCATCCTTCGCCGTCGTGGAATGCAGATCCACACAGGCGTCAACGTGGAAGAAATCGAGCAGTCGGGCGAGGTGCTGCGCATCGTCGTGTCCGGAGCTCAGGGACCAGCCGTGTTCGAGGCGGATCGCGTCCTGCTTGCTACCGGACGCTGGCCGAACACGCAAGGGCTGGGACCCGCGGAAGCCGGGATACGGATGAAAGGCCGCGCCATCGCCGTTGACGACGAAATGCGGACGAGTTTGCCGAACGTGTGGGCGATCGGAGACGCCGTCGGCGGGCGAATGTTGGCCCATAAAGCCATGGTGGAGGGCCGGGTTGCCGCGGAAAACGCAACTGGGGGCAGCCGCCGCATCGACTACCGCTCCGTGCCCAATGTGATCTTCACTCGCCCCGAGGTCGCCGGCGTCGGCTGGACAGAGGCAGAAGCCCGAGCGCAGGGCGTCGACGTCAAAACCTCGCAGTTTGCCCTCTCGGCGAACCCGAAAGCGCGCATCCTGCGCGAAACAGAGGGCCTGGTCCGCTTGATCTGCGACGCCGCGGGCGGCCGAGTCCTCGGCGTGCACATGATGGGGCCGCACGCCACCGATCTGATTGCCGAAGGGGCGCTCGCCATTCAGGCCGGCCTCACCGCCGACGACCTGGCCTGGACGACCCATGCTCACCCCACGTTGCCGGAAGCGATGCTGGAAGCTGCCTTGGGCTTTCAGGGCGCTGCGATCCATGCTCATTCCCGCTGAGGAGATGCCATGCCTGACTTTCTGGAAACAACCGTCGACAAGTTCATCTTCAGAGTTGCCACAGATCGCCTCTACAGCCCGGCCGGAATCTGGGTGCTGGCGGAGGAAGGACGCCTGAGGTTGGGTGTAACCGATTACCAGCAACAACTCAACGGCGACGTGGCATTTGTCCATCTCAAGCCCGCGGGAAGCGAATTGGCTTTGAACGGAGAGTTTGCCGAAGTGGAGACCATCAAGGCAACGGTCAGTTTCGGATCGCCGGTCAGCGGAAAGATCGCGGTGATCAACGGCGACCTCGAATTGACGCCCGAACTGGTCAACCAGGACCCTTACGGCAAAGGTTGGCTCGCCGTCATCGACCCTGCGGATTGGTCGACCGAGCAAAGCCAGCTTCACAATGCCGCCGAATATCTTTCGCTGATGCAGAGCCAGGCTGAAGAGGAGCTGAAGAAGTCATGAGTCGAACTGCTACGTATCACACCACGGTTGAATGGAAGGGCGAACACTGGGGCCGCGTGGTGATGGGCAACGGCCCCGAGTACGACTTTTCGGCCCCACCCGACGCGCACGGACACGCCGGTGTATTCACCCCCGAAGATGCGTATGTAGCCGCGGCCAATACGTGCGTGATGATGATGTTCATCTGGGCCACCGAGCGTTTCAAAATCAAGCTTCTATCCTACCAGTGCCGCACCGAAGGCACGAAGCTCGTGGAACTCGACCGCACGGAGATTTTCACCCGACTGGACTTCCGGCCTCGCATCCGTATCTCCGCCAGCGGGGAGTCGCATGCGGCGGTCGAGGCGCGTGTCCGCCGGGCACTCGAATCGGCGCGCAAATACAGCCTCGTCGCCAATTCGGTGAAATCGGAGATTGTTATGAACCCTGAAATCGTGATTGAGGAATGACGCCATGATTATCCGTGTATTAGGACCAGGCTGCCGCAATTGCAAGACGCTTTATGAAATCGCCACCAAGGCTCTGAAGGAAACGGGAGTCGAAGGCGTGGTCGAGAAAGTCGAAGATATTCAGCAAATCATGTCTTACCAGATCCTGATGACTCCGGGCCTGGTTATCAATGAACAGGTCAAGTCGGCAGGACGTATCCCCAGTTTGGAAGAGGTCAAGACCATGATCCTGGCGTCTGAGGCGGCATGATTGATGTGCGGCCGGATGTTACGGAGGAGTTTTTGATGGCAAGCAATGGCCCGACCGATCAAGTTCTCGTGATTCCCTGCAGCGGCATTGGTAAAGTGCATGGACTAATCAGCCGGGAAGCCGTCTACCGTGTGACGGACGCACTGATGCCGGGCCATGCCGACACGGTATGTCTGGCTCTCCTGGTCACGGGAGACGCAGAGACGCGCGAGAAAGTGCGCCATCATCCGTGCATTACTGTGGATGGCTGTCCGAAACTATGCGCCCGAAAGAACGTCGAGATGACCGGCGGAGAGGTGGCCCTGGGCGTGCGGGTGTATGACACCCTGAAACGCCATCGCGGCGCACAATTCGGTTCCCCAACGTCTCTGAGCGACCAGGGATGGCAAGCTGTCGAAGAAATCGCTGAGGAAATTACTCAGACGGTGCATCAGGTCGTCCTGAAATAGGAAACCACGGTCATGTCCGAAACAACTAAGGTGGGCATCATAGCTTGCAGCGGAGAAGAAATCGCAGCAGGTACCATTTCGCGTCTGGCGACTCGCCGTGTTCTGGAATTGCTCCGGCCGCAGACGACGGTGACACTCTGCTTGCCGCTGTTTCTCGCGGGCGAAGAACAGGAACGCCGGTTTGCCCGACAACACCCCACGATCACGGTGGATGGCTGTGAGAAGCTCTGCGCTAAACGCGGAACCGAACAATACAGCGGTCAAGTGGCCGCATCCCTCGTCGTTAGCGACATCTTGGGAGATCGTGTCGCGACTTGTCACCGCTCTGCCCGAGATTTCGATCGATCTGACGAGGAAGCGGTCTGGTTGCTGGCGGAACGAATCGCAGTCGAAGTGGATACCCTCTCCGCCGCTCATTCAACGACTGACGCGGACGCAGACCGCACGGCCAGCGCTTGTGGGTGTGCATGTGGAGGCCAGCCCGCGCAAGGCAACCTGCGACTCGACGGCAAAACGGTCACCGTCAACGGATTGCCGCTGATCTTCGACCAACTGTTCCGGATGGGAGTCGTTCCGGACGACAACCAGGCAGATCGACTCTTGAATGCGGTGCGTGTGTATCACGCCATCGAGGCACACGAAGATGATTGGTACCGAAACGCGGTCGCGCAGGCCTATACAAGTTATTATCGGGGACGAACGCAGCCGGACGTGCCCGCGGATGCTTTGCTGGGTAATTGACCGAATTTTTTCGATCATCGCGTGCTTGGCTCACATGCCGAGCGAATCGAGTGGACCGCTCGCGCCGACGAGACAGCGAACAAACCGAGTTGCCTTTCAGGGTTTGCGGAGTCGCGACAGTCGAGTGTACCGCCGGGCGTATCTCCGATTGTGCAGTTCCGCCACGAACGGCAGCAGGAGGATGAAAGATGCAACCCGAAGTGCAAGCCCGCTATTCCGCGCGAGCCAAGGTCATCAAAGCACTGGCTCACCCGACACGGTTGTTTATGGTGGATGAATTGTCACGACGCGGCAAACGTTGCGTCTGCGATCTGACCGACCTGGTTGGCGCTGACATGTCAACAGTATCGCGCCACCTGGCGATTTTGAAAAACGCCGGGATCATCGGTGACGAGCGACACGGATCTCAGATCTTCTACCAAGTGAAGATTGTCGGCATCGGCAACCTGCTGAAATGTGTTGAAACGCTGTTTCAAAAGACAACGCAAACACAGATGCACTCGTTGCAGAACTGACCTGCGGATGCTTGTGGAGGGCACGTTTGGTTTCTGGCGTCATGGTATCAGGGGAGCCTCGAATCATGAGCGGGCACAGCACTGGGTTCATCGGCGGCGGGCGAATTACCCGGATTTTTCTGAGCGGCTGGAATCGGGCGAAGGCGATGCCTTCCAAGGTGGTCGTGAGCGATATCGATTCCCGGGTTCTCTCGAATCTCAAGGACACGTTTACAGCAATCGAAGCCGCGCCTGGCGACAACAACGCGGCTGCGGCGCAGGACATCGTCTTCGTGGCGCTGCCCCCCCCTGCAATTCCCGATGCATTGCATCCTCTGAAATCCGCCTTGAAGGCGGACGCGATTGTCGTTTCGTTGGCGCCGAAGCTGACCATGGCGAAGTTGGCGGGCCTTCTCGGCGGTTTTGATCGATTGGCTCGAGTCATCCCGAATGCCCCGTCGATTGTCAACGCAGGCTTCAACCCATTGGCGTTCTCCGAGAGCCTGGCAACGGCCGATCGCAACGTGGTCAAAGAAGTCATGCGGCCGTTAGGCTCGTGTTGCGAGACCTCCGAGGAGAAATTGGAGGCGTACGCGGTGCTCACCGGAATGGGACCCTCGTATTTTTGGCCCATACTTTATGAGCTGGTTGCTCTAGGAGAATCGTTCGGACTTACTCGATCGGAAGCCGAGTCTGGCATGGAGTATATGCTGGCCGGTGCGATGGCCACGATGAGAGGAGCGGAGCTGGACGCGAAGGCAGTTCAGGATCTCATCCCCGTAAGACCTTTGGCCGATTTGGAACCAACGATTCTGGACGCATACCGTGCCAAACTAAAGGCCGTGTTTGAGAAGATCAAACCCTGAGCACAGCAGAGAATCGGGAGATCGTGGCTGCCTGCTCTCCGCCCGCTTGAAGTTCCTTCTGTGGCGACGATGACTGAGTCGGTATCCCACGCAACGCAAGGACAACTGCATGAATTCCCCGGTGGCGCGTCGAGGTTTCGTACAAACCGTGAGCATGGGCGCAGGCGCGATGGCCGGTGTGGTAGGGGTAAGCCGAATTTCGTCCGAAATTTGACCATCAGCAGCATAATGTCCCAACACGACGGAGGAGCCTGTTCATGACCCTGAAGGAAGCCACGACGAACTCGCTGTTGATGTTCGTTGCCGCAACTTGTGTCGTGCTGATCGTCAAGACTGTGTCGCCGGCGCCGCAGACTGTCTCAGCCATGGCGAGTACCAACACGGGAAGTGGCTCTGCAGCCCCACAGGGCGTTAGCGCGCCGGCGCTCGCCATGCGCCAGGGTGTCAAGGTGTACTACCTGCACGGCAACACGCGATGCCCCACGTGTCGCTCGATCGAGGCCTACTCCCAAGAGGCCGTGCAAAGTGGCTTCGCCGAGGAAATGAAAAGCGGAAAGGTCACGTGGGAGGTAATCAACTACGAAACGCCGGGAAACGAGCATTACGCCACGGATTACGAGGTGGTCGCGCCGAATGTTGTGCTGGCGAAGTTCGAGGGAGGGAAACAAGTGGCATGGAAGGGACTGCCGGAAGTCTGGGAGCACGTGGGCGACAAGACCACATTCGTCAGTTTTGTCCAGAACAGCCTGAGGCAATTCCTGGGCGACCCGGCAACGCCATCCGGTCCGAATCGTCCGCCGCTACCGTCGGTAAACAAATCCCCACAAGAACCTCTTCCGATTCCCGAGTCATGAGACGTGCGGCTCTTTACTGCAAGGTATCAAACGCCGATGTCTACTTCAGGTGCAACTCGAAAAGTTCTGGTGGTCCTGCTAGCTGGCGGTCTGGCTGCCGTTGGCTGTGAGAAGACTCGCGAAGCCGACAAACCACTGACGGTTGTCTCGCAGGACAGCACGAGTCCCGCCGTCGAACGCCAAGGGTTACCTCGCCTCTTGGATCTGGGTGCTGGCAAGTGCATCCCCTGCAAGATGATGGCGCCGATCCTCGATGAACTGAAAGTGGAATTTGCCGGATCGCTGGAAGTCGAGTTCATCGATGTTTGGAAAGACAAAGACATCGCTGTGAAATATGGCGTCGAGACTATTCCCACTCAGATCTTCTTTGATGCATCAGGCCGGGAGCGTTTTCGGCACGTGGGTTTCTACAGCAAAGAGGAAATTCTGGCGAAATGGAAGGAACTGGGAGAAGATTTGAAACCCAACACCCTGACCTCGTCGCCCACGTCCTAGTGCATTCCCTCAACACGTGACCGGACATTACCCTCGGTCCAATTCCCTAATAGGGTGATTTCCCTTACCACACAAAAGGAGTTTCGCGGTGAATGTTCAGTCCAGAGTCTCCCGCCGCACGGGTGTCTTGAGCTTGGGGCCGTTGATGTTCGTTTCGCTCGGGATGATGCGCACTCCCGGAAGTCTCGCAGATGACAAACCGGCGACGGGACCGGCACATCAGGTGATCGCCTGCTATTTTCATCGTACGCAGCGATGTCCGACATGCCAGAAGATCAGCGCCTACATCGAGGAATCGATCAAATCCGGGTTTGATTCTGAACTAAAGGACAAGAGCGTGCGGATGGTGATGGTGGATTTTCAGGATCCCAAGAACCAGAAATACGCGGAAGCCTACGAGATCGACGGCCCGACCTTGGTCCTGATGCACGTACGCAACGGCAAGATCGTGGAGTGGAAACCGGCACCGAAAGTGTGGAGCCTTGTGGGGCAGAAGCCGAAATTCGTGGACTACGTGCAGAGTGAAGTCCGCAGCTATCTTGAGGAACCGATTGCCGGCGCTCAGTAATTCCGTCAACGGTCGTGGCGGTGTGAGATGGCCCTGAACAGGAGATACGACCATGACGGAGTTTGTCGTCGGGATTGGAACCGCCTTGTGGCTGGGTATCTTAACGTCGATCAGCCCTTGCCCGCTTGCCACGAATATTGCCGCCATTTCCTACATCGGTCGGAAGGTGGGAAGTGGACGGCAAGTGTTCTTGACCGGCTTGCTGTATACGATCGGCCGCACCCTGGCCTACCTGGCGTTGGCCGTGGTGCTCGTCGCGAGCGTGCTGTCGGTCCCTCAAATCTCCCTGTACCTGCAGAAGTACATGCATCTGGTGCTTGGTCCGCTGTTGATCGTGGTAGGCATGTTCCTGCTCGGGTTGATCCAGTTGAATGCGGGTGGTAGCGGCATGGGCGAAGGACTGCAGAAGCGTGTCGATGCAATGGGCGTGTGGGGGTCCTTGCTCCTGGGGATCGTTTTTGCCTTGACGTTTTGTCCGACATCAGCCGCTCTGTTCTTTGGTAGCCTGGTCCCATTGTCCCTCAAGGCGAACTCGAGTGTCACTCTGCCGGCCGTCTACGGAGTCGGCACCGCCCTGCCCGTCATCGTGTTTGCCGTGCTGTTGGCCACGAGCGCTCAATCGGTGGGCAAAGCCTACAATATCCTGGCAAAGATCGAGTGGTGGGCACGCACGATGACGGGTTGGATTTTTGTTGTGGTCGGCATCTTCTTTTCCCTTAAGTATGTTTTTCAAGTGCTGTAGACCATCCGAGCGAAGAAAGACTGATGTCTGGAGTGGACCAAATGGCTGGCATGCGGCGGCGTGATGTGATCGCGGCGATCAGTAGCGCTATAGGGACGGCGGTGGTCAGCGGTGGCGGAGGCAGCGCGCGAGCTGAGCCGCAGCCTTCCCAGGCGACGGACCATCGATGGCACTATTTGCCATTGTCTCCGTCCGTCGTCGCGGACGAGGCTTATCGCGCAATGCCGGACGGAGGCTGCATGTACGGAGTGGTGAAAGCCGTCCTCTCAACCTGGAGCAAAGAACACGCTCAGCCGCTTGACGAGTTTCCGTTCCACATGTTCCGCTACGGCGAAGGCGGGATCGGCGGATTCGGCTCGATTTGCGGAGCCTTGAATGGCGGGGCGGCCCTCATCGGGCTCTTCGAGAACGAGAAGTCTTCGCGCACCCAACTGATTGGTGAGCTGTTTTCCTGGTACGAGCGCACGGCTCTGCCGCGATATCGCCCATCCGATCAACGGACGGTGCGACCGCCGCGCAGTGTTGCTGAATCGGTGCTGTGTCACGTTTCCGTGTCCCAATGGTGCCAGGTTTCTGGTGCGACCCCGCTGAGCAAGGAAATGGGACAGCGGTGTCGTTGCCTGACTGCGGATGTCGCCGCAAGAACCGTCAAATTGCTCAATGAAGGCGCGACGGGACTGCCAAGCCAACCGGAAGCGAAGCCGGCGGCAGCGACTGAACCACCTAAATCGATCGGCAAGATGCGCTGCGCCACCTGCCATGAAACCGCCGAACCGGACCGCATGAATGCTTCGGTGAAAATACCCAATGTCCAGCCCTGATGAGACTCGCGCAGGCTGCACGAAATCTGAGCCATTGAGCGTGAACTGCTGTTGCAGTCCATCCCTCAGAGCCGCAAAGGAACCTGATACCTTCCTCTTCTCTAGAAGAACCCCAGCGGCTTCTTGCTGTACGAGACGAGAATGTTCTTGGTGTGCCGGTAGTGGTTGAGCATCATCTTGTGGGTCTCGCGGCCGATGCCCGACTTCTTGTAGCCGCCAAAAGACGCGTGCGCCGGGTAGAGGTGATAGCAGTTGCACCAGACGCGGCCCGCCTCAATGCCGCGCTGAAAGTAACGCATCTGGTGTACATCGCGGGTCCAGACGCCCGAACCCAGGCCGTACATCGTGTCGTTGGCAATCTCCAGGGCTTCGGCGTCGTCCTTGAAGGTCGTTACAGCCAGCACGGGTCCGAAGATCTCCTCCTGGAAAACACGCATCTTGTTGTGCCCCTTCAGCAGAGTCGGCCGGATGTAGAAACCGTTGGGGTAAACGGGGCTTTGGAATGGCCCGCCGCCGGTGAGCACCTCGGCGCCTTCCTGCTTGCCGATCTCGATGTATCCGAGAATCTTGTCGTACTGATCCTTCGAGGCCTGCGCACCCATCATCGTGTTCAGGTCAAGCGGATCGCCCATCTTGATGGCTTCGACCCGTTGGATGCACCGCTCGATAAACCGGTCGTAGATCCGCTCATGCACCAAAGCCCGCGAGGGACAGGTGCATACCTCGCCCTGGTTGAAAGCGAACAGCACGAGCCCTTCAATGGCCTTGTCAAGGAACTCATCGTCCTCGGCCATCACGCTCTCGCAAAAGATGTTGGGCGACTTCCCGCCGAGTTCCAGAGTGACCGGGATGATGTTCTCCGAGGCGTACTGCATGATCAGCCGGCCCGTGTTCGTCTCGCCCGTGAAACCGACCTTCATAACCCCGGGATGCGTGGCCAGCGGCTGGCCCACCTCGGAGCCGTACCCGCTTACGACGTTCACCGTGCCCGGCGGCAGAACGTCGCCGATCGCCTCCATCATCATCAGGATACCCACGGGTGTCTGACTCGCCGCCTTGATCACGACGCAGTTGCCAGCAGCCAGCGCGGGGGCCAGTTTCCAGGCAGCCATCAGGATGGGGAAGTTCCAGGGGATGATCTGGCCGACGACGCCCAGCGGCTCATGCACTTCCATGGAAACCGTGTCGGCGTCGAGTTCGCAGACGTCGCCCGCCTCGCCTCGGATTACGCTGGCGAAGTAGCGGAAGTGATCGATCGCCAGCGGGATGTCGGCGTTGAGCGTTTCGCGGACCGGCTTGCCGTTGTCCCACGATTCGGCCACCGCAAGCCGCTCGAGATGAGCCTCGAGGCAATTGGCGGCCTTGTTCAGGAGGGCCGATCGCTCGGCGGCCCCGGTGCGGGTCCAGGTCTTGGCGGCTTGCCAGGCGGCTTCGACGGCCCGATCGACGTCCTTCTTGTTGCTCCGCGGGATTTCGCAGCACGCCTGACCGTCGACCGGCGAGGTGTTCAGGAAGTACCGACCGTCGATCGGATCGACCCATTTGCCACCGATGAAGTTCTGGTACCGGGTCTTGAACTGCGGTTTGGCATAGGACATGATCTCGGGCTCCTGACTGGCTGGGGGTGGAGACTGTCGTCTCTAGTGCATTGGTCAACCGGCAATTGAGTGACAGGGTGCTGGTGAAATTCGCTGGCCCTGCCAACCCAATCCGGCACGATCGACAGCGACAGTATACCGCGCCGGAGCAGTTTCCTCGAAGGCGCATCGCTATCGAATCGTGCCGGGATTTCGGCTGCGACGACGGCGAGGAGTTGTCGCCATTTCTGAATCTGCAAAGCGATAAGACGGAGCGCCCGATCGCGCCGGTTTTGGGATCAGAGTCAACTGTCGGCCGGCCCCACACGCATCTGCAACGAATCGACCCCGGTTAACGCCGCGTTCCGAGGTCACGCCGTGTTCCTGCGGTGCTCTGACTGAGTATGCCGGCAGCGCGAGCGCACGCGATCAGACAACGGAGACTCCTCATGAGACACACGATGGGTTGGCTAGTCACTATCACAATGTTCGTTGCATGTCCGCTTCCCGCCGCGCGTGCCGTGGCGGAGGAAGTCGTCGTCGGCGCGGGCGAATCGGTGCAAGCGGCGGTCGACAAGGCGCCGGAGGGGGCGACGATCCAACTCGCCCCCGGCACGTTCCCTGAGAGCGTCACGATCGCCAAGCCACTGACCTTGCAGGGGTCGGGATGGGAGAAGACAACACTCGGCCCGGGCAAACCGATGCCGCTGACGCAGAAACAGAAGGACGAGTTCTTCGCGGCGTTGGACGCTGCGAGCAACAAGCAGGAGCGCGCGAGGATCGCCGTCGCATTCGCGACCGGGCAGAGCATGCCGACGGTGACGGTGAAGAACACGAAGGGCGTCGTGCTGCGCGGGATCAAGTTCCGCGGCCCGCCAACCGGCGACGCCGAGGGTGGGCTCACGACTGAGTCCCTCATCACCTTTGACAACGCCGCCGGAGTCATCCGCGAGTGCGCTGTGATCGGCCCGTTCATGAACGGCGTCTCGGTACTGGCCGGTTCCGACGTAAGAATCGAGAACTCGTTGGTGGCGGCGATCTGGGGCACGGGCGTGGCCGCGGGTAAGCAGACGAAGTTGCACGTGAGCGACAGCGACATCCGCAACTGCTACCACCGGTGCGTCGTGCTCGCCACCGACGACGCGACGATTGAACGCTGCCGGATCAGCGGGTCGGCGTGGCACGGCGTCCGGTACGACGGCTGCTCGCCCAAGATCCTGTTCAATCACATCTTTGCCAACGCGCGGAGCGGCATCTACGCGTCGGGGCGAACATCGGCGACCGTGCGCGGAAACGTATTCTGGCGGAACGAGATGGATGCGATGTCGTGCTGGTTCGACAACAGCGACAACGTTGAAGGCAACACGATCGTCGGCAACCTGCGCGAGGGGATCATCGTGCTGGGACAGTCAAAGACGAACCTGGTTCGCAACGTGTTCGTCGATAATCCGGTCGGCGTCGCGTGCAGCAAGATCGCCTCGCGCGGGGAGCGGTCGGCGGAGTCGCCGATTGGCGACCCGAAGGTCGAGAGGAACTTCTTTTTCAAGAACGCGAGGCCGATGCAGGCAAGTGAAATTGAGAAACCGCTGCCACCAGGGAACGAGTCCATCGACCCCAAGGTCAGCGGCGCGGCGGACAGTTTCAAGCTGGCTGTGGATTCGCCCGCGCGCAAGGCCAACGCAGGCGCTGCCGACCCAATCGCCCTTGCCAGCCCGTTTGCAATCCAGCCGGAAGAAAAGTCGATGGTCCCGGATTCCGAGACCCGCGAGTTTTCGAAGTGGAAGAAGGTCGGAGCCGTCGAGACGAGGACACAGTGAACCGCTTGCGGGCAACGCACTCCGGCCGCATGGGAACTGCGACCGGTCGTGGAAAATGGGTACAACATCCGGCCAAGGCTGGGAATACTGTTTGCTCGGCCACCAGTCGGAGCCACAACATGAGCGATTACCAGATCGATGGTACCAAGGCCGATAACATCGGCGGTTGCAATCACTGCGGCCACAAGAACGTCATCGACCACGGGCATCGCCGGAAACCGAGTTGGCTCCGGGATCGTTTTGGCCGCTACATGTGCGGTTGTTCAGACTGAGCGTCGCGCTGACCCAGGTCCCTCACGGACCAGTCGACTCGCAAGACCACGCCCTCCGCACGGTTGGGAAAACGCACGAGGACGGTTCCCTCTTCCGCAGCAGTCTGCGCCTGGAGCACTTGTCCGTCCAGCGTGCTGACCGCCACCGACTGAACTGATCTTCCGTCCGACCAGAGCCTGGCTGCGCCTTCTGTCCCATCCGGCGAGCGAACGACCAATGATGTACGGTCGGCGACCTCATAGCGGGCTGTTACTCGTCCTGACACTGCCATTAGATAGGGCTGACCCTTCATTGGTCCGGCATCGCCGAAGAAGGCACACTCGGAAGCGGGAATCGTCGGATTGCGGCGCACTGCCAGACCCGGATCCAGCAGGTCCACGAACTGGCCGCTGAGATTCACCGGCCCATTCACCGCGCAGATGGCCGTATAGGGACCACGCCGGCAGCGGAAGCATGGCGCCTCGCGGTACTCGCCGCCGTTCTTCTCGAGCGCCCAGCGGACAAGTGACCGAACCCACGTGCCGCCTTCCGCCGTCGTTCCCAGATACCCCGGCGCAACCCCGCAGTAGAGGACTCTGCCCCGTCTGACTGCGGCCTCCCACACGGCCGGCGCACCGGCCTCGCCGATGGTGTAGATCGCCTCACCGCCCTTCGGCAATTGATAGACGGTCACCGGGTAACCTGCCGGAATCACCTGGTCGGGCAGACCCGGTCCGATCACGCTCTTGAGAAGGCGGCTCTCCGATGGCTTCGTCAGGTGGTCGCAGGAAGCCAGGCGCAGGCCCATTCGAGCGAACAGGTCCTCGCCGGGCGACGCGTATCCTCCTCGCCACCACCACGCGTCCCCGAGGGCGTTGTACGCATCGTCGCCCCCGAATACAAGAAGCACACCGCCGCGCCCGCACCAATCGGCCAGCGTCTGGTTGACCGCCGGATCCATCGGCTTCAGGAAGTCGTAAGTGAGGAGTAGGACCTTTAGACCGTCCAGGTAACCGGCTTCTGTCACCCGGTCAAGTGAAAGCACTCGCACCGGTACCCCGCGCCTCACGAGGGGAAGCGTCAGGCCCCGGAAGCCGTTGAAATCGCTTGGCGACGGATCGGCCCTCTGCCAAGCCATGGAATCTGCAACGAACGTGCCCACTCCTTCGACGCCTGCAAAGACCTGTCCATCCTCGTGCCGCCACATGTCGCTCAGCGCGCCGATCGCGGTGTTGACGACGGTCGCATACTCCTGGGGAACGTGGCCGAAGATGCGCTGAGGCCAGGCCAGCGTCTCATAGCAGTCGGTCTGCGGAAACATAAGTGCCGACACCAGGTTCCAACTGAAGCTCTTCCGATAGAACTCCAGCGGCAGGCCGGGATGGTCGCCCATCGGGTCCATGAAGAGCCAGAGGCGCTTGCCCGTACCGCGAACCAGCTCCCACATCGACGAGTATTCCAGGTAGCCGTCTTCAAAAGGCAGGTTCCAGACTTCCGCGATCACCTCCTGGACTGCCGAATTGCCGATCAGCCCGGAGTGTGCTGCCACGATTTGCGTCCCGTAGTAGCCGATGGGACTGTGGCTGGACAGGACGCGGACTGCGGATGGCTTCCGCTGCTGCGCTGCGCGCAGGATGGTGTCAACATGGCGGCAGAAGAGCATCCCCTTGAGCTGGTCGGCCCGGTACCTGGCTTCGATGCTGCTGTGCGGTGGGAGCCAGGGTGTGCCATACTGCTTGAGCCACTCCTGTTTGAACGCTTCTGAATAGCCCGTCTGCGCCATGAACTCGGGTTCGTCAAAGCCGATTCCGCTCGCTCCCGTCTCGCCGAGCTGGGGGACGAAATGGTCGATGAACTGCCGGGTTCGCGTCTCAGTTGGCACCTTGTAGTGGTCATCCATCTTCACGTCAGCATCCTGCCCATGCCGTTTGAGCATGTCCAAGGCGAGGTTCGGGGAAAGTGCGCCAACGACGAGGTCGACGAGTTTCCCTTCCCGAAAGACATGGGCGGTCCCCCAGACGTTACCGTTGCGGTCCGTCTGGAACTCCGCGGGCTCGCGGCGTTCTGCCTCGCCGTAGCGGCTGTGCATCATCAACTGCACGCCGTAGCCTTTGGCCAGCCAGGAGTCCGAATACGCAAACAGCCGCACGATGTCCGTGGGCACCGCCACCTTGGGATCATAGACGCCGGCGTACAGGAATGACGTGTGTGGCTGTGGAGGCTTGGCGATGAAACTGGCACGCTCGCCCGGCCTGACACCCATCAGCCGCTGGACGCTTTCTTGTTGCGACGACGGGATAGAAGCTTCGTCAGCGGAGAACTGCACAGCGACGATCAGACAAACGGCGCATGTCAGAGCTGTCATCATTCAAGCCTAACGACACGACGGGATCGCAAATTGCCGGGCGCGCGACATCCCCATTGGCAGGCACAAGACCAAGCCGGACTGTAGCCAACGGTCCAGCCACCGTCAACGCAACCGCGTCGGGTCGGCATTGCAATCGGCGGCCGGAAAGACCGGGAACAGCACGGACACCGCCACGGCCTCGGCTTGTCCGGTCTGCCCCGTCGGAATATATACCTCAGCAAGTGCCGGGCATTCTCCGAATCGGCGACAAGGGAAACCGCAGTGAGAGCGTTGTATCCCCACGCACCTTGTCTGACCCGTGAGGCGACGTTCGGCGTTACGCGGGATCGCGTAAAATCAACGTGCGGGTCGGATCGCAGAGTTGAGCCGTTCGGCGGCGGCGCAAAAGTCGAGTCGCAACGCAGCCGAGCGGGGCATTCACATACGAGTTGAAAGACAAAGCACATGACCGCCAAAGACATCGTCGACGAACTCAAGAAACTTGGCACTGCTCAAACCAAGAAGACGTGGATGACCCACGGTGCCCAGGAGCCATGCTTCGGCGTCAAGGTCGAGGACATGAAACGGATCCAGAAACGCATCAAGATGGACTACCAACTCGCTCTGGATCTCTACGATACCGGCATCGCTGACGCCCAATACCTCGCGGGCCTTATCGCGGACGACGCAAAGATGACAAAAAAGGACCTGCAGAAGTGGGTCGAACACGCAACCTGGAGCATGGTCAGCGAATTCACGGTCCCGTGGGTTGCCTCCGCCGGTCGGTATGGTCGCGAACTGGCTTTGAAGTGGATCGAGTCCAAGAACGAAGCCGTCGCCGCGGCGGGCTGGCAGACTTACAGCAGCTTGGTCGCCATCAAACAGGATGCGGACCTGGACTTGGCCGAGATCAGGTTGCTGCTGAAACGCGTGGCGAAGTCGATTCACCAACAGCCCAATCGCGTGAGATACGTGATGAACAGTTTCGTGATCGCCGTTGCCTGCTACGTCCAACCGCTCCACAAGACCGCGGTCGATACGGCCAACGGCATCGGCAAGGTCACCGTGGACCTGATCGGGGCATGCAAGATTCCGTTCGCGCCGGACTATATCAAGAAATTCGCGGCACGCAGCGAGATCGGCAAGAAGCGCAAGTCGCCGAAGTGCTGACGGACTGGTGCGATCTCGCCAAGTGGCCCAGCGGAGCAAGCCCGACAGTATTGGGTAATACGTGCACCATTTGTTGCGAGGAAGACGGGGCCGGCGGCATCAGAGCCACCCAAAGATTTTCTCGATGAACCCGTAAGGTATGATTTGTTCCGGCCCCGGTTCCGCTATGTCGCGGACTGCCCACAGCAGATGCCGAAGTGGTTCTTGAGCGATTCCCAAGCGACCAAAAAGTCGTACCCGCCGTTCACCTGGCTTGCTCAAGTCGTTCCGGCAGGTATTGCACCATGCGGTTCAGGTATTCGACAACAGAGCCCTGCAATTGCATGGCCGATTGCCGACCTCCGCCGGAACTCGCGACACCGTCGATACCACCGGCAGCCCGGTCGTCCAATTCCACCCGTGCAGCTTTGATCGCGTCTATCACCGGCGCAGCCCTTCCCCCGAACCGATCGAGGACGTTCATCGCGTAAAGCCTGACCAGGGGCGAGTCATGCTGCAGCGCCTTCGTCAGCACGGGCAGGGCGGCGGTGCAGTCACCCAGATTGCCCAAGGCCTCTGCGGCGGCGATACGCACCGATGGAGAATCGTCAGCGAGTGCTTTACGCAACTTCGGTTCAGCCGACTTGGCGTCTTTCGCAAGCACTGTCAGTCCGATGGCGCCCCACCAGCGCAGCGCGGAATCCCCGTTCTCAAGCAGGGCGGCGAGTCGCCCAGCGTTGTCGGGGTTTGTCTCGTGGGCCAGATTCGCGGCGTCAATCAGTGCGTCAAGCGGGTTCTTGCGCGGGTCAATGGCAATTTCCCACGGCGAGCTGCCGGCCGAGCGTTCAAGCATCTCGTGCTCCGGCAGCAGACCGAGATCGCCTGTCGCTTTCATCCACCGGACGCATTCGGCGCGCATCCTCTCCAGCGTCTGACGATGCCCGGCGTCGCTGGCGAGGTTATGGATCTGGTCCGGGTCGGCTTCGTTGTCGTAGAGCTCCTCGACGGGCTTTGTCGGCGAGAAATAGCGGGCGGGCGGACCGGTGAGTTTCCCTTCGCCGGCGAGTTGACGCCACGCTTTCATCGTTGGCATTTCCTCGGTGTAGCTGGTGAACTGCGACCAACTGAGGTGCGGCATGAAGTTGCGGTGATACTGGTAGCGCCGGTCGCGCACGACACGGACGCAGTCGAACCGCTCCGCCATCCGATCGCGTATGGCGTGGACATACTCGCGCGGCCTGCCAGCCTGGTCGCCCAGAAAAGCCGTGCCCTGCAAGTGCGGCGGAAGGGCCACTCGGCAGAGGCCAAGAACCGTCGGCGCGAAGTCCGCGAAGCTCACAAGCCGGTCCGTTGTATTGCCGGGCGCCACGGGGGCAAGGTGCTGCCACTTCCGCGGAAATCGAATCAACAAAGGCACGTGAAGGCCGCCTTCCCAAACCCACTTCTTCATACCCGGCAGGCCCGTGCCATTGTCGCCGAAGAAGAAGACGATCGTGTTCCCGGCGAGTCCTTCTTCCTCCAATTCCCTGAGCTTGTCCGCAATCTGGTAGTCCATCGCGGTGATATTGTCGTAGTAACGGGCCCAATCACGCCGCACTTCCCGCGTGTCGGGATGAAATGGCGGCACCGGCGCCTTGGCGGGATTGTGGCGCTGGGCATTCGTGAGGCGGGCCGTGTTCCGCCGGTACATCTCTGCAGACACGCGAATCTGCCCTTCATGGCTCACTTCATGGTTGAAGACCGCGAAAAACGGCTGGCCCGGCCGCCGGTTGCGATAGTGTCCCTGTTTGCCGCACTCGTCCCATGCGTCCTTGGGCACTTCGAAGTTGTAATCGGTCTTCGCGTTATTGGTGCAATAGTAGCCTGCCTCGCGCAGGTATTGGCTGAAGCACTTGACGCCGCTGGGAAGCACCGTGGTTGAGCGCATCCCCTGGCTGCCCAGCCGTGAAGGAAATATGCCGGTGATCAGGCACGAGCGATTCGGCGCGCAGACCCCGGTGATCCCGAACGCCTGCGTATAGCGCACGGATTGCGCGGCGAAACGGTCCAGGTTCGGCGTCACGGCATACGTATCGCCGTAGCAGCCGAGGTTCGGACAGATATCCTCCGCCGTCAGCCAGAGGATGTTGGGCCGGTCGGCCTCGGTTGCAGCGAGCGCCGAGACAAACAACAGCGGCGCAAGAGCCACGTGAAGCAGGTGTGTGTGCATGTTGGCTGGGGTGCTGTCGAATAGGGGCGTGAAGCAGACGCAGGCAAACTGCCGCCGAATCGGAAACGCCGCATTGAATTCAAACGTGCGGCTCGAGGATCAGAGGCACCAGACACCGGGCGGTCTTGGGAATCGCTGCCGGTCAAGCATATCATACACACCGCGACGTCTTCGCCGGCCTGCTGCCAAATAATCGGCCAAGCGGGTCGGGCGGGGAGATCCGCCCAAACGCGGGTCATGCCGTGGAAAGCCCCCGCTCCCGCCTTGGCTGACGGAGCGCGGAGCAATGAGTAGACTGGCGTTTCGAAGATTCCCGGTCTCGTACACGGGAGTTTCACCGCCTGGAATCACCACCATGCCGCGCGCACCACAAGGCGGTGAACCGCAGCGGGCGACGACGTGCCGTTGTGAGGTCATTGGCTATCGTCGCCCCCCGACTGCGGCCGACGTTCGGCCGCACCTCTATGAACAGCACATGAGAAACAGTGAATACGGTATTGAGAGTACTCATGAAGCACATCCATGCACTTTTAATCTGCGGTGTGGTCGCCATGATTTGCCTTCACCCTCGATTCACTCAGGGAGCCGACATTCGCTTGGCCAACGGACTCCGCTTGCACTACGAGACTTCGGGTAGTGGGAAATATCCGGTCGTGCTGGTGCATGGCTATGGCATGTCCTCTGCGGTTTGGGAAAAGGTGCTACCGCTGCTCCCTTCCGACTATCGGTTATTCGCCGTGGATCTTCGCGGATTCGGCCGCTCCGACAAACCGGACAATGGCTACAGTTGCCTCGAACTTGCGGACGATCTGGGGCAATTCCTGGACGCTTTGGGTCTGCCGCGGGCCGTGTTGATTGGCCATTCCTTCGGTGGCCTGGTCATCCAGCATTTTGCAGCGCGCTATCCAGGGCGGGTCCTCGCGCTTGTGCTGTGCAACACCTTCGCCGCCACCTTGCCACCCAAGGGGGTCTCACCGGCCGTGGAACAGCGAATAGATAGTTACGGATCCGCTGAGGACAACCGCAAGGTTTTCTCCTCTGCCATACCACGCTACTTTGATGCGGCCAATGTAACGCCGGATGATATTGAGCATTTCGTTCAGGTTGGACTGCAAGCAGGCAATACGGCTCTCCGCGAGACCTTGAAGGCAAACTACACCACGCCGGCTATCCCAGCTCTGCAACATGCGGCTGTTCAAGCACCGGTCCTTATCCTCGTGGCCACACATGATCCCTTCGGCACCTTTGACCATGCCATCGCCATGAGCGATGCCCTGCCAAATAGCCGCGTCGAGATAATCACGCATTGCGGTCACAGCCCAATGTGGGAGAGGCCAGTACAGTTTGCCGGGGTGGTTGCGGAGTTTCTAAAGAGCTCGGATGTGCAATAACTGGCACGATCGGTGCCTGGGACTGCCACGATCAAGACAAAGAAGCTCCGTCGCCACAACCCAGTTCATGTCGAATCGCGCAGCCGGGCAAGCCACTCCGCCGGACCACGCACGGGAGATTCCGCAGAAAGCCCGACACCCGCTGCGGCTGACGGCATCGCGAGCATTGAGTAGACTGGCGTGGCGGAGGCTCCCAGTCCCGTACAGGCGACTTGCACCCATTAAATCACGCCGTTGACGGCTGTGCCCCGGACGGACGCAGAAGAGCGGCGGGCCGCGCGTGAACTGAATTCGCCACCGTTGACCGCCGCCGCGTGATCCACAACGTTCGGCGGCCGGAGACCACCACACAAGATCCAAATTGTACCTCAAGAGGATTGCCATGAATCGATGCCTGCACACCCTGCTGACGATCGCATTCGTACTGTCCATTACGGCTGTCCTGGCGTGCGCAAGTGATGTCGAGGACAATCTGGCCGCGCCGCTCCAGTCGTTTGGTCCGTTGCTCGGCAAGACGTGGAAAGGTGCGTTCAAGGATTCGACGCCGGAAAAACCGCTCATTGATATCGCCCGCTGGGAGCGTGCCCTGAATGGCCAAGCGATTCGCGTGTTGCACTCCCTCAACAACGGCGTCTACGGCGGCGAGACGTTGATTACCTGGGACGCGAAGAAGAATTCCCTCGCCTACTGGTACTTCACGACAGCGGGATTCCGCACCGAAGGAACCATGAAGCACGAGGGTGGCCGATGGACGGGCCACGAGACTGTCGAGGGTGCCGCGGGCGGCATTACCGAAGTCAAATCCACCACCGAACTTCTGCCCGACGGCCGACTCCAGGTTAAGACTGAGTATCTCAAGAATGGTAAGTGGAGTGAGGGCCGTGAGACCACGTACGAACTCGCCCCCGAAGCCAAGGTGATCTTCAAGTGACTTTCACTATGGCACGCATACCGGTGGCAAAATCAAAGAGCGAAACAAGGAAGCCTCCGAACTCTGGCCTTTGCCTACCGGCATCGTCTACGAGCGCTGGTTCAAGGACGCAACCACGTAATCACCGGATTATCGGCCATCCCGGCGCCGGCACGGGCCATTCCGTGCGAGGCCCGACGCCTGTTGTCGCTGACGGCACGTCGAGCATTGAGTAGACTGGCGAGTTGGAGACAACGCTATCCGGTTGCGAAGCGATGTCTTGGCCTCCAATTGGAGATTCCATGCGGTCCACTGTTGCCAAGTTGGTCACGTCCATCGTCCTGGTTTCGATCGGCATCGCCATTGGAGCCGGCGGCATTTACATCGGGGAGACCGACGACGCGCCCGGCGCGGCATTGATCGCCCTACTATTGATGATCGGTGTGGCAGCACTCGGCGTGAGGACCGCGTATCGAACAACTCGAAATGCCGCACAATCGAAATAGGGGCCCGGCCTAATCCCGGGCCCGTCCCGCACCGTGCGATCATCGGCAAGCGGATGACCGGATTTACTCACACACGCAAGGAAATTTCTCACAGTGGACATCCCGCGGATATTCAATATCACTGAGAGTGCTCACCGCATCCACAACCCGATCACGCCCGAAAAGCTCGCCACTCTCGGCGCGGCGCTGCGACTGGAATCGGGTGCCCGAATGCTCGACCTCGGCAGCGGTTCGGGGGAGATGCTTTGCACGTGGGCACGCGATCACGGCGTCATTGGCACCGGCATCGACATGAGCCAGTTGTTTACTGAGCAAGCGAGACTCCGTGCTGAAGAACTCGGCGTCGCCGATCAAGTCAATTTCATCCATGGCGATGCTGCCGGCTATGTCTCTGACGAGAAGGTCGATGTGGCAGCCTGCGTCGGTGCCACTTGGATCGCCGGAGGAGTCGTCGGCACTATCGAGCTTCTGTCGCGGAGCCTACGCACCGGGGGGATCATCCTCATTGGCGAGCCATACTGGCGGCGGTTGCCGCCGACGGAAGATGTTGCCCGGGGGTGTCTTGCCCACTCAACCTCCGACTTTCTCATGCTTCCAGAACTCCTCGCGTCTTTCGGCAGACTCGGCTACGACGTCGTTGAAATGGTCCTGGCTGACCAAGACGGCTGGGACAGATACGAGGCGGCCAAATGGCTCACGATGCGCCGATGGCTTGAAGCCAATCCCGACGACGAGTTCGCGAAAGATGTACGAGCCAATCTGACCTCGGAACCCGAGCGCTACGCCGCTTACACGCGTGAATACCTGGGCTGGGGTGTGTTCGCGCTGATGCCGCGGTGAGACGTTGGCGAATCCGGCGGGTCGCGGATCGCCGACGGTTCTGCCGCGAGACCGGCGCTGCACGTCAACTTCTGCCGCGGATGGGGTGCAATGATGACGCAACTGCGACACTCGATTCCTGTGACGGGTGAGTCCGTATAGCGCGGGGGTATTTGCGCTTTTCCAAGCAGCAGCCAAGCGAGAGAAGAACCCTTAGAGTTTTGACAAATCAAAGGTCTCGGGCCGCTGCCCGTGGCCCAGGTCGTAACGCCTCAAGGACCCGCAGCATGAGACGGGAATTCTACTTTCAAGACGACCGGTCAAACAAATTCTGGACCATCGAACTGGCTGGATGCGAGTGCGTAACCACCCATGGACGCGTCGGAGCCAAACCGCGCGAAACACGCAAGCAATTCGGCAGCGAGGACGCAGCCGGACAGGAGTTTGAAAAACAGATCGCCGCAAAGCTGAAGAAGGGCTACGTCGAGGGCGCGCCACCGAAATACGAAGAACCTGACTGGGCGTCCATGTCGATGTCGGAAGACGTGTTTTGGCGCATCATCGGACTTTTCAATTGGAAGAAGACCGGCGATGACGAGGCCGTCGTGGAACCAGCGGTCAAGGCGCTGGCTCAAATGCCCGTTGATCAAATCGAACGCTTTGACGACATCCTGGCGGAAAAGCTGTATGCACTGGACACCGAGACACACGCTCGCGAGATCGGCGAGGAGGCGTACCGGCCCGGCAAGTACTTCTCGCCGGATTGGTTTCTCTACGTGCGTTGCTGCGTGGTTGCAAACGGCCGAGAGTTCTTTGAAACCGTCGTTCGAAACCCAACTGAAATGCCCAAGGATATGGAATTCGAGTCGCTGCTGAGCGTTGCGCCCACGGCATTCGAGCGCAAGACCGGGGAGGAATTTGTGCACATCTCTGCCCTCAGCTACGAGTCGTTCAGCAATCGTGAAGGCTGGCCCAATTCCGATGAGGCGTAACCAGCGGCCAATGTCAAGCAGGAGGGTCAGCCGCCGATGTTTGACCTGAAGACGATTGGGCCTTAGATTCGCCTTTGACTCAAGTGTGCATTCCGGCGCCGGAGCGGCTCTCGTTGTCAAATACGATGGTGATTTCCCGGCGGGAGAATTACAAAGTTGAACTAAACCGCTGCGCGGTGGATGTTCGCGGGCGCGGCGAGACGTTTCTGGCTCATTCTGAGCTTGGTCCATCTATGCCGATTAGAGCGGTTATCCGGCCTTGCTAGCTAGGTCAGC
>CAIPEB010000538.1 GCA_903863885.1 uncultured Planctomycetaceae bacterium | reverse complement strand
TGAAGTGCCAAACGTTAAAGAAAAGCGGCTTGGTCTCGCTGCACCGCGGCAGCGAGGCGTTCGACCAACTGGGCGGCCTGGATGCCCTCAAGGGCTTCTGCTCGCGGATCATGCGGAACCAAGGACATGGCAATCCGCTCAAGCGTCCCCGCGGTGTGTTGCTGTTATCTCCGCCCGGTTGCGGCAAATCGCAGTTCGCCAAGGCCCTCGGAAACGAGATGGGCAGGCCGACGCTGATCCTCGACATCGGCACGCTCATGGGCTCCCTCGTCGGACAGAGCGAAAGCAACATCCGGCAGGCTCTCAAGATCGCCGATGCCATGGCACCCTGCGTGATGTACGTCGATGAATGTGATAAGGCACTGAGCGGCGTGGCCAGTTCGGGCCAAACGGACAGCGGTGTTTCGGCTAGGCTGTTCGGCACGCTGCTGACCTATCTCAACGATCACACGACTGACGTGTTCACCTTGATGACGTGCAACGACGTGAGCAAACTGCCGCCCGAATTCTGCAGGGCAGAACGATTTGATTCCATCTTCTTCCTCGATCTCCCCGGGGCCGCACAGAAGGGCAAGATCTGGGACATCTATCTGCGGATGTTTGACTTGGATCCCGAGCAGCCGAAACCTCGCACCGAGGATTGGACGGGAGCGGAGATCCGAGCCTGCTGCCGGTTGGCTGCCCTCTTGGATGTTCCCCTGGTGGAAGCGGCCAAGAACATCGTGCCCGTCGCCGTGACCGCCGCCGAGTCGGTCGAGCGGTTGCGGGAATGGGCCAGCGGTCGTTGTCTGAATGCCGATACGGCGGGAATCTACCACCGCAATGGCGTCGGCTCCGGACGTTCCCGCCGCCGCATCAACCGGGACCCGTCGGTGAACTAGCCTGACGATCTCGGTATCCGCGTCTTTCTGCCGGGCATGTACGACGCCGCGATTGCCAGCGGCGTCTGCAGCCTTCTCGTTCAGGGGCTATGCCCCGTTGCCAGTCCACACTTCACTTCTTTTATTGAACCAGGAACCCCATCGCATGACTACTGTTCTTGAAGAACCTCGCACATCGCTCAGCTCGACGCCGTCGCGTCGCTTGCGTCTCATAACCGCCGCCGTCCGCCTTGCGTTTACCTGGCTCGGCATCCGCAAGACACTCACGACCGAACAGAAGAACTTGGCTGCCGAATCGTTCGGAGCCGAAGGACAGTTCCTATCTGCGGGCAAGAAGCTGCTCGACACCAAGCACCCAGCTTTCAAATTGCTCACCGGCGTCCGCAACCGGATCGTGTCGCATTGGAAAGGCTCGACCCTGCCGTATCCCGATCCGGGGATCCGCCTCATCCGTCAGGAGGACCTCGAAGCGTTCAACACCCGCATGGTCGAGTTGCGGGAAGAACTCGACGAGGCCGTGTGGCGGTTGGACGAGCACTACGGGGAACTTCAATCCGCGGCTCGCGACCGCCTGGGCCGTCTGTACAACGCGAGCGATTACCCCGAATCGCTGCGGGGCCTGTTTCATGTGGCCTGGGACTTCCCCAGCGTCGAACCTCCCGACTACCTGCGGCAACTCAGCCCGGAGGTCTATCGGCAGGAGTGCCAGCGAGTCGCCGCCCGGTTCGACGAGGCCATTCAACTCGCGGAACAGGCGTTCATCGACGAACTGCGGCAATTGGTATCCCACCTCCACGAACGGCTGACCGGTCAGGTGGACGGAAAGCCCAAGATCTTCCGAGATTCGGCCGTCGAGAATCTGAGCGAGTTCTTCGAGCGATTCCGTCGACTCAACGTCCGCAGTAACGCCGAACTGGACGAACTCGTCGCCCAGTGCGGTCAGGTCGTACAGGGCGTGGAACCGCAGTCGTTGCGAGACAACCAAGGTCTCCGCCAGGCGATTGCCCGCGAACTGTCCGAAGTGCAGACGTCGCTCGACGGTCTGCTGGTACGCCGACCACGACGTAACATCCTGCGACGCCC
>CAIPEB010000537.1 GCA_903863885.1 uncultured Planctomycetaceae bacterium | reverse complement strand
TCCCTCTGGGAGAGTCGGGCCGAAGGCCCGGAGAGGGCTACCGCGCCGCTAGTCGTAGAATTCACTGCTGGTTCGGAAGACCCTCCCCGACCGCTTCGCGGCCGACCCTCCCCCGCACGCGCGAGGGTGAAGCCAAGTCGTTATGTTCCCATGGTTCCTAAACCGCACGACTTCTCTGGGGGCGCTCTTCAGTCCCGAACGAACGGCCCGGTACCCGCCCGGAGAGCCCCTTGCCCGCCCGAAGAAAACCGCCACCGATCCTCACAACCAGAACAGCACCTTGCTCTGCAGGGCTTCGATCAACTCGTGGAACAATACGAACCCCAGGCACCTGCGCCCGCACTTCACGCGTGCCGTCACCGAGGTCCCGGCGTGCAGTTCCGGCAGATCGTGCTTGTCCACTGCCACTCGCAGCCTGACGCAATTGCCGTCCTCACCGTGCTGCTCAGCGATGCGGTCGATTTCCGTAACGCTGCCGGTCAGCACACGCTCGGGATGCGAGGCTGGACGAAAGGAGACACTAAGCGGCTTCTGCGCGCCCACGGCACCCGCCAGGTGACCGATGCGTCGTTCCGGCATGTGCAGTTCCAGCTCCCAGGCGCCGTCGGGGTTGACGACGCTCATCAGCAACTGGCCCCGTTGCACCGGTCGTCTCAGCAGAATCGTGCCGACGTTCCATGTCTCGACCATGCCTCGTATCTCGCTGCGGACGGTCAGCTGTTCCTCCTTTTCTCGCAGCAGCTGGATTTCGCGATCGATGCCCTCCTCGACCTTCCGCAATTCGAGCGACTCGCCCGCCGGTTGATTCTGTTCGTCGGTTTGCAGATTTCGGTCGTCCAGCTGCGCTGGCTGCAGATTCAAGGTTCTCTCGCGAGCAGCCTGTTTGCGTCCGATCAGGTCGGCGATTTGCGCCTCGAGTTCCGTGCTGCTGATGCGGGCCAGGATCTGTCCCTTCTCCACGATCTGCTGATGCTGGACCGGCACCTCCGTGACCACGCCGTCGACGCGGGCAAACACATCGCGCCGCACAGCGGGCTGCAGCTTGCCGCGGGCCGCGAGATCAAAGTCGACGGGGATCAGTCCGAGTGCAGCGACGGCGGCGACGACCGAGGCGCACACGGTCATTGCCTTCGGCAGGGACCTGGCCCGCACCACCCACTTCGCGCGTCCGATGGCCCGCCACACCGGCAGCAGAAAAATACTTTCGTGCTCCAGGGCATTGGACAGTGCCGACGCGCTGTGTTGAGCAATCGATTCGGTCCGCTCGACCATACCGTCGACCACCCGAATGCCGCTGAATTGCTCGATAATCAGCGCCCCGACCGGTTCGCGGCGTGCGTTTCGCTGCGGCAACTCCGCGGAATGGGCCGGCGGCAGGAGCGGGACAATCGCCAGCAGGGTCGCGTGTGAATGATCCAGGTATTCGTTCAGAGGCCGTTCGATCTGCGGCGCGATGTCCGACTGTCGCCCGTCATACCAGAACGGCCTGCCCGTTGCGCACACGACACGCACCAGTTCGCCGAGCAATCGAATGTCGGCTGCGCGGCGTTCGATGGAATCGAGACCACTCACGGCCGAGATGCTGAATCCTCGTCCCTTCGCGGTTGCTACGCTCGCCCGATCACACCCGATCAGGCGGCGACTTTCATTGGCCACCGTGCAGGCGACTCGCTGTGAATCCAAATGACCGTGCACCAGCCGCAGAAAACGCTCGAATTCGGTCCACACGGACTGCCGATCGTCCTGATGACGCAACCGCGAATTGCGCAGGAACTCGTTCGCGACCTCCGCCATCTGGACCAGGAACCGCAGGTAGCCTCGCTGCGTGGTAGGGCCGCCGCCGGCCCGCTGAACGACCTCGATCACTCCGCAAGGCTGCTGATCCACCTTGATCGCAGCCAGAATCAACAAGGAGTCCGATGGATTGCCCGCCTCGTCTCCGCGAGCCGCCCCCGATCGTGGCGGCACAAGCGTCGCCTGGCCGCTGGAGAACACGTTCTGGAGCAACTGCGAGTGCTGGGTGCCGGCCGTCTCCTGACCCAGTCGGCACTCGTCGGGCAAGTTCACCTCGTACTCAAGTTCCAGCGGCCCGCCGTCGCGCGAAATCCACACCGCTCCGCCGTGAGCCGCCAGAGCGGATATCACGCGCCGCAGAAACTCCTCATAAAACTGACTGGCCGGGATCACGGCTCGGCTGAGCTGCGTGATCTCTTCCACCAGAATCCGGACCTCGTTCCTGGTCTGTGGGATGAGGTGAGCATCAAAGACCGGGGCCGGCCCCGTGCGCACCGCATGCCCGGCAGCCTCGCCCCCGATCACTGGGAACGCGACAAATGAATGCGCATGCGAATCGTACGAGCCGGCTGTGCTCATAAAGTTGGAAGTCGCAGTCCCGTCGTTCTCGCACCAAGGCCTGGATCAGCCCTGGGCCATCGAGGCCCGAAACGGCCAAACCCAGGTCAAATAAGTCAACACCGACGCAGGCGCCGCCCCGCAGGTCTTCAGGCCGCGTTCCGCCCGAGAACCGACCACTTGGCACGAATTCTCCGCTCGGGCGCACCAGGTTCCGTCCCGAAACACCGCTGGGTATCCATAGAATCTTCGGCTCCGCACTGACCTGTCCTTCCAGCAGATTCCGCTGGTACAGCACACACCTCCGAAACTACCCAATTCCCCAGGCGGATTCGGGGCCGCCGTTTGGCCCGCGCTTCGGCGGTTTTTCCCGACGTTGACGGGGGAATAAAAAGCCCTCAGCCAAGGCCTGGACGGCCCCAACCGAGTGAACTGCTGTGCTCAACGTATTGACGCAAGTCGCTGCATGTAATACGTATAGCTGCTGGCGTGCGGTGACGGTTGACCACTGGGAGACGGGTATGTCGAGAAAAGAAGAAGCGTTGGAGGTTGACGGCACGGTGATGCAAGCACTGGCCAACACTCGTTTTCGTGTCCAGCTGGATACGGGGAACGAAGTGTTGGCCCATGTGGCGGGTCGAATGCGGAAGAACTTTATTCGTATTGTTCCCGGTGACAAAGTCCGCGTGGAATTGTCGCCGTACGACTTGACGAAAGGCCGCATTATCTTTCGAGAACGTTAGCCCGCCTGCAGTCCAGCCGCTTCCCTCACGCCGTCAGTCGCTTTTACCTTGCTGTCAGATTCACGCGCTGAATTTGCGCGCGGAGTCTGATGTCCGGAAAAGGGGTCGTGCGAACGCGAACGGATTCTGGTCCGAGTCGATCCGTGCCCGTCCGTGGCCTCTTCCAGCCTGGCCCGTCATTCGCCGATGACTTTGACGAGCACGCGCTTGGACCGCCCGCCGTCGAACTCGCCGTAGAAAATCTGCTCCCACGGGCCGAAGTCAAGCTTGCCGTTGGTGATTGCCACGACGACTTCCCGACCCATCACCTGCCGCTTCATGTGGGCGTCTGCATTGTCTTCACCCGTGCGATTGTGGCCGTATCGCGTCGGTGACGGATCGAATGGGGCAAGCTGCTCCAGCCACTTCTTGTAATCCTGATGCAGGCCCGGCTCGTCGTCGTTGATGAAGACCGAGGCGGTTATATGCATCGCATTGCAGAGCACCAATCCTTCCTGAACGCCGCTCTTGCGGACGGCTTGCTCCACTTGGCGAGTGATGTTCAGAAAATCCATCCGGGACGGAATGTTGAAAGTCAGATACTCAGTGTGCGATTTCATGCTTGCCTCGTGGGAAAGAGTCTGGAGTCTGGAGGGAAAAAATGTCCACATGACTACCGGCATCCGGCATCCGGCATCTTACCCCGCGTTCGGGTTGTGACGGTGGCGACGAATTCGCTGACGGTGAAAGTCTCACGCCCGATGCTCCCGGATTTTTCCTCGCAGCAGGCAATTTGAGTAAAGACCAGCGTGTCATATGCAAATTCCAGTTACCAGTGGGTTGCAACCGATCATAGTCCTTACGGCGTATTCGGTCTTGGAGTCTGCGGGAGGGATAGCGTGACGAAACCCAATGAGATGCTCAGCGTCGTGCTGACGGTTCACAACGCGGAAAAAACGCTCGCTGGACACGTGGCTCGAATGCTGGACGTACTGCCGGATCTGACCAGCCGATTTGAATTACTGATCGTAGACGATGGCTCAACGGACCAGACCGAGGAAGTGGCCCACGAACTGGCCCGCAACTATCCGCAATTGAGCGTCGCTCGCCACTCCAGCCGCCTGGGGGCCGACGGAGCTGCCAAGACGGCTCTCTCCAAGACGACAGGTGAACTCGTAATCCTTCATGATGCCGCAGCAGAATCGCCCGGCGAACCCCGCCGGATCGCTGAGTTGCACCGCGTATCGAGCGTGCCCATGGTTGCCGCATCCGACCCTCTGCGCGTTCTGTACGGCACCCGCTCGCAATCCGCATCGACGGAAACGGTGAAAAGCGATTCCCCCGGCCTGTCGCATGTCGGCATGCGTCTCCAGCCACGCCGCACCGATCGCGCGTTTCCGACAGCGGCCACCTTTCTCAAACCGGTAAACGCCAATCGCCAAGGCTCGGCAATGCCGCGTATCCTTGCACGACTCATGGCCAACCGCCCATCGGTGGAAATGCCCGAAACTCCGGTGAGCTGAGTCGAGTCTGGCATCCGGCATCCGGCATCCGGCATCCGGCATCCGGCATCCGGCATCCGGCATCCGGCATCCGGCATCCGGCATCCGGCATCCGGCATCCGGCATCCGGCACCTGGCACCTCTCCCCCATCCTGTGTGGTGAGGTACGCAGGCGCCTCCGTGGTCTGTCTGCCAATTCAC
>CAIPEB010000536.1 GCA_903863885.1 uncultured Planctomycetaceae bacterium | reverse complement strand
CGACACTCCCAGAGGGAAAGTGAAGCATGAATCACGACGGTGCAACCACTTCTAAACCGCACGACCTCCAGCGCAGAGCCGAACGAGCATGAGCAAGAATTCCTCAGACGGCACTTCCCCCGCGGCTCGCGTTCTGCGTTTGCGCAAGCGGAACGACCTGGTGGTTCAGCGGCAGGAGTTTCTCGGACGACGCTGCTGGCTGGTCAAGGACCCGATATCGCTGAAGTACCATCGTCTTGAAGAAGAGGAATTCGAACTCTTCGAAATGCTCGACGGGCGATGCACGCTTGGGGAACTGCAAAGCCGCTTCGAGAAAAGATCCTCGCATCAGCGAATCACGATCAAGGAACTGCACCAGTTCATCGGTATGCTTCACGGCAACGGCCTGGTTCTCGCGGACGCTCCGGAGCAAGAAGAGCACTTGATCGCGAGGACGCAAGAACGCTCGAAGCGCCATCTCCGTAGCACGGTAGCCAGTCTGTTGAGCCCGCGTCTTCGCCTCGGGGATCCGAACCGTTTCCTCGGCAATCTCGATCGGTGCATCGGCTGGGTCTTTTCGCGTCAGGCGCTGGCATTCAACCTCGTGTTCATTGCAGCGGCATTGCTTCTGGTGGCGGCGAACTTTGAAGTCTTCCGGCAAAAGCTGCCGGGCCTCCGCGAATTCACCTCGACGCAGAACTGGGTATGGCTTGCCGTGGCCCTGGCATTTTCGAAAGGGCTGCACGAACTGGGCCACGGACTCTGTTGCAGGCGTCTTGGCGGCGAGTGCCACGAGATGGGCGTGATGTTCATGCTGGCGACACCCTGCCTTTACTGCAACGTCACCGACTCGTGTTTGCTGCCGAACAAATGGCATCGCGCGGCGATCGGCGCGGCGGGGATGTATGTCGAGTTGGTGCTGGCCGCCTTCTGCACTTTTCTCTGGTGGTTCAGCGCGCCGGGTCTGCTTCACGGACTCTGCCTGAACGTGATGTTCGTCAGTTCGGTGAGCACGCTCGTTTTCAACGCCAACCCGCTGCTGCGCTGCGATGGATATTACATCCTTTCGGACCTGATCGAGATTCCAGGCCTGCGTCAGAAGGCCTCGGCAGTGCTGCAGCGTCGGACCGGGGCCTGGATCCTCGGCGTATCGCCGGCGCCCGACCTGTTTCCTGCGAGTCGCTTTCCGTTGCTGCTGGCCGCCTACGGGCTGGCCTCGGCCGTGTATCGCTGGCTGGTTGCGGTGGGCGTTTTATGGTTTCTACACATCGCAGTTCGACCCTGCGGCGTTCAGATCTTCGGCCTTCTGCTGCCGATCGTAGCCGTGCATGGATTTTTGATCCGGCCTGCGTGGCAGGTCGCTCGGTTCTTCCGGATTCCCGGGCGAGTGGATCAGGTCAAGCCGCGACGCCTGATTGCCGCCGGTTCGGCGGTCGTGCTCGCCTTCGCTTGCTTGTGGATTCCGCTTCCCGCTTACGTGCGATGCAGTCTGCACCTGGAGCCGGGCGGGGCGACGCCGGTCTATTCCGAATCAGCCGGCTGTCTGGGCCAGATTCACGCGAAGCCGGGGGACTGGGTTCGTGCCGGACAACCGCTCGTAACGCTGGAAAACGTGGACGTCCGGCTCGGCCTAGTTCGTTTGCAGAACGAGCGTCAGAGACTCATTCGCAATCTCGAGCGCCTGCGTCAGATGGCCGTTGACGATCCGCAGGCAGCGAGCCGGGTCGCGGAAGTGGAACTGGCGATCGCGGCACTTGGCGAACAATGCACCCGGCACGAGCGCGACAACGAGCGGCTCTGCGTGGTCGCGCCGGTCAGCGGCGTGGTACTGCCGGCTGCGGTAATCGACAGGCCGGTGCCTTTCGGGCAGCTGCCTTCATGGACCGGCTCGCCGCTGGACGAACAGAATCTCCGCGCGTTTCTCGGCGAAGGCGTGCCGATCTGCCACATCGGAGATCCCCGCCGTTTTCGCGTGATTCTGGCCATTGACCCGAAAGACCGCGAATTCGTCCGTCCCGGCCAGGCCGTGCAGATGGTGATGTCCGAACAACCGTTGCGTTACCATCGGGCCGAACTGGAGCAGGTCTCGCCGGTCGACATGAAGCCCTCGCGCGAAGGACGATCAACGAAGCAAGGCGGCCCCCTTGGCGTCCACAATTGTGCGCTCGACGTCAAGCGTCCCTTCGACACCCCATTCCAAGCGAGTGCCTCGTTGACCGATCCGGACGGCCAACTCTGGATCGGCGCCACGGGCGAAGGGAAGATCCGCGTGGGAAGCCGCTCGCTCGCGCAGAGCTTCTGGCGATATCTTTGTCAGACGTTTCGGCTGGCGGTTTGAGGGGAGTCTGGAGTCTGGAGTCTGGAGTCCGGAGGATGAACACAGGGCTCCCACTGGCGATCTGAGTCCTACCAGCAGAGGTGGTCGTCACCCTCACCGCGGATGCGCAACGATCACGTCCGTCGGTTTGTATTGCTGCCGCAACTCGCAAGCCACGGCAAGTTACCTACCAGCAAACTGCCCCCCTCGCCCCAAACTTGTTTTGGGGAGAGGGGCCGGGGGTGAGGGGCCGGATCCGAGTTTCCAACGAAGATCACCACGTTATGGCCTGGCATTCAGGCCCCGCATTTCAATCCCCGCGCCACCAGAATCGGGCAGCAAGAGGCTGCAGACTGTTGCGGATTCCGAATGGCCGGGTATTGCGAGCCCGGTTTGGATTGAGGCACCAGCTTAGGACGACGATCGCCGAATGACTTGAAAGACCCTTCCCCCTCACCCCCGCCCCTCTCCCCCAGCAAGCTGAGGGAGAGGGGAGTAAATGATCTTTTCGGCGCAGACGTTGCCCACTGGGGCAGAACAAACGCCACTTAGCAGCAACCGGACGCGCAAGAAAGACATACAGCCTCCCGCGTCCGAAGAGAACACTAATGCCAACTCACTTGAACAAATCGTTTGGCCTCACACCCCTCACGGTGCCGCCGCATTCGCATTAATGTGCCCGGTCATTTCGTCGAGCACCGAGGGCAGAAACACAATGCCGGTGTAGTGGTCGGCGAGCATCTGGATGTGGTGCTGTTTTTCCAGTCGCGCGGCCTTGGCCAGAGCCGTCGCGTTTTTCAGCGGCACAACTTTGTCATAGATGCCCGAGTAGAGCCAGGTGCGCTGAGGGTCGAGCCGATGACAGACCCGCAGCGGTTCGATCTTCCGCGCCAGTTCGCGCAATTGGTCATCGCTGACTCCGGCACGCTGGAGGTCTTCGCGGGCGCTGGCCGTGTCCTGTTCGCCGTGCTGCAGGATGTCGTACAGATCACCGCCGGCAAGCAGAATAAACACGGTGTCATACTTGCCGTCGAGACTGGCCGAAGTGGCCGAAACGAATCCGCCGAGGCTCGTTCCCTGCAGAGCAATATGGCTGGCGTCGATCCACGGCAGCACGGCCACCGCATCCCGGGCCCGGCGCACATCGGCGATCGCCTGACGCATCAAGGTGAACAGATCCTCGCGATCCGGCTGCTGCTTGTCGCGACGCTGGCCGTAATTCGGCAGGTTGATCATCAACGCGTGCAGTCCGCGGCGTCGAAACTCGCCGGCGATCAGACGGCCCACGGGCATGCTCCTGCCCGATTCGTGAACGACCACAACGGCACGGGCCTTCACGGGCTTGCCTTCGGCGTCGCGAGCAAGGTACCACTCCAGCGCAACGCGGTCGTTCACCGCGTTTCCGCTGGGAACCGGGGATGGAAAGCGGACAAACGCATCGCACTTCAAACCCTCGGGCGGAGTGCATTCCACGTCGAACGTCGATGGCGACCATTTGAGTCCGTCGAGGCACTCGCTCGCATCGGCACTCTTGTCAGGGACGATGCGGAGCGAGTCGGTTGCGCGAAATTTGCCTTCACCGTAGAACGGCAACTCGGCGCTGACCGCCATCGAACTCGCCGCCGCAACAATGAAACAAACAACCGCGAAAACTGATTTGCGCATGGAACTCTCGACAGTTGTGGGATCGCTGATCTCGCCTTGCCGCTCGCGTGAAACGCAACTCCGGCTGCTTTCAGCGCGATGCGTCCGGGGCCGGGGCCTGAGCCGATGTGACCTTCGGCGACGACTTCAGCAGTTCGCGCAGATCGAGCCGCACGTAGGGCCGTTCCGCGGCCGGGTGCCGGTGATCCGCATTGGCAACATAGAGCACGCCGTCGGCCGGAACAAACAGTACGTCATGCAGATTCGAGGACATGGCAACGGGACGGCTCATGAGCCACTGAGCCGTCGGCACGTCGATCTTTCCGTGTTTCTCCTTCACTCGTTCCCGCAGTTTCTCGAGGCGGCTTCCCGCGGAAAGCACAACCGCGTCGGGAATGCCCTCGCCCAGCCGCTCGTGCGATTGTCCGGGAAGAATGAAGTCCACCGACTCGGGCACGGCTGCCACACCCACCGCCCGATTCGTCTTGCCGTCGGCGAACACGTAGTAGTACTCGCATGTGCGAGGGCTCTTCTTCCAGAGGTCCATGACTTCATCGAGCGTCGAGCATTCTTCCAGCGCACGCCGCATGAGCGTAGCCATGGGAACGCCATCCCATTTCCCTTCGCCGCGTCCGCCCATCTCGCCGAGCGAGACGGCCTTGGCGTTCATGCCGCTGACGCTGCCGATGAAGCCGGCATAGCCGACGTTGGCGAAAGGAATCTTGCCATCGACGGAAACGATGAAGGTGGTCGCCGCATCCTGCAGACCGATCGTCGTCATGTAGTCGAGCACCCGTCCGTGATACAACTTGCCGTCCGCTGTGGCCGACCCGAACACTGCGAAGCCCGAGCAGTGGAACAGTTCCGGGAAGACGTTGACGACTTCGGCCAGATGCGGGTCCCAGCCCATGCTCTCCGCCAGGGCGCGGACTTCGGTCTTATGATCCGCCGGAATGTGCGGCGCGAGGCGTGAATAGGCCGCCTCAAGATCCTGGCGGAACCAGCGGCCCGTGTTGATCGTCTGCACGGTGCCGAATGCGTAGATCACGGAATCGACGCAACGCTGGGCCTCGACCTTCAACAGTTCGCCATGCGCACGGCCGACCTGCTCGGGCGTGCCGCTCAAGATCGCAACCCGTTGACCTTCGACCCAGCGCAGTTCCCCGTGAGCAACTCGGCGGCCCGACGTCTGCGGGCTGGTCAATTCCGACGACGGCGCCAGGATCTCGAGCGACCTGCGCACGCCGCGGCTCAGCTGTCGCTCCAGTTCCGCTCGACTCAATTCGGTCGCGGCCAGTCCGTCCCACGCGTCAACGGCCTTCATCGCCTCAGGCTTTCCCAGCGAAATCACGGTGCTGCCGCCCGGGAAGGTGACACTCAGCGACGGACTCTCCTTGCCGAACTCGAACGTCACATCCTTGCCCGCCGACCATTTGCCCGTCGCCGCATCACGCTTCACTTTCAGCAGGCCCGTAAGCAAAAGGGACGCGGTCGCCGCATCGCTCTGCGTCACGAGCTGAACGTACGGCTGAACGGAACAGCCGCTGCCCACCAGGCGCCCGCAGATGCCCGACGGATCAAGGCAATCTGCGGAATCCGCCTTGCCTTTTCCGACGAAGACAACTTTGTGTTTCGGCAGCGCAAAGGCCGTCGCGTCGGCTCGCCGGCGCAAGCGGACTTCATAGTCGCTATGCACCAGGTCGAGATCGAAGGAATCGGCATCAAACCGAGTCAGCTTTGCGGCGACGTCCTGCGATTTGCCTTCGATCGTCGCAGAGACCTTCGCATCCAGCACATAAGCTGAGGAGTTTCCCGTCAACGCCGTGAAGAACGGCTTCAACTCGGTGGCCAACCGACCGGCATCGGTCTCTTCAGCCGAGGTACTCGACGCAACCGTCACCAGTGCCAGAGCCGCGGCAAGGCAAAGCATTCGATAATTCAAAAACGTGCGCACGATTGAAGCCCCTCTTATTTTTTCGGGAGATGTAATGCGAGGTCGGGAATTGAGTATCTGGACAATCCGCATCGATTCGCCATCGAAAGCGAGCGACGAGCCGAGTTGCCAGGTCGACCGCTCGACCGGCACGTCAGGCACGACGAATTCTAGCTGCGGATAGCTCGACTGTCTGCGGACTCTGGCCCAACACCCAAGATTTTAGAGCGGAGCTGCCGCTCCGGTGTAATACACCGCTCCCGGGCGGTAGGACCGCCGGCCACTGCGGAGCTGCCGCTCCGATTTGAAACACCGCTCCCGGGCGGTAGGACCGCCGGTCACTGCGGAGCTGCCGCTCCGGTTTGATGCACCGCTCCCGGGCGGTAGGACCGCCGGCCACTGCGGAGCTGCCGCTCCGGTTTGAGACACCGCTCCCGGTGGTCGCTGACTCTTGCGCGATAATCTGAAGGCCCCGCGGCTCGGCTATTTTTCGGCAAGTCGCCTCTGCCGCACGGTAACGCCGTCGTTGACTTGATCGCTGGGGTGCATGATCACCTGATCACCCTTTCGGAGTCCCCCCCGGATTTCTGCGGCGAGGCTGTTCCGCTGCCCGATCTGGACGGAGCGCAGCCGGGCTCGCCCGTTATCGATGACGAACACGGCCCAATCATCTCCGTGTCGGAAGAGTGCTCCAGTGGGCACCTGCAGCACGTTGTCCGACTTCCAGATCACGATGCGAGCCTCGACGCGGAATGCGTCACCGAGAGCACGTCTGCGTTCCACGGGTTCATTGATATCGAGGATGACATTGACTCGCTGCTCTTCCACTCCGAGCGCCGAGATCTTGGTGAAGGCAGCGGGCTCAACGAGGCGGACGACGGCCTTCAGTGGAAAGTCGCCTCCCCATTGCTCGAGGTACGCGGGCGTCCCGGGCCTGATGCGCACTCCGTCATTCGAGAGGACATCGACCTCGACTTCCAGGTTGCTCGGGTCGCCGATTTCCAGCAGCGGCGTTCCGCCAGCCAGCGATCTGGCACTTTCCTGGAACACACGGAGCACTTCGCCATTGATCGGCGAGCGGATGGCAAGCGGCGCGGGCTGCGTGGCGGCCGAGTCGTCGGGTGATGGTCGCCAGAGGGCGGCCTTGGCAAGATCCAACTCGAATTGCGCGACATCCCGCATGAACAACGCGGATCGGTAGTCGTGGGCTCGGGACCGGGCCTGCGTTTCCAGTTCATCGAGTCGTTCGCTGGATATCGCGTGGGTCTGGGCCAATTTGCGTGCCCGTTCGATCTGGCTCTCCGCGAGCGACAGTTCATTCTTGGCGCGTTCAACCAGGGGCTCGGCCCGCGCCAGTGCGGATTCGGCGGAATGGACCTTTGCTTCGGCCTGCAGCTGCGTCCGCGGGTCGAGCAGGTCCGGCACGTTCGGCATCATCGTGGCCAGTAGGGTTGAGCCCGCCTCGACCTTGTCGCCGGGATCGAGCGTGATGCGCGACAGCTGCCCGGCCACGGGCGAGGAAACGATGTAGCGTTCCTTGATACGGGTCTTGCCGTCTTCGTCGACGGTCACTTGAAGCGGCCCGGCGGCAATCGTCTCGAGTTCGACGAGGACGGGCTGGGGCCAGAACGACCAGACCAATCCGCCGACTACCGCGATGAGTATGGCGAGAAACGATATGGTTCGAAGCACTGTCCGCACGAAGGGTCACTCCCGCGTCTTCAGCACGGCGATCAGATCGAGGTGGTCCAATCGCTCGCGCACAATCAGGCCGGAAATTGCCGCCGCGACAAATACCACGGCGACGGAAAAACCGTAAGTCGATCGATTGATAATCAGCGGCACCCGGTAGACTTCGGTGTCGAGTCCGAGCACCGCCCAGGCCGCGAACAGGTATCCCAGCAGCAGGCCAAGGGGGATCGCCGCCAGCGTCAGGACGGCCAGTTCGCCCAGGAGAATTGCCGAGATCTCGGCACGCGTGAAGCCGATGACCCGCAGAGTCGCAAGGTCGCGGCTCCGCTCGGCCAGCGAAATCCGCGCGTTGTTGTACACGACGCCGAAAGCAATGACCATGGCGAACATCACGTTGAAGAAACGGATGTTGCCAAGGTTTTCCGCGATCGTATCGCGGAAGCTGTCGATCGAAGCCTGCTTGATCGTAACGCCCGCGACTCGGGGAGTCTCTTTGAGCTTCCTGTAAAGCTCATCCAGTCGGTCGGCCTCCACGGTCAGGAACGCGCCGGTCAGGCTGTTCCCTTCCCGCAGCAGCCGATGCACGGCCCGCACATCCATATAGGCATTGGTTCCGCCGTACTCAGTGATCAGGGCACTGACCGGAAGCTCCCTGACGGGCTGGTCTCCTTCGAGAATTTCCAGGGTGATCCGGTCGCCGGCGCGGGCTCCCAGCAATTCGGCGAGCTTCGACGAAAGCAGCAGACCGTCGCGGGGAAGCGGCACAAGCGTCTCGTCCGCATTCAACAGGCGGTACAACCGCCCGTCCGGTTCGATGCCGAGCACAGAGACCCGACGGTTGCGAGGCCCGAAGTGAAAGCGGGCCGCCGTGCCGCGAATCGGTTCGCATCGCACGACGCCGGGCAGGTGCTCGAGGTCGTGGATCGAGCGTGCCGATGCGGGTTCGACAAACGAGACGAGCAGATCCTGCCGCTGCGACCATTCGAATTGAAACTGAATGATGTAGTTGATCGAGTCGAGCGCGAAGCTGCCCAGGATCAGAATGGAGATCGCCATGGAGATCCCCAGGCATGCCAGCGCGGCTTTCACGGGCCGCCGTTCCAGTTCGCGGAAGATCATCCTCGCTGCCTGGGGCAGAAAGGCGCCCAGACCGCTTCGGTCCAGCAGCGTGGGCCGATAGACGGCGGGCGGCTCGGGACGCATCGCCTCGGCCGGAGGCAGCTTAACGGCGCGACGGACGGCGGCGAGGGTCCCCGCCACGGCGGCGATCGTGCTGATTCCCAGAGCCGAACTCATCACCGACCAGTTCCATTCGAAGCCGAAGACCGGGAATCGATAGAATCGCGTGTACATATGGGTCAGCGCGCGGCCCAGCACCGATCCGACGACGATTCCGAACACGGACCCGCTGACCGAGACGATCAGCACGAGGTAGACGTAGTGCAGTCCGATCTGCAGTTTCGTGTAACCGAACGCTTTTAATGCGGCAATCTGCTCACGCTGGACGCTGATCAGCCGGGTCAGGACGACGTTGAGCAGGAAGGCCGCAACCGAAAAGAAGATGGTCGGCGCGATAAGCCCCATACTGCGCAGCTGGCGGATCTCGTCGGAGATGTACTGGTGCGACACATGTTCCCTGCGTCCGCTTGCTCCGCGCCCCCCGTAGGGCTTGGTGATGTCGTCGAGACGCTTGATGACCTCGTCCTCGGAAGCTCCCGGCGTCAAAGTCAGGCTGACGTCGTTAAAGGCCCCGTCCATCTGGAACGCTGTGGCCAGTTGCTGGTAGCCCATCCAGAAGATTCCGAAGCGATGATCGTCGGGCAGCAGATTGGCGCCGTGGATCTGGATGATGTACTCGGGCGAGAGGGCAATGCCCACAATGGTCAGCTTCTGGCGTCGCTCGTTGATGATGGCGGTTACGGTATCGCCGATACCCAGATGGTGCGATGAGGCGAATGCTTCGCTGACGAGCACTTCGCCGTCCCGCTGAGGTTCGATCCAGCGCCCGCTTCGGACATGCAGGTCGTTCAGGATGGGCACACGATGTTCGGGGATGGAGATCAGCCGGCCGATCGCCGGCTCCGGCATATCCGCCACATCAAGGGTCACATCGACGACGACGCGTGCTTCGGCCTGGGCGACTCCGGGGATCGCCTGAATCCGGTTGAGCACCGAGTTCGGGGCGCGCTTGACGCGGGCGAAAACGCTGGCGAAACGGTAGCGCTCGTAATAGGTGGCCTGGGACTGCCGCAGCGATTCAAGCGTGCTCAGCGACATGACGAACGTGCCGACCCCGGAGGCAATGACCATCATGATGGCCAGTGCCTGGCCTTTGATGTGCCACAGGTCGCGTGCCGCTTTGCGGTTAATCGCTCTCACGTTTCACCACTCGAGGTCCCGGGCCGAGAGCTTCTGTTCGTGGCGGTCGATGTGCGTGATCCGGCCATCGGAGATGTGGATCACTCGATCCGCCATCGACGCAATGACGGCGTTGTGCGTGATCACCGCGGTGGTCGTGCCGAGTTCGCGGTTGATGCGTTCTATCGCCTCGAGCACCACCACGCCGGTGTGCACGTCCAGGGCCCCGGTGGGTTCGTCGCACAACAGCACATCGGGCCGTTTGGCTATGGCTCGCGCGATCGCAATGCGCTGTTGTTCGCCGCCGGACAACTGGGAGGGAAAATGGTTCATGCGTTCGGTGAGCCCCACCAGGCGCAGTGCTTCCACGGGATCCATCGGATTGCGCGCAATCTCGGTGATCAGCGCCACGTTCTCCCTCGCGGTCAGACTCGGGATCAGGTTGTAAAACTGAAAGACGAACCCCACGTGTTCGCGGCGGAAACGGGTCAGCGCCGTGTCGTCGAAAGCGGTCAGTTCGTGATCGAGATATGCGACAGACCCGCTCGTCGGGACGTCGAGTCCCCCGAGGATATTCAGGAGCGTCGATTTGCCGCTGCCCGAGGGCCCCAGCAGCACGACGAACTCGCCGGCAAACAGGTCGAGATCGACCCCGCGCAGCGCCTGCACGTGTATCTCGCCCATGCGGTACACCTTGTTGATGCCGCGGGCCCGAAACACAGTGTCGCGTTCAGTGGCTGGCGTTTCGACGCTCTCGGTCATGTCCGGTTGCAGCCCCGCTGACTGTTAGTTTGTCGATAAGTTGTGAGCCGGCGTCCGACACGGTCGTCTCGCGTCCCTGAGGGGAACGGGCGAGCAGGCCGCCGGTCGTCAACCTGGACGACGGCAAACAGTCCGCGTTTTTCGGCATCGTGCCGGCGAGCGACTCTCACAGCCATCGTGCGGCCCCGGTTTCTATTCTAGTCAAGGGAAGACGGCGGAGCGGCGAAAGTGCGGATTCCTCGAAACTCTTCGGCCGCATCATCTTTCGGTGGCCACCCGCGCCAATTATCTTTGATGGGGCGTGTTCCGAAGAGCACGCCGCGCTGTCCCGTGCGACGGGAACGGCGTCTGGGTATCGCGCCGAACCGGTGTCTTCGGTTGTTAAATGTAAGGAGTTATTGGGATGAGAGCGAGAAGTCTGCTTTTCGCCGCACTGCTGCTGGGATTCGCCGCCCCAGTCGTTTACGGGGCGGAGTATATCAGCGGAATCGAATGGGCAAAGCCGGCCATCATTGATCCGGGGCCGCCGGGCGGGCCGCCGTCGGATGCCGTCGTGTTGTTCGACGGCAAGGACATGTCGCAATGGAAGAACGCCGAGGAGTGGATCGTAAAGGACGGCTGTGTCACCGCTGCCAAGGGCGCCATCGAAAGCAAGCCGGTCTTCGGCGACTGCCAGGTGCACGTCGAATTCGCCACTCCCTCCGAGGTCGTCGGCAGCAGCCAGGGCCGAGGCAACAGCGGCGTGTTCCTGATGGGAACGTATGAGCTTCAGGTTCTCGATTCATACGACAACGAAACCTATTTCGACGGCCAGTGCGGATCGATCTACAAACAGCACCCGCCGCTGGTCAACGCTTCGCGCAAACCGGGCGAGTGGCAGACCTACGACATTGCCTGGACCGCGCCGCGCTTCGATTCGGATGGAAAACTCGTCAGCCCCGCATTCATCACCGTGTTCCACAACGGCGTTCTGGTTCAGAACCACTTCCAGCTCGAAGGCGATACGCCCTACCATCGGGCGCCGCAATACACGGCCCATGCGGACAAAGGCCCCATCGGTCTGCAGTATCACGGCGACCCGATCCGCTTCCGGAACATCTGGGTGCGTGAAGTCAAGGAAGTCGAACACAAGCGCGTTGCGGACCCCTCGGTTCGCAACTGATCCAAGCGGAAACTGCGGATTCAGTCGGGCCTGCCGCAACAACGGACTGGCCTGCCGCGACCGTTGACCAAAGTGCGACCGGCGGGTCTTCGGACCCGCCGGTCTTTTGTTTGCCCAGCGAAGCTGGCAAACCCAGTCGCTTGCGACAGCAAGCGACCTCACCCCGTCCACGGGGAAGAGAATTCGACTCGCAAGGGCGT
>CAIPEB010000535.1 GCA_903863885.1 uncultured Planctomycetaceae bacterium | reverse complement strand
CTCGGCACCTTCAGGTTTTTCACCATGCAGTTCTTGCACAGGTAGAACCTGTCCAGGGTATCGGGCCTGAATGGAATCTCGCAGTCGTCGGATGTCGTCTGATTCATCGGGTTCTCCTTGGCGTTGTCGTTCTTCGGGTGACATCTCGCGGGCTGCGCGTGCGAATCGGATGTCCGGTGTCTGCGGGTTGCCCCACTCGCTCGGCGGCGGGATGCGGCCCGTGTCGTCGGGGGCGACTTCGGCGGATTTGGCCTGTGCAGAGTCAAAGATGACGTAGGAATCGCTGCCGGGGTCTTCCACCTCGTTCTGGTACACCAGTCCGTCGTAGGGCGATGCTTTTGCAATGCGCTGCGCCTCGGAACGAACGGCTTGTGGTTCGTTGCCACCGGTGCGAGCATCGCGTTCGACGCCATAGAGCATCTCGTATATGTCGCTGCCGCGTTTGTTGATGCGGAAAGCATTCATTGCGGCGTCTACCAGTTCGGCGTCTGTTGCCGTGCCGTCAGTGAATCCGGCGCGACTGATTGCGTCTGCTCGTTCGTCAGGCGACAGCAATGGGACGGCCATTTCGACTAAGCGTTGCACGTCGGATGGTTTGGCTACTGCGGCAACGATATCGAACGGCGAAAACAGGCCAAGGTCTTGCACACGTTTCGGATGCCGAATGACTACAACCATGTCCATGATACGGCTGGGGCCGGTTCCGGGAGCGTCGGCAAGACGGTCTTGGGCCGCTTGAGTAGTGCCGAAATGCGAGAACGGAGGGAAAACGCTCGCGAGTTGTTCTGACTTGGTTCCGTGGGCAAGGCGACGCGCTCCGGGTGTCGCCATAAGAACGTCCAAACGGTCGGCTTTGAGGCGGTTGTAGGCTTCCTCGTTCGCCGCTTTCCACGCGGCCCACGCGGCGGGGATGTCGGTGGAATGTGATTTCCCTGACACCAGATGTCGTTCAACAAATCCTTGAATTAGCGGGGCCGCTTTGAGGGCATCAGATTCGATACGATCTAAAGGATGACCAGAAGACATTTTGTGAACCAATGCGAAGGCGGTGAATAGATTTTCCGCTTCGCCGTATTCTGATCGAGATGCTTTTTCGGGAAGTGCATTGACAGCCTTTCCAAAGCGAACGCCTTGTTTTGAGTTGATTTCCTTCCACTCTTGCCACAATTCATGCGGCATCACTCCTTCGAGAATGTGCCCTATTTCGTGCAGCAAGCCTCTATCGCTGAACGCCTGAATATCATAAGAAGTTCCAATTCTATCCATGTGAGCATGGATACGGCTTGTGGCAGAATCAATGATGACTCTTCCAATACGTTCAAGCACATCATCCGTCAAAGATGGGTAACGGTGCTTCACGTCGTCGCGTGACAGCATTCTTCGTGACGAGAAAAAGGACGCTTCTGCTTCGCCCCCGCCCCCCGGCGTCCACGTCTTCGTCAGCTCGCGGAAGCGGGCGTCCTGTTCCGGGGTGACACCCGACATCGCTCCACGGGCCGCAAGTGCCTGCTCGCCCATCGACTTACCAGTCTGCCGCATCCCACGCGCCTTCGCCTCCAGCAGCCCCCGCAGGAACACGCGGACCTCGGCGTCCGTCATGTCCAGCGTGAAGCCCAATCGCCGAGCCAGTTCGCGGAACGCGGAGACCACGGCGTCCATGAACCTCTGGAGCAGGCCCGTTTCGTGCTGCCCGTCGCGGAACGCCTTGGCCACAAGCTCGTGGTTGAACTCGGAGCTGCCACGGCGCACGCCGTAGTTGCGCTCGATCTCACCGGCAATCGCCTGCCAGCTCCCGCGGTAGGTCAGAAGCCCGATCCTCCGCCACGCCGACCCGCCCAGTTCGTTGACGAGGCGGTGCCCGGCTTCCTCGCGGATGTCGCGGCGGAGTTGGCTCAGGTTGTCGTAGCGGTCGAGGAAGAAGTGGGAGCGGTTGCCGTAGGTGATGGCCCGGATCACGCCGTTGCGGGAGCGGTGGAAGCGGGGCTGATCGTAAAACGCTCTGATTTCATTTAGCATTCTCCGCCAGTTCCAGCCCGGTTTCATTTCGATGACAGCACGACGCGACGGCTCTTTGTACCGCTGGTTGCCGTGGTCCCATGCTCCAATCCCATCGGACACATCAATGATTACACGCTGCGGATCAGCGGCGATGATGTCCTCAATGACACCCATTTGTTCTTCGGTCGGGGGCGCAGCAATGTCTATCTGTCCCTGATTCCCGTTGATGCGGATGTTTCCTTCCGCCATGAACTCTTCCATGCCTGCGGTTCCGCCCGCTTCCCGATGGTCATAGGAGCGTTGATGCGGAGAACCACCTTCACGCTTCCCGCTGAGGTCAATCAGTTGTCCGGTCGGCGTGATGTACCCGGCTTCTCGAAGGTCGGTCGTGTAACCCAGCGTGCGAATGCGGTCACGATTGACGTGCGTATGCTTGGCGCGTTCCGCCCGCAAATCCTCCGCTTTCTTCGCTCGGACTTCTGCCCGTACGGTAGCTTCACGATAGAATGCGGACCATTCGCCAGACAGCATTCCGTCTTTTATGGCAGGGGAAATTCGCGTTCCGTCCTTCAGCGTGCGGCCGGTCACTAAGTATTCGCGCACGTCTTTCCCGCCACGCGAATCGTATCCTTCGCGCTTGGCGATCTTGTCCATGCGGGCAAGGACTTCAGGAGTCAGCGAAGTGACGGGGACCGACACGGGGCTTGTATCAACTGGTATCCTCGCCGCCTGCCCCTCGCCGGATTCCGCCAGCATCCGCCAGAATGCCCCGTCCGCGCTCTGGTCGTCGTAGCGGCCTGAAGTCACGTTCTCTGCGGCGAACGGCACGGCGCGGGTCTCGTCCTCAAGCGTCGCGTCGAACTGCTCGCGGGTCAGGCCGCGGGCGCGGGCGGAGTCCTCGCCACGGGCATACATCGCCGTGCCCTTCTCTCCCCGCTCCCCGTACTTCGCAACCATGTCCGCCGCCGCGTCACGCACCGCTTTCAAGTCCTCGATGACAACTTCCGGCCCTCCAAGGAAGCGGCTGG
>CAIPEB010000534.1 GCA_903863885.1 uncultured Planctomycetaceae bacterium | reverse complement strand
GATGACGGCGCCGATCCGCTCCTGGTCGATCGGCAGCAGTTCCTGACGATTGCTCACTTCGACATGGATTGCGCAAGGATCTGTCACATGGGGACTCCGGTGCCCGCGAAAACCGAATGCGGCGGGCTTCAGGCGGTCTGTTGGCTCGGGTATTTGACTCGTCCGTGATACACGGCCGTCAGCGATTTCACGAGGTTGTCTTCGATGACTCGCAGCTGTTTGAAGGTCAGCCCGCACTCGTCAAACTGGCCGTCCAGCAGGCGTTTCATGGTCAGTTCGTGCACCAGGTTGCGGATGCGTGCGGGAGCCGGGTCGGTGAGAGTGCGGCACGCGCCTTCGGTCGCGTCGGCCAGCATCAGCACGGCCGTCTCGGGACTCTGGGGACGCGGGCCCGGATAGCGGAATGAGCCTTCGTCCACTTCGCCGCTGTTGGCATCTTCCTCGATCTGCCGCGCTCGGTTGAAGAAGTATTCGACCAGCGTGGTGCCGTGATGCTGCTCGATGAAATCGATCAGCGCCTGAGGCAGGTGATGCTGCCGCGCGAGGTCCGCTCCGTCTTTCACGTGAGCGATGATGACGAGCGTGCTCATCGCGGGCATCAGCGCTTCGTGCCGGTTGTTGCCCGAGATCTGGTTTTCGACGAAGTAGTGGGGCTTGAACATCTTGCCGATGTCGTGGAAGTAAGCACCCACGCGCACCAGCAGACCGTTGGCTCCGATCGCTTCGGCCGCGGCCTGGCCGATCGAGCCGACCGTGACCGAATGGTTGTACGTGCCCGGCGCCCGCTGCACGAGATGCTGAAGCAGAGGATGGGCCGCGTCTCCCAGTTCGAGCAGACTCAAGTCGGTCTGTACGTCGAACAACCGTTCGATAAAGGGAAGAAGCCCGGTGGAGAGCACTCCCGCGAGCACCGAGCACAGGCCCAGCCAAAGGGCGCCCATGACGAGCCGCAACAGGAAGTACTCGGGCAGCCACTGGTTGAGTTCATCGACCGGCGCATGCCCCAGCCCCGACCACCCGAACGTTTGATTCACCATCGTCCCGACTGCGATCGCAGCCACGCTGACCACGACTCCTGAAGCCAGGCCGACATAGATCAACCGCGTGCGCGAACGGATGCGGCCCAACAGCAGCACGGTTGCCGTCACTCCCGACTCGAGCACTACGAATTCGGCAAGACCGTGGCCGAAGGACAAAGTCACCAGCAGCGTCACGCAGGTGGCCAGCAGCAGGGCCAGCTCGCGGTGGTAGGCCACCGCCATGGTCGTTGCGAAAATCGTCAGCGGGAGAATCGTGGCACGCCAGTGGAAATTCCGATCGAAGGCGCACAGCGTGACCGTCGCGACCAGCAGCCCGAGCACGTTGGCCAGTCGACGAGTGTCGGACAGCAGGCGAGGTTCGTGAACGAAGCAATACGCGCCGCAGACGACGTAGCAGGCAAGGTACATGCTGAGGACGGCCACGGATCGCCGCAGCTTGTCGCCGAAGTTCGTGGCGGAGATGTTGGCGTCGTACTCGCGCCGCAGCAGCGAGACTTCAGGTTCCCCCAGCGGTCGGCCAGCCGCCGCGAGCGGATCTCCCGGACGATATTCCCGCATGGCGACGGGTACCTGAGCCTCTGCCGTCCGCCTTGCTCGTTCGGAAGCGTCGCGATTCAATCGCAGCGTTGCGGGGAGCTTCTTGGAACTGAACCAGTTGAAGACCAGCTGCGAGAGCGTCGGAATGTGCTGCAGCGGCAGTTGCTGAGCCTCGAACGCCTTGTTCAGACGCTCCGTCAGCTTGGCCATCGCGGCCCCGATGTGCACGTCGCTGACCTCGACTCGCTCCGTGTAGTTCTGCTGGCCCACATCGTGGACCAGGATGGCGGTCTGGCTTCCGTCCTGCAGATCGTGCTCCAACGCCACCAGCAGCCCTCGGCGCTCGTGATCCGAAAAAGCCTGCTCCAGGGCCTTGGCGAAACGGGTCAGGTCTTTGTCATCGAGGATAGCGGCGCGAAGAATCTGGAAAATCGGAGCGGCCAGCTCGGTGCCTTGCCTCTGGTCTTCGACAAGGAACTCCAGCCAGGCTCGTTTGCCTTCGGCATCGAGCTTCGCGGGGGAATCGACGCTCGTTACGCGGAACACGCTGTCGCGGACGGCTCGGCGCAATTCGATCAGCGGCTGCTTGTCATTCTGGTACACGCACAGCGTTTCGGATCGGGCCCGCTGCCGCAGCTTGGCTGTCTCTTCGGGATCCTCGAGGCGGAAAGCCGTATTGGCCACGATGTTCCGCGCGGGCGTATCGCCGAAACGGTAGGGAAAAGGCGAATTCCAGCCGCCGGTCGTGCCCCACATCGCCACGGCAGCCAGGCCGCAGAGCGCCAGTCGCAGCCAGACGTCCGTGCGGCGGAGTTGACCGAGAAACTGGGCTCCATGCCCCGGGGGAAGCGGTAGAGCGGCCACGAGGTCCGCTCGTGTCCGCCGCTGCGAACCGATCGACATCCTTGCTCCTCAACGCGACCGCTTGCGATGCCCCGATGCCGTGTCGTCGTAGGCCCGCACGATTTCCTGTACGAGCCGGTGACGGACGATGTCGGAACTCGACAGACGCGTGAAACCAATTCCTTCTATGTCTTCCAGACGCGTCAGGGCGTCCATCAGCCCGCTCCGCGTCGGCGTTGGCAGATCCACTTGCGTGATGTCCCCGGCGATCACAATCTTGGAATTCTCGCCCATCCGGGTCAGGAACATCTTCATTTGCGGTACGGTCGTATTCTGGGCCTCGTCCAGAATGATAAATGCTTCGCTCAGCGTGCGGCCCCGCATATAGGCCAGCGGGATGACCTCGATCACGTCCTGCTCCATGAACAGCTTGATCTGGTCGTGATCGATCATTTCGTGCAGCGCGTCCTGCAACGGCCGCAGGTACGGGTTGATCTTGGCCTGCAGATCCCCGGGCAGAAATCCGAGGCTCTCACCCGCCTCCACCGCCGGACGAACCAGCACGATCTTCCGCAGCATCCGCCGCTTCAACGCCTGCACGGCCATGGCAACGGCAAGATAGGTCTTGCCGGTTCCAGCCGGGCCGATCGCAAACACGATGTCGTGCTTTCGGATCGCCTCGATGTAGTGCGCCTGGCCGGCCGTTCGCGGACGGATGCGGCGACTCGCCGTGAACACCTCAATCACTTCTTCCAGCGCGGCCGAGTCGTCTCCGCGCACCTGCGACAGCGCACGGGAGACATCGTCGGCTTCCAACGATCCCTTGCGCTCAGCCAGTGCTTTCAGTCGCTCCAGCACGCGAGTTGCGCTGGCAACTTCTCCCTCACTGCCGGCGACATGCACGTGCCCCTCGCGGTGCGAAATCCGCACGGAAAACGCTTCACGGATCGCACGCAAATGCTGATCGCGCGGTCCGAAAAGGATCAGCGCCAACTGCGGTTCAACCAGACTAAGGGTCGCTTCGTACATGATTGGCCAGACAGCCCGAAAATCGCGCTCGCCGAAGGACTGGATACACGTCTCATCTACAAAAAACTGTCGACACACATCCGCCGACGTAAAACGTGCACGCTGCCGATCGGCTCGCCCCGCCCCATCCGCCGCGTTCCAAACCCAAACTATAACGGATCTTCCACCTTTTCGGCCAGTCGAAGATGTTGTGCATGCAATGCCAGCAGAAACCGATTCTTCCGGTTCCCGCTAGCTGGCTTTGCCTCGACAGACGCGAAATCCGTCCGTACCCACGGAAGCTTGGGGTATCTGCGTCGTGTGTGCGGTCTCCGGCATCTCCGCCGAGCCTGAGCGTCCGCAGGCATTCCGGCTCACATCGGCGCAGAACAGCGGCGTTCCGCAGGGAATCTCACGGGTGAATCTTCCAGCCAGGGGAGTCCAGCGGTTGATTGCATCACACCGATGGGGCCAGACCGGCTGATCAAGCGATGCGTGTCAATTGTGCCAGGTCGACCGCCCTGCGAGGGGCGTTTCGGCCCGTTATTGCAGCAGCGGCTTCAGATGCGCCACGCTGCGGGCGGCTTCGTCAAGCGAACCGCATTCGACGGAGAGCACGATATCACGCGGGCATTTCCGCACGATCGATATCACGCGGGCCCAGTCAATGACACCGTCGCCGCAGGCACACCCGACGGGCGTGCCGGTTACCTTGCCTCGCTCGGCATCCGAGTGGGCGACGGAAATGTCCTTGGCGTGCAGGTGGACCAATCGGTCGCAAACTCGCTCGAGCCAAGCGTATGGATCTTGTCCCGCGAGATAGGCATTTCCGGTGTCGAGGTTGATGCCGATTGCCGGCGACTTCACGAGATTGTAGATGCGATCCAGGCCATCGGGCGTCTTTGAGTACTGGGCGTGGCATTCGAGCCCGATCTTGATGCCTCGAGGTTCGGCGACCTGGGCCGCTTCGTAAAGGGTATAGCGCATGAGCACGTGGTCTTCGGCCTCGGTGGTCCAGGGCGCCTTGATGCCCTCGTCGGTGTTGACGACCGGCGCACCGCATTCGGCGGCGTAGCGAATGGCCTGCTTGAGATAGTCGCCGTGATAATCGGGCCGGCATACGGGCCCGTGAGCCTGCAGGCCGGAGATTTTGAGCCCGGCTTTTTCGGCAGCACGGCGGATGCGATACGGGTCATCCATCATCGAGACCGTGTGGTAATAGCCGGCTTCGCTCATCAGTTCGCGGCCCCAATGGACCATCGGTTCGATGTACTCAAAGCCGAGTTCGGCGGCTTTCGTGACACCCCACTCGAACGGCTTTTCGTGGCGACGGATGGCTTCCAGGTTCATGCCGACACTGATGTGTCCCATGGTCAATCTCCCACGCAAACTTCTTGGTTTAGAGAGCGTTTCGGCTGCAACGAGTCTGCTATTCTACCGCATGGCCGCGACAGCGTCAGCCAAGCGCCAACGATCCGATTCCATCAGCGGATCGGGCCGACCAGTCCCGCGATCCAGCAGAAGAGCGCGGCAGGCGCGGCCAGCAGCAGCGAGTCGAGGATATCGAGAACGCCGCCCAGTCCCGGCATCCAGCGACTGGAGTCCTTGCGTCCAGCGTCTCGTTTGAGCAGCGATTCCGCGAGATCGCCGGCCATTCCGGCCAGTCCCACGATGATGCCATACGCAATGCATCCCCAGCCTGAAGTCCGCGCGGCGGCGCCGAGGGCCAGCGGAACGAGCCACTGGAAATAGACCCACGAAGCCAGCGCTGCGCCGCAGATCGCTCCGATGCCCCCCTCGACCGTCTTGCCGGGGCTCAATCTGGGCGACATCTTGTGCCGGCCCCAGGTCTTTCCAGCGGCATAAGCGGCCGTGTCCGACCATTTCACGACGAAGATCACGGAGATCAGCGCGGCCATGCCCCAGCCGTTGTCGACGACGAACCGCAACTGGGCCAACAGCGCCATCAGGAATCCGGGATAGACCACCGCGAACAATGCGAGAGCCAGTTGCAGGGTCGTTTTCCCCGGCTCGCGATATCGCACCATCTCGACGACAAAGATCAGGGCCACCGCCATCGTCAGCGCAGCTGAAGTATATCCGAGCAGCGAGACGGGGCTCAGGGGCGGTGAAGCGTTCGCGGCGCGGACCATGGCCGGAATGCAGCCGCTGAGAAAAACGAGTATTCCGCCGGCGAAAACGGGCCATTTTGCCGGCACGACTTCGCGGACGCTCAGCATGTCGAGCACTTCGGCCGTGGCGAGAACCATGACCAGGGCTCCGATCGGGATCAGCCAGAGTCCCGGGATTCCGGCGTTCCGGTTGACGTCGAGCCACAGCAGAAGGCCAACGGGCAGCAGGATTGCCGCCGCCATGAGCAGTCGCCAGCGCAGCACGGGCATTTCCTTTCGTTTGGAATCGGCTTATCGCGAGGAAATCGCAGGCTGGGCGCCGGTCAGCTGGGAGTCAGGCCTCCGAATCGCCGATCGCGGGCCGCAAAATCACGGATGGCCCGATGCAGGTCGCTGGCCTGGAATTCCGGCCAGCACAATTCGGTTACCCATAACTCGGCGTAACTGATCTGCCACAGCAGGAAATTGCTGATCCGCATTTCGCCCGCCGTGCGAATGAGCAGATCGGGGTCGGGCATGCCGGCGGTGTAAAGGTGATCCGAGAGCATCTGTTCGGAGATTTCGGCCGGTTGGATCTCGCCCTGGCGGACCTTTTCCGCGATTCGGGTCACGCAGTCAACCATTTCGGCGCGACCACCGTAGTTGATCGCCAGGCACAAGGTCGTGCCGCTGTTGGCCGAACTCATCGAAATGGTCTTGTCCATTTCACGAAGCACGCGGTCGGGGAGGCCGTCGCGGCGGCCGATGATCCGCACGGCGATTCCGTGTTCCATGATCGTGCCGCGTTCCTCGATCAGGTACTGTTCCAGCAGGTGCATCAGGAAATCGAGTTCATTCTGCGGACGCTTCCAGTTCTCGCTCGAGAGGCAGTACAGCGTCAACTGGCGAACGCCGATGCGCGAACATTCTTCCACGGTCCGGCGGACGGTGGCCACCCCGCGGCGATGCCCCTCGATCCGAGGCAGGTCGCGCCGCTGCGCCCAGCGGCCGTTGCCGTCCATGATGATCGCGATATGTTGCGGCCGGCGTTCCCGTGGGATGTCCGGCAACGGGTCATCGGGCGGGATGGGGGACGCTTGAGACATGCGGAGATTTCCGCTCCCTGCTCGCGAAGTTCAACGCGGGACTTCAGGCGATCCCGCACCGAACTTCATGTTTCAGTGCCTGCCGTGAAGGCGATACTCGAACACACGGTTGTGCTGACAGATCAGTCCAGGAACCGGCTCAGTCCAGGATTGTTGCTTCCCTGTCGGCGCCGACGGAAACAAGGCCCACCGGGCGATCCACGACCTGGCTGATACGGTCCAGGTACTTGCGGGCGTTCATCGGCAGGTCCTTCAATTGGCGCACCTTGCTGATGTCGGACTGCCAGCCCGGAAGCGTTTCGTAAACCGGAACGACGCGACGCAGATCGTCCACGTGGCTCGGGAAGTGCGTGATCTTCTTTCCGTCCAGTTCGTACGACATGCCGAGTTGGATTTCCGGCAGCGTGCTGAGGACGTCCAGCTTCATGATAGCCAGCGAGTCCACTCCGCTGACCCGCACGCCGTACCGCACGGCCACCACATCAAACCAGCCGCAGCGGCGCGGGCGGCCCGTCGTGGTTCCGTACTCACCGCCCAGGTCGCGGATGCACTGACCGATTTCGTTGTTCTGTTCGGTCGGGAAGGGACCGCCGCCGACTCGCGTGGTGTACGCCTTCGAGACGCCGATACACTTTTCCACCTTGCGGAAGGGCACGCCCGACCCGGCCGAGACGCCCGCGCCCGACGCATTGCTGCTCGTCACGAACGGATACGTTCCGTGATCCACGTCGAGCATCGTGCCCTGGGCGCCCTCGAACAGAATCCGCTTATCGGCGTCCACCGCATCGAGAAGATACGCCGTCGTGTCACCGACGAACGGACGCATGCGATTGGCATAGTCAAGGTATTCTTCGTAGATCTTCTCGGCATCGAGCGGGAAGCTGGCATTTGGGGTCTCGCTCAGCCCTGCCAGCATGCGGAGTTTTGCCGCCACTGTGTCGAACACCCGCTTGCGGAAGTCCTCGCGATAGAGGTCGCCCAGCCGGAAAGCGAACGTCCGTCCCACTTTGTCCCGGTAGCAGGGGCCAATGCCGCGGAGCGTAGTACCGATGTTTTCGCCGGCGACCGGACTGCCGTCGAGCACCTGATCCTCGAGGATATGCCACGGGCAGACGATGTGCGCCCGATCGCTCAGCATCAGGTTTTGGCTGCCGACCTTCACTCCGCGTTTGGTCAGTGTTTCGACTTCCTGCAGGATGGTGGCCGGGTTGATCACAACGCCGGGCGTGACCAGATTCATCACGCTGGGCGTCAGGATGCCGCTGGGAATGTGATGCAGCTTGAACTTGTCGCCGCCGACGACGACGGTATGGCCCGCATTGGCTCCACCCAGAAAACGCACCACGATCTCGAATTGAGGCGCGAGCAGGTCGACGACCTTACCTTTCGCTTCATCACCCCACTGCAAACCGATGACGCATGTTGACGGCACGCTCCAACTCTCCTGGGAGAAGTTTTGATCTTCAAGGCAAACGGATAAGGGTAATCCTGTCGGCCGCCGCCCGTCAATAAGCGGGCGTCCCTCGTCAGAGGTAATTTCCGTGGCGGAGCGGCGATCCGCGGCGCTCGGGCGGTCGGTCAAGGCCCGAACCGCCCCTGGGGGGCGTTGACCCGGCCGGCCGATTGGCGCACGCTGCTCTCTGATACGGGCCGAAATCAGTTGGCTTCGCGGAGAGAAAACGTCTTAAGGGGAACTTCCCATGGGTATGCGATTCAATCGTCGCCGATTTCTTGCCGGCAGCGCCGGGCTGGCCGGATCGATACTGGCCGCTCCGACCTGGATTCCCGCGACAGTCCTCGGACGGGACGGTGCAATAGCTCCGAGCGAGAAAATCACGGTGGGATTTATCGGCACGGGAAGCCACGGCATCGGGTGGAATCTGAAAGCCTATCTCCAGCAACCCGATGCGCGCGTCGTGGTTGTCTGTGATGTGGACAGCACGAACATGGCCAAGGCCCAGGCCGAGGTCAACGAAAAATACGGCAACTCGGACTGTGCGGCCACCAAGGACTTCCGCGAGGTCCTTGGCCGGAAGGACGTCGACGCCGTGATGATCTCCACTCCCGATCACTGGCACGTTCCCATCAGCGTAATGGCGATCAAGGCCGGCAAGGACGTGCAATGCGAAAAACCCACGCTGACAATTGACGAGGGGAAAAGACTGATCAAGACGGTCCGCGATCATAAGAAGGTGTTCCAAACGAGCACCGAGGACCGCTCGCTCGACATGTACCATCGCATGGCCGAACTCGTGCGCAACGGCCGCATCGGCAAACTGCAGAAGATCGAAGTAATTCTCCCGAAGCAGCCGCAAATGGCCGGCGATCCCACGCCTCAGCCCGTACCTCCCGAACTGGATTATGAAATGTGGCTGGGGCCGGCCCCCTTTGCGCCCTATACGAAGGACCGCGTGCACTTCAATTTCCGCTGGATCTGGGACTACTCGGGGGGCATTATCTGCGACTGGGGCGCACACCTGTTCGACACGGCACAATGGGGAAACGACACCGAACGGAGCGGACCGGTCGAGGTCGAGGGCAGCGGGACCTTCTGGGAAGGCGGGCTCTACAACACCGTCAAGGACTACGACGTCACGTACAGATACGCCAACGGCGTTGTCATGACCTGTGTGCCGGGGAACCCGAGCATTAAGTTCATCGGCACCGACGGATGGGTCGGGAATCGCGGCTGGAGATCACGGCTTGAGGCAAGTTCCGACGAGATACTCAAGTCGGTGATCGGGCCGAACGAGGTCCATCTCTATACCAATCCGGCCGGCGAGCACCGCGATTTTCTGGATTGCGTGAAGAGCCGTCGCGATCCGTATTTCCCCGTCGATATCGGGCATCGCGTGTCTACCGTGTGTCATCTGGCCAATATCGCGATCAAGCTCGGACGCAAGCTGAAGTGGGATCCCGAGCGGGAATTGTTCCCGGGAGATGACGCGGCCAACGCGATGCTCAAGCGGACGCTGCGGGCGCCGTGGACGCTCGATTGATGCCCCGAGCCGAGTCATCGACTATTTTGCCTCGAGGCTCGCGCAGACGATTTCCTTGTCGCTGCGGGCAAAGACATGGCGGTCGGCGTAGGCGGGGTGCGACCAAGTGACTCCGTCGCGTCGCCGCAGTTGCTCGGTTGTCGGGTCGATGAGGTGCGCCCGGCTGATCGGCTGGAAGCCCTGAGGCGACAGCTTCGCAATAATCAGGTCGCCCGATTCGTTGAACATGAAATAGCGGTCAGCATTGCGCACGATGTGAATGTTGCTCCAGCGATTCCGCGGAGTCGCCGTCTGGTCTTCCCACACGCGATTGCCGTTGGACGCGTCGAGACATCGCAGTTCGCCGTAACTGTCAACGCCGTAGATATGAGCGCCGTCCATCACGGGCGTGCTGATCATGCAGTGCAGCGCGTCGGTATGCTGCTCATCCGCTCCCGCTTTGCGCCACAGCACTTCGACAGCGGGCGAGTCTTGCTTGAGCCTGAGCAGCAGAGAGCCGTCGTAAAACGAACTGACGAAGACCCGCTGCTCATTCACAACGGGGGTCGGCACTCCGATGGGCATGCGCGAAGGAACGAATGGCTGACGCCAGAAAACCTGTCCGTCGTCAGGATTCAGTCCGGCAACGCTGTCGCCTGTCCAGACCACGAGCACCTTTCGGCCTGCCTGGTCGGTCAAAATCGGAGCCGAGTACTGGGCACGGTCGTTCAACGACCGCCAGACCTCCTCGCCGTTCTTCTTGTCGAGCGCAACCACACACGCTCCGTCCTTGCCGCCGATATGCAGGATCAGCAGCCGGCCGTGGACAAGCGGGGCCGCGGAAATGCCCCAGATCGGCAGGCGGCCCGATTCTTCGATCGAGTACTCCTTGTTGAGGTCCCGTTTCCAGAGCACGGCTCCCGTTCCGGCATCGAGGCAGTGCAGGTGGCCCATCGCTCCGAGTGCGAATGCCTGGTTGTCGTCGATCGTCACGCTGGCGCGAGGTCCGGCCGTGTAACTGATCGTGTACTCGCACGGATAGGCCACCGACCAGAGCTTCATGCCGCTCTTGGCGTCGAAACAGTGCACTCGTTCGACCTGCTGCGGATTGACGCCGCGGTCCGTCACGAAAACCCGGCCATGTGCCACGGTCGGGCCGCAGTAGCCCGGACCAAGCGGCGCCCGCCAGCGGATTTCGATCCGATCCGACGCGAATCGTTCAACAACTCCCGTCTCGCTCCAGACGCCGTCGCGATTCGGACCTCGCCACTGCGGCCAATCCTCCGATTTCGATACGCCCGGCAGTGCGGAAAACGCCAAAACAATCAGCAACCGCATGGTCAATCGCGATGTCATATTTCTGAATCCGACTACTCCGCCGGTGGCGGAGCCTGGGGTTCCTTGACGTTCTGATAAAGGCCCGGCTCGTCCTTACCGTCGCCATTCCAGTCGCCAACGACCGGTTGATCGGAGGCGCTTCCCATGTTGAACGCGCGGTCGTGATCATCCAGTCGTCTGTTGCCGTCGGTGTCCACGTACCAGGTGCCCTGGCGGTAGACGCCGATTTCTTCAATGCCGTCTCCATTGAAGTCGCCGACGATCGGCACGTCGCCGATACTGCCGTAGTCGAAACGCACATCCTTGCCGGTAAAGCGTCCATCGCCGTCGGCGTCTATCTTCCAGTGCCCGGCGTTGAAGACGCCGACGGTGCGTATGCCGTCGCCGTTCCAGTCGCCCGCCACGGGCCGGTCCTGTTCCTTGCCGAACCGGAACACGTGGTCGATCACGTCGGCTCGTCGCGGACCGCTGACACTCAGTCGCATCAGGCGTCGGCCGTCGGTCGCTTCGGAAGGTCGGGGCGGCACATTCTTGGGTTTCGTGCTCAGAGAATTCGCTGAATCGGGCAGGCCCGGTTCGGCTTGAATGGCTCGAGCGTCCTCGGCCCATTCGAGTCCGTAGATGCCGATATCGTCCTTGCCGTCGCCGTCCCAGTCTCCGACCACCGGCCGATCACCTGCCGTGCCCAGCCGCGCCCAGAGGTCATCCTGATCCCATCGGCCGTTGCCGTTCAGGTCGATAAACCACTCGCCGTGGTAGAAGACGCCCACTTCGGTGACCCCGTCTCCGTTGAAGTCGCCGGTCACCGGTATGGCGTCATACACGCCGAACAGAAACTGCCGCAGCGAGTCGTCTTCGCCGGCCGACTTGTTGGACGTCGGCAGCAGCCATCGTCCCGCACTGAGGCGATCGGACTCCCAATTCGTGAAGTCAAGGTAAGTTGCGACCGTCCACAGCGTCGGATCACTTTCCACGGCCGATGCGATGTCGCGGGGCATGCCCGCGTCGATAACGCTCAGGTGAAAACTGGCAAATGTCTGCAATTCCGGACCGCTGCCGCCGGCCTCCGGTGCGACCAGATTGATATAGCCGGCGGGAGCTTCGGGTATCGCCACCTGCGGCGGCATCAGCATGGGAGGGAGACTGCTGGGCGGATTCACGGGCGGCAGTGGCGGATTCCAGTTCGGAATCGTCTCAACCTGCACTTCGCTGAAGTTGTTGTTCTGCGACACAACGGCCACGCCCAGGTTGATGCGAATAATCGCGTCGTTCTTCGGATTGACCACGAGTTTTTCAAGGTATGCGGGGTCAATCGCGCTGTTCGGATTGATGGCCACACCGGAAGTCGTGCCCGGCGTGTCCAGGCCGTCGAAGTACCCGCCCGGATGCACTTCATAGATCGAATAGTTCGCATTGCCGCGGATTCCGTCGAACCGATAGAAGCCGTTGGCGTCGGTAGTCACGCGGATCGGTCCGGCCGCATAACGGCCCGGCAGGGCATTGCTGGCGTCGATCGCGACGCCTGTCTGGCCATCCCGCAATTCGAGTACGACGCCCCGCAGAGGCGTGTCGTCCGCAGTGCGCTGACCGTTGCGGAGCGTCCAGATATCGGGGGGCAGTTGCCCGTCCGACGTCTGGATTGCAGCCCCGTCCTGGAAAACGTAACCGGACAATTCCGACGGTGGCACTTCGCAGAAGTTGTAGCCCGTAAGCTGCGCGCCGCCGACGAGCACGATGCTCTTAATTAAGTCCTGTGTGCCGATATCTCCGCCGCCACTGCCGGCACGCTGGCCGCCGTCGAAATAGCCTGCAGGCTGTGTTTCGCGCACCGTATAGGTGCCGGGCGGCAGATTGTCGAATTTGTATGTTCCATCCGCGGCCGAGGTTGTCGTCGCGATAACCGCCCCTTTTTCGTCGACGAGTTCGAGCTTCACGCCGGCGATCACGTTCTCGTTTGATTCCCGTGTGCGGTTGTTATTCAGGTCGACGTGGACCAGGCCCGCCAGGCTTCCCGGCGGAATCTCGCAGAAATCATACTCCGTCAGGTCCTGTCCGGAGCCGACCGGAATCGCGCGGATCCGATCTTTCTGGCTTGCATCGCCGCCGTGAGATCCGACGTGCTGTCCGCCGTGGAAATAGCCTTGCGGCTGCGTCTCGCGAACCTCGTACGTCCCTGGAGTCAGATTGTCGAAGCGGTAGCTTCCCGATTGGTCGGACTTCGTCGTTCTCAGCACATTTCCGCTCGCATCGAGCAGTTCGATGACGACGCCGCCAATCGGTTTCTCATCCGCGTCGTAAACGCAGTCTCGATCAGGGTCTTCGTGAACCCGCCCGGCCAGCGTGCCGGAAAGAAGTTCGCCGAAGTTGTATTCGATGCCGCTCTTGCCCCAGCCGAGGCCGATCCCGCTCAACGTATCGCCGGGGTTATGGGCAATTCCGACCGCGCCCCCGTAAATCGTGCCCGCCGCATCGAGTCCATCGATCCAACCGGTGGGCTGAGTTTCGGTGAGCGTGTACGTTCCGCCGTGCAGGCGCGAGAAAAGGTAGGTTCCGTCGCTACCTGTCGTGGTGCTGGCGATCCGCTGGCCGGCCGCGTTCCAGAGTACGAGTTCGACTCCGCCGATCGGCGTCT
>CAIPEB010000533.1 GCA_903863885.1 uncultured Planctomycetaceae bacterium | reverse complement strand
CTCAGGTCTCCACATTTGACTCACACCGATTACCCAGGGCAATTGGCGAAACGGTAAATGCGGGCCAGGCATTTTCAGGCCGTGCGTGGCTCTTCACAGGATTACCAACGAATCACGTTGCGCGGTCGGAGAGTATGGCATCACATTGGCGGAAATGCAGCGCCTGCTCCGAGTCATACTTCGCTCCCCGCAAGTCGACGAGGTAGAAATCGACGTTCGCGATCAAAGTGCCGCGCAGGTCCGCGCCGCAGAGATTGGCTTTGCGGATTTCCTCCGGCGCCTTGTAGGTCTGATCGTCATAGTCGTCGGTGTAAAACCCCGTACGACTGCCGTGGCACGGGTACGGGCTGCCCACCAGGCCGCTGCGGCAGGACCCCAGGTGGAATGAGCAGCCCCGCAGGTCGGCACCGCGCAAGTCTGCCCCCTCCCAGTCGATGTCTGCCAACCCGGCGTGGCGGAGTTGCGCATTCCGGAAGTCTGCCCCTCTGATAACACTGCCAGTCAGCCAGGCATTGCTGAGGTCGGCGTCCCGGAAACATGCACGCGGCAGTTCAACGAATTCCAGATCGCAGCGCGAGAGATCACTGCTGGCCAGATTCGCTCCAGTTAGCAATGTCTGACGCAGGATCTGTTCCGACAGATTGGCATTCCGCAGGTCCGAGTCGCGGAGATCGGCTTCCCCGAGCAACGCGTCCCGAAAGTCGCAGCCGGTCAGGTCCGCGGCTGCGAGGGAAGCGCACTCGAAAATGGCGCATCGAAAGTCCGCGTTCGCTGCGGAAGCCCCGTTTAAAATCGAGCGGACGAAACGGGCCCCGGCAAACCGCCCGTCCGTCAGCACAGCGCGAGTCAAATCCGCATGGGAGAAGTCCGCTCCGAACCCCAGTACACTCGCCATTCTCGCTCCACCGAGGCGGCTTTCCCGCAGATTTGCCTCGTTCAGCCGCGAGGCCTCCAAATTCGCGGCTCGCAGATCAGCGCGGCGCAGATCGGCGCCTTGGAGGTTCGATTGATGCAGATCGATGCCCTGCCAAGGCGCTTCGGACAAATAGGCTCCAACCAGATGACTACAGCGGTTCCGGTTCGGACGCCAAGCGGGATCTGCAACGTGCAGAATACTCGCCGCCATCGGCATTAGCTGCGTTTCGCCGCCGTCCACAAGCTGGCGCAAGCAGAGCAGCATTTCCGGATCACCGTGGGCAAGCCGAGCCGTTTCGGCGACAAGTGCTCTCGGCAGTATGACCATCGGAAACGGATGTTCGGCGTTCCGTTTGAGGACCGTCGCCACGTAATCTGCCGTCAGGCGAATCTGAACCCACCGATTGGCGAGAAGGTCAAACAGCTCGCTGCTCACCCCGCGGTCTCGCATCTCTCGCTGCCGGTTTTGAGCAAGCGGATGCTCGCCGAGAAGAACAGCCGCCGAGTAAAAACATGCATCCTCAAGCGTCAGTTGGTCCCCGGCTCTGGCGGCGATTCCCAGCCGCAGAGCCGCCCGTATGTCGGGCACGGCTTCGTTGGCAGCCATCTGCTCCGCCACAATGCAGTACAACTCCGGCTTGCCCTCCAGCAAGACTTCATTGTCGTCCGAGGCGACGCGTGCCATGACGGATGCGCAGCGATCCGGGTGTGTTGACAAAAGATATTCGATCAAGTCGTCGCGACACCACGGTGCAAGCTCATAGCGCAAGCCCGTCAGGCCCAGAGAACGGCAGGTTGTGTAGACGACAAAATGGTTGGCGACGTTCAGCTGCACGTCGATTGGCCGGGCGTCGTCCAGCAGATCGAGCCGTTCGGCCAACGCCAGCGACGCCAGATGGGCAAGTGCCGTGGTCTTGCCGGTTCGCCGCTCACCCACCAGCTCAATCGCGCCGCAATTCACCTTAGCTGCAATCGAGCCGACCAGGTCCTCCAGAAGGAGTGTCTCGTGGGTGTCCAAAGAGACAACTCGTGGCCTGACCGGCGCTCGCCGAGGAACAACCATCGCGTAGGGCCCTTGAGTGCCTCGCCCCGTCCGCCCCCCTTCACGTCCTCGAGTCTACGCTGTCGATCGACGCCAGACAACGAATCATGCTGGGACAGGCTTTCCGCCAGCAGACCCTTCGCGGGGATGATCATGCGGCGGGGCTACGCGCGAACAAACTTCTGCAATTCACCCACCGTTCGCCACCAACTGCGTTCTGCCTCAACGCGTTCGACATGCGCCCGATGTTGTTTCAGCCAGTCGTCGTATTTGTCGCAAGACCATTCTCGGGGCTCGTCGTAACTCGCAAGTCCAACGTGAACATGGCCGAAAGGGTGCCAACCTATCAGTCCAATGTCACGGATTCTCGCCGTTCTGCAACGCGCCGGAGACTCCGGCCAAAGTCGCAGAAAGTCATCGCGGACACCGGCTGAGACGGCCTTAACCGACATGATAGTACGCCCCTGTACCAGGGCAGGGTACGACTCGGTGCAATACCGATCCCAGGAGGGACAACGTTCCAATGACCACAATGCACCGCCATGTGGCGTCATCGCCAGATGGTCGCAGAAACCGCTCCCCGACGCTCCGGCAGTATTTTCGACAATATTGTCGCGCAGCATTTCCTGGATTGCCGCCTTCAGATCGTCGTTGGAAAGCGTATGCGCCGGAGCATTGAATGTCGGCGCGAATTGCTCTTGCGTTAGCATGCGGTATGTGACGCTGCGATTAAACATCACGTCCAAGATCAAGAGATCGCAGTCCGACAACGCCGTGTGGTGGGTTCGATACAGTTCTTGTGGCATTTCGTCCGGCGCAAATAGCGGCCGTTCATTTCGTTCCGTGGCAGCGGTCGCAAGGTCGTCCCGGACCGACTGCGGCGCGAGCCGATCGCTATTCCGATTCGGCCTCATCGCTCAGTTCGTGCGTATGTCGCCGAGTTCGGATGCGACGACCAAGCCAGATTGTACCGATCCACGCGACTGCCTGCAGCAACGCTCGACGTACGCAGTCGGGTTGAGGCGGAATCTGGACAAGACGCATGACGAGGTCGCCCGAGCCTGCCACTAAGACACTCAAAACTGTGCCAACAATTGCCCCGGCGATGACGTCGTTGCGCCGCCCCCTCTTCGTTTGCCGCAAAGCGGCCGCCGCCGAAGGTTGGTAAGGGTTCTGTTCCATTGATGAGATGTACCACCTTGCAGATCTGCATCATCGTTCCGACCGAAAACGATTCGATAGTTGGCTGTACTGCCGCCGGGTGTGACGGTAGGAAAGTCAGGGGGTTAGGGTAACGGACACGTTCCGCATCCTCTTCCACAACTCCACGCATCAATTCCCGCAGTCTTGGCCAGCCCGCGTGTGAACACCGGCGGAGGACGCCACCATGGTACACCCGCAACGGCCAACGCACAGTCAGGGATTTTCCTACAAGGGAGGCGGGTCAGCGTGAGGACCAGTTCGGCCATTCGCGGATCGTTCAAGCATTCCTTCGGCCACGCCGATCAGTGCATTGATTCGTCTCTGCAGCGCCCGCGCCCCTTCTTTATCTTCTGCTGAGGCGACCTTCCGGTCGCTGCCGATGCGATGCGCCCAGGCAAGGGCTTCCGCTACGTCGCCCGTGGCCGCGTGGGCTCGGGCCAGGGCCTGGATAACTGCGTCCGACCAAACGTCATTCAGCAGCGCAGCGTAGTCGGGCTTCGGCTCAAGGGGAATCGTCTGGGCCAATGTCATGGCGCTCGCAGCCAGTTCGGCCGTTCGTTCTTCCGAGAGCTGGGACAATCCAAGCGTGAACGCGAACTCTATGTCGTAATTCTGGACCCAAGTTTCCGGTTGTCGAAAGTCGAATATTCGATCACTGTATAGCGCCGGGAGGCTCGATTCGCTCGTGAGTTTGATCCGCGATGCGACCTCCTCCGCAGTCTTCCGGTCACCCGATCTGGCGTACGCGGTGGCAACTTTGAGAATGGCGGACGCCATGCGTGAAGGGTTATTTACGCTTTCCGCAGCGGTTAAGGCTTTCTTGAAGTCTTTCTTCTGGACGTAATACTCGACGACAGCGTGGAGAGAATCATCGCGAAACTGAAGGAAATGCGTGATCGAACGGGCCGTGCGTTCGGCTCCGTCAGGATTGTTCATCGCCAGCTGGGCCTTGGCAATGGCCAAAAGGGCCTCTTCACGTTCCCCGTCTTGAGCGACGGTCGATTCGCTGTGCCAGATCGTCGCAACCGTCTCTAACGCATCGTCGATATAACCGACACGCGACTGAGCAATCGCTATTAACTCAAGTGCCCCAACCTTGTTGGCGGCAGCGAGTCGTTGCCGCGAAGCAATCGCGCGCTGAAACAGGGAGCGAGACTCTTTCCGGTCCGCCAGGTGTGCGAACAGTACGGCGGCTTCACGCAGGGCGGCTACCTGTGCCCATATTTCCATTTTGTCAGCGGATTCGAGAAGCAAGCTGATCGTCGTCCGAGCTTCGTGCGTTGCCCCCACGGATCGCTGAGCTTCGCCAGTTTCCCATAACGCTTTAGCGCGATCATAGCCACTTGTCTCAAGGGCCGCGTCGACGGCGAGTTTGAAATAGTGGGATGACTTTGATCGCTCCCCGGTTTTCGCATATGCGACGGCCAACTTCCGATACGCGTCCGGCCGATACATCTCCGACTTGAGCTGTCCGGCGGCGTGCTCCGCGCGTTCAATCTCGCCTGCTGCGATGAGGTGTTCGATCCAGCGTAGCAGGACGCCATCGTCGAGGTATTCCTGCCGCCAACCATGATTGGATCCAAGTTCGCGCAGCACCTCAAGCGATTCCTGCCGTCTGCCAGCAGCGGCAAGACCTTCCGCTAAGTGAACAAGCCCCTCGGGGTCCGCCGAGGCGCGAATTGACTTCCGGGCGCCGTCGTAGTCCCCAGCCCGTATCTGTAACTCGCGGACTTGAAGCAGCAATCTCATGGTCCAAAAGTGTTGGGCCTCATCTTGTTCGGCGGCAAGTTCGCTGGCTTTTCGCAGCAGGTCCTTGGCCGACGGGAGTTCAACGGCGACGTTGTCGGATTTCAAGGACTTGTCGGCCCGGCAGGCCACGGAAGTCAGCAGCAGCATGATCAGCGGGATGCAGGATCGCATAGTTGTCGTCTTCGTATCTCAGATTTCCACTCGCCGTGTCCCGGTTCCAACTCGGCTCATCACATTGGCACGCCCGAATCTCGACCTTCTGCGATCAGTGACAGCCACTCACGTTGGTTCCTCGGTCCCCTCGCCCGTTCGCCTCCCGTTGCTTTCGCTTGGCTTGCCGCTCACTCTACTCTGGTTGGGCGGTCCGGCGGCGGCGGGTGCTTGGCTCCCTGTTCCGCTTGCGAGCATCCGCCACTTTCACGTTCCAACGTTCGACCACGATCCAGGCAGACATCGCGTTTATATCGAAGTGCAAAACCGAAAGACATTTGTGCCGTTGTCGGTCGAGAACGCTTCGACGTAAACGGAGTCGTCCGCTGCACCAAAAACGTAGAGGAGTTCACCTTTCTCCACCAGAGCAACAAAGTGAAACCCGAATCCCGAATAAACTCCGAACGGCACCGTATGCGCTTTGACTTGCGACGACCATAAGACGCTCGTGTTCGTTCGGTCGATTGCGAACAATCGATAAGAAAAGCCTTTCGTAGTGTGGATCGCTACGAACGCACGGGTTTCGTCTACCAAGGCACTGAGAGCAATCGGAGACGTCCCGTGCGAAATCTCGTCGAACACTTTCGGAGTGATTTGGTACTTGTTTGACGTCGCGATCAGCACGCCGGACGCCGACCGAACGACGGTCAAGTCTTTCGGCACCAATATTCCGGAATCGCTTTGATAATAAGGCGCATCTTTTGGGCTTAGGAAGAAGATGTTGTCGCGGCTGTATGCCTGCGCAGTCAAAGTCATCTCACTCCACCAAGTCGGGACGGGTACCTTGAGGCGCGCATCCACAAGCCGTAGGAACCGCTCAAGCTCGTTCCGACCTACCGGTTGTGGACTTGGCACGTCGTGCGAGGACGCCGTGCGGCGAACTCGCTCCCAGCTTGCCCGCAGAGCGATGCCGATATTCGGGTCTTGCTCCAATTCCTCGATTCTGGACATGGTCACTCGCTGGAAGTCCACATCCGCAGCGACAATTGCCGTCCTGTTTACCTTGCTGATTCCATTCGCGATGTCCTGTGACCTGGCAGATATGCACAGTGCAAGCATTGCCACGGCGAACGTCGAAGAACAGCAAGTCAGCCAACGTTTCATTTCCATTTGGACGTTTAGCTCCCAGTTCTTCCTGCGAGCAGGAAGATTTCTTGTTGGGTTGGTGGCGGTACCAAGAAACGTCTGCCGCCATTATCGCCGACCGGCGGCTGCCGAGTCCAGTTTTCCGGAGCGGCGAGCGGGCACTGCTCGGGGATATCGCAATGTTGGGTCGGACCACGTCGACATGCAAATTTGACCTGTCATCAGTTGGCCACTAGATTCACGGTTGGACAGCATGCGTCCTTTGCCGAAGAAATCGCTCCGACGAAGGAACCCGGGGTCGAAGTTCTGCCGCACAATCGCAGGGCGGTAGGACCGCCAGCCAAATCGGTGCTGCCGCACCGGGTGAATAACCCGCTCCCGTCGGTCGCCGGACTTTGCGGGAAAAACAACGTTCTGACGGTTAGTGCCACAGAGTGCGCCAACCTGCCATGAAACGACTGTATCGCTACTTCCGATCTGTCGTTGCCGCGATTGGCTTCGGTCTCATGGTCATGGGACTGCTGGCCGCTTACTGGTGGCACTACCGCCTGGCCCCGACGCGTCACTTGATTGATCCGGCCTGGCGCGCCGCGCATTCCGAAGCGGCTCGCTGGAAGGAAGAACAGGAAGACTACAGACGGGTGGGGAGTTCACCCGACCTCTGCTTTCGAGGCGATCGCATCGGATTCTACGGCGACAAGAAGTGGTTTCTGTGGCTGGATGCTCGTATTCGGCATCCCGACGGTTTCCGCCACTGTGGTTGCACGGACTATGCCCTGGCATTGATGGCCAACCGGTATATGGACACATGGGCCAATTGGACCGACGCAAACCTCGGACGGTCGCAGGAGGAGTGGATCAGGGATGGCTTCCTGGACTATGGAGTTACGGTTCACCTTCCGCCCACGCCGGATGACAGGCTGCCACTGCTCCGCCTGCTCGGCCGCAAGAGCACGAACGCCCCAGACGCTGTCGACGCTGTCCCCAGCTACATTCACTACAATGCCTACCGTTGGCTTCGGGACTCGGGTTTTGATCCGAGCGAGTTCGCATCATCCAACAGTAAGGTATTCGCAGAGCCCGGCATCGTGGCAGGTCTGACACAATATTGTCAGTGGTACGCCGCGTATCCCGGTCACGACGGTTTGGGCGTTCTGGCCTTCCGCAGAGTGGAGGCTACTGGTTCGAGTTTCGATCTGTGCCCCCGGATGGCGAAGCAGCCCGTCGTTGTTGGGGTCGATGTACTCATCTGGAGTTGCACGGTTGGCGGGGCAGTGTTGGTGTTGCACTTCGTGATGACGCGGCGACGCAGGAGGCAAGTCTAGCCGAGTTCGGCCCGCCCTTGCTGACGGCCAGAATCAGCAGTTGTTCAAAGCCGAACGGATTGCTGGGGCACGTTATCGACGCTCGGGCATCTGGCCACCAGATTCACGGTTGATCAAGAATAGATGCCGTCGCCGGGAGTCTGCGGCGCATTACGAAGTGTGGCTCTTTGTATGACAGATAACCCGTACGAAACTCCACGCATCACCGAGAACGTCGTTCCAAAGCGCGACGCGAGGTCTGCCGTCGAGTTTCGAGTGCGTTTGGCCGTTGCCACCTTCGCGGGCGCTTTCGCAGGATTTGTGGCGGGTTCCCGGGTGTTTCACGTGCCATTTACCTTCGGAAATCACAAAATAGAAGATGCGTTAATTTCCGGATGCATCTTGCTTGGAGCGGTTGCCGCATTCACGTTCACATTCGCCTTGCACCGGGAACGCCGCCCTGAAGCGGGCAGCGATAACGAGCCGTCTCTTGCGCGACGCGCGGGGCGATGTGTCGGGCGAGTTGTCCGGCACATGCGCATTTCTCGCAAGTAATTGGAGTTCGTCGGAGCCCGACGCAACGTGCCAATTCTCACAGTTTTGGCCCGCCCCGCATCCGTCTCCCGCAATTCCCCGCATGCTGCCAGGGAATCAATTACCACCGCACTCCATCGCGGAGGAATTCAGGGCGCTATCGAGACCCGCGAAGTTTGTCGCCTAGGCCGATCCACAAGCCAGATGCGATTAGGCCAATTCCAAAACACTCAATCGCGAGCAGAAGCATTTCATCAGCACCGTCTGCAATCGCTTCAGCACTGGCAAAACAATATCCGTATACGAAGGGCGCTGCGATCACCGCTGCGGGCCCGAGAAACGCCAACCATTTCGCTCCAACGCTGCCATCCAGTCGTTGTACCAAGAGATAGAGCACGACCGAAGGGAGGACGAACGGGGCCACGAGGAGCCCCAATGCCAATGTTTCGTAATTGACCGCGACACAGAAAAGGCAGGAAGCAAGCAGTGAAACCGCGGTAGCGATGCACGCACGCGCGGCAACACGAAGCCAACTCGGCTTTATGGTCGTGTTCACCATCGTCTTTCCTACCTACTTCTCGACATCCGAAGACCCGCCCCATCACCGGCTCTTCTGAGACGGACTCTCCCTCGCTTCCCCCAGGGCCAGTGGAGCCGGAGGCCGCTCCATTGCAGTTCCCGCTTCCGCGTTCCACCGTATTACGGAGGTGAACGGTTACCTCGATCATCGTAACCGAACTCACTGATTCGCGAGAAAATTAAAACGCCGATATCCGGCAAATAGTAAAACAGTTGCCCGGTTGCCTTGTGATGAGTCATCGCAACTGCATCGACACGGTTTCCGTCACCCACCCGTACAAGACCCGTTAAAGAGATTTCAGCGCTGTTTGCACGTGTCCGGTGTATTTCATCGAAACCCATCTCGGTAAACCAGTTCAACGGGCGGTCCTTTCCTACAATCGACACGTAGTCAATTCGCTGACGCGAACGGCGCAATGCGTCGATCTTCATCACCGCGAACCCGGATCTTTCCAGGAAATACCGCCCCCACTCGGACGATGTATCGAACGTCACTTCGTGAACTATCGGCCTTGACGACACATCTGCAACCGCCCAAATCACGGCAATAGAGCCAACGACCAGAATTCCGTTCAATACACGCGTCGTCCAGACAGACGTAGTCAGTCGTTGCATGACGCCACCGGCGAAAGGTTGCAGTTGTGCGAAAATCGTACGTGCGCGTCGTAATCCAGATTCAAGATTTCATCTCACCATCCGTCGATGCGCCCCTCCACCCAGCATGCGATCAGCGCCCGCCCACTCACTTTGGTGCCTCCGTTCACATCGACCGCCCGTCTCCCGCCGCTCGCGCACGACTGGCCGCTCACTCACTTCTGGTTGGGCGGTCCGGCGTCTTCGGTTGGGGGCTTAGTTCCCTGTTCGTCTTGCGAACAGTTCGTCTCGTTGTCTTGGAGTGTGTTCTTCGTTTCTCGCGAGATTTGTTCACCTCCCGCCCCCCGGTCCCCAGGTCCAACGCACCCGTCTACTTGCAGATCGGCCCCCCCTTCACCCCGATCTAGGCCTATTCCGCTGACCTTGTCTGGAGACGGCTTGGCTATTGCACAAATCGCGTCCTTCGCTGCCGTTCGAACGGTGGGCACCTGGTCCTTGAGTAAGCGCGCAAGATCGTCGATTGCATCCTTTGCGGTGGGCCCCATCCTTCCTATCGCTGCTGCCGCCGCTTGTCGAATGCCTGGATCTTCGCTATCGAGAAGGTTTACCAATATTGGCAGCTCGTCTTCGTGGTGGTCAACGATTGCGATGGCGCTGGCCAACTCAATCTGTTTGTCTTTCTCGTCGCGTTCTTGCTGTAAGGTTCGTTCCAACCAAGCGGATGCCGTCTCACCTTCGATTATCTCCGCTCCGCACCAGGCGCATCGGCCAGCAATCAATCGCCGATGCGTGCGACTGCAACAATCAAGGAAAGGCTCTTCTGCGGGATCCATAAACATCTTCACTGCGGATTCCAACAAAAGTCGAAAGTGCTCTTCAGTTCAGCACACCACTGACGCGCTAAAATAGGGTTATTGTTGAGCGGAGAGGCGTGAAACTTGATAGAAGCATTGTTCTGCACGCTATGCAATCCGCCGGAGATATCGCATTTCAACTACATCGACCCAAACCTCACGACACAAATAGAGACTACCCACAGTTCGACCGCAATAAAGCCATCAAGAAACGGTGGCCGACAAATTGGCCCAGTGGATCCGTGAGACGGGCAGACGCATGCTCAGCGAACTGATACAGGTTTCAAGTTGCGGCCCCCCCCCCAACATCTCTGCCATTTTTCGGCGTTGAAGTAGTCGAGAATCAGACCTCCGGGTGACGGAGGGTTAGCCGAGCTCGACTAACCCTCCCCGAATGCACCCCGTTGACCCAGAATCATTTTTCGGTCAGTGCTCCCGTCGACGGTTCGCGCCGCCCGCAGTGCCGTTCACCTCGACCGCACACCTCCCGCCGCTTTCCACACGGCATCCCGCCCGTCCGCATGTGACCACCGGCGGCGGACGCCCCCATGATACCCCGGCAGCCGCCCGCACGCAGGCGGGGATCTTCTTACACCAGCAACTCGCCATCCGTGTTGCCGCGCCTTCGTCGCTGAACGGGCCGCTACGTTCGGCATTCGACGTTTTATTCCACGGGTCGCTCGCCCTCCCGCCGCTCTGGGATCGGCTTGTCGCTCGTTCACTTCCCGTCGCTCGGTCCGGCGTTCTCGGTTGGTGGCTTACCTCCCTGTTCTTCTTGCGAACATGATTGCAGGTTCATTCACCCGGAATACTCACCAATTGCCGACACTGCGACAAGTGAAATCCTCGCTCGCACCACACTCCAACGTCACTCAGGGTGCTGAAGGGATGTACGCAATTCGATACGCTGAACTTGTACCGAAAGGTGCCACTCACCCCAGTCGGCAGCGATTTCCAGTACGTCGCTTGCCAAGGAATAAGCGTCTTCAACGCTCGCTGGTCCCAGGAGTCAAAAGTGCACATTCCCTCGTGCCATTTGATAACGCGAAGGAGCGTTTCACTCGACGCAGACTCGATCACGATCGTTGTCCACTCGTCGCCGTCGTGATTGTCATCGAGTGTCCACTCGTCCCAAAAAAGACGCCAGTCGGGAACAGCGATTGACTCCCACACAGCGCCTCCTTTTGCCGTCAAGTAATAGCAGAAGTCGATCTCGCCGCCATTACGTATTTCTATCATATCGTTCTTTGTAATCGCCACACTCTCGTGGATGCACACCGGGACCGGTGACATATCCTGCAAGTCGGCCAGAATAAGACCCTCGCGAAACAGTTCTGACAATGCATCTATTAGCTTGCGATCGTCCATCCTATGGGGAACCATATGGAATCGAGCCGCGACAGAGGAAGGGCCATCGGCAATGAATCGCAACGAGACCTTAAAGGTTACAACGACATTCAAAAGCCAGAAGAGGTTCGCGTCGAATGTTAGAGACATAGCAGTATGGCAGTAATGATCTCATCGAGAAGAACCCGCAACCGCCGACGATCACTTGTCATAGTCATCATCATAATCGTCCCCGTCCCGTACGCCTCGTACACAAACCGCCCACGGCATCTCCGTCCGTAGCCACCAGCGTCGTCACGTGGAAGTTGGCGTCGTTTAGATAGTAGATCCGCTCGTCATCGCACGGCCCGTCGGCATCGGTGTTCCGATCCCGCAGCACGGCCGCGGCAACGTAGCGCGGCGACCAGACGTACTGGACTTCGGGCGTCAGGCTCAGCTGTTCGGTATCGGCCCGCTGCATTTCCACACGCACGCCTCCCTTTGCCCGCCAATCTACGCTCCGGCATCCCTGTGAACAACTCGCTGCCCGCCTGAGAAAATATCTTCCGCCGCTGCGTATCGGGGATTTCCCTACATGGAGCCGGGCCGACATGTGGAGAAGCTGGATGCGGCGCGGCCAACACGCGACAGTCAGACGCATGTTCTTGCCACAGGATGTCCCGCGACAGCTCAAAGCAACTGCAATTCCTTCCATGACTCGGGCCTCAATCGGAAGTCAACGACCACTTGGGCCCGGCTCTGTCGAAATCCGCACGCACAGAGTGCAGGACTTTGTGGACAACCCCCTGAATACGGCGCTCGAGATCATCGATGTTTCGTTGTTCAGCGGGCAAGTTCGCCCAGCAAAACAATGCCGCCTGGCGGATATGCCTTTCAATGAGGTCCGGTGTGATTATCCCTCGGACTTTTTCGAGCGAGTCATCAATGGAATCGCCGTCGTCCGGTTCAAAATTGTAGTAGACCATGAACTCGCCGCCCTCTCTTGGTCAACCCGGTCGATCGCGTGAGCCACCATGCGTTACGCTCATTTTACCGCCCTGCCATCCGTCCAGAAATGAAGCCCACTGATCGTTCTCACTGCGTTCAGCCCGGAGGCATCATTGGGAACTCCATGCCAGCACATGCCACCACGATCCGCAATGCGCACTACGGGAAGAGCCCATGCCCCCTATTCTATACCCGCAGCCGTCCGCAGGGTGTCGGGGAATTTCCTGCACCCGCAATCGGGCACCCGCGTGCACCGGTGTGAACATGCTGCCGCCGCGGAACGGGCCGCGACGTTCGGCATTCGACGGTCACCACACAACGGTGCTTGCCTCTAACCGCCACCGCCAGATGGGTCGTTCGGTCACTTCCGGTCGCTTGGTCCGGCGGCGTTGGACGAACGGTTAGCTCCCTGTTATTCTTGCGGACAGGGTTTCCGTATCGGTGTGTTTCGCCCGCTCTCCGACTCGCTCACTTTCGACTCTTCGACATCTGATGAGCCGAACATTTGGACGAGTCGCTTCAAATGCGGTTTCCCGCGCATGTCAAACAGCACAATTTCACCTTCGTCAAATAACACTAACCGATCATCGTCAAGAAAACCTCGCAGCGAAGGCGTTACCAGCGTGTCGGAAAGGTCCTCCATCTTTCGTGACTCACCGGAATCCAAATCTACGACCCGCACCTGCACCTTGCAGCAATAGCGCACGAGGCCACCGTCCTCGTTCACTTCAACAGTTTCACAGGCGCCGATCGCCAGATGCTTGTTGTCCCGGGACATGACCGGCAACTCTGGATACAGTGTGTCGAGCGGCAACCTGTACTTCCGAATTGCGATATCTCCCGTCTTCTGATCCAGGAACAACAGGTGGCTAAAGCACTTTTCATCTACGATCCGATGAACAAACAACGGCAACGGCAGTGTCGAAGACTCCACGTTCGGCAAAAATGCCGCGCCGACGACACCTGCCCCCACAGCCGCCTCCAAGTTACCCTTGCCGATCCGCCACCGAATCCCGCCTGGTGCATTCGCATCGATACACCGCACTTCAACGGCACCCTTGCCAACATCCAAGGCATCGCAGACTGCAAACGCACACGGTCTGGACGTCGGTGCGCACGTAACGCCGTCGGAATAGAGACTCCCTTGGCCAAGTCTCAGACGCGCCGCCGCAGTGCCGCCAGATGATCGGTCGCGCAGGCTTAAATCGCCGTCCAGCTTGTCGGCGGATGTTCGCCGCCAACTGACTTCACACTCCCCGAGTTTTATATACGGCGCGATATAACTCACCACCTGGTTCAAGGCCCCCCTGAACCGCACCTCATCCGAGGTCAGATTCCACTCCCATAGGAAATAGTGCCAATCGGCTGCGTTGCGAGACGGCCGTCTTTCGGATGTACGCACGTTCCCTTCCTGTGCGGGCCGTTCTGCCCTTTCATCGCCAAACAGCGGCGAAAATGCGACAACGATTCCACAACGGTGGGCGTCCAGAGAAATAAGTTCCGCTGCAACCCATCGCTGTGCCAGATCACGATGCAGCGGAAAGGCAAACTGACGCTTCCGACCGGACGCCACGTGATAGATGCCTACCGCAACCGGTTCCGTCCACTCAGAATCGTTATGATTTCCCTCAACGACGAAGGCAATCCACTCGCGAGACGGTAGCAGCAGCACGTCCGATAGAAAGTAGCGCCTCGATTGCCCGGCACACACCGTCTCCTGCCGGTACTGCATTTCGGCGAACTCTTGAACAACGGGCTGGACCGGCGCCTCGTGCTGAGCAAACACGGGTGCTGCAAACGTGAGAACTGCCGTCCAAGCGAAGTAAGGCGACCCCATTTCGGGCTACTCCAGATCATCCTGCGACGCAAGCATCACCGGCGTGCTTGTCGGGAATTGTCTTTCGGCAACATCACGGCCCAGGGCCGAGTACGACCGCGGCCACTGCCAATCCTCCCTGAAACAGCGGCAAAACGAGACCACAGGCACGCACAAATGACGCGCTGTCTGCACCGCTGGTAATTCGTCGATTTCGAGCGAGCCAACCCACGCCGAGAAGTACACTTGCCACCGTGAAGAGGTGCGTGGCACTCCACATCGCGACGGCGAGCCCTTCACTTACCTGTGCAACGGTCAACGTCAAATTGACAGTCCACACCATCCCGTTTGCGATCCACAACCATTCGCCAAACTGCCAGGGCTCACGGTCGGCCGAAGGCCTGACGAGCGGCCACACGATTCCCGTCGCGGCGCATCCACCGAGTCCCACGTACAAGCTGGCCGGTTCCCACCACCGATTCGCCGGATACGCAGTCGTAAACCACGACACGGTTGCCACGAACGCAGTGAATCCTGCAAGAACGACGACCGCTGCCGGTGCCCACGAATGCCGAGCAGTCGCCGTCAGCTTCATGTTCATCCCCGTGATCCCCGATCACCTTAAGTTCACGAGCGGTCAAACAGGTCAGGACTCCACATCGCACTTCTCGGCCGCGAATCGGCGACTTCCTTCAAAGTACGCTCCGGTCCGTCGCTGCAATGAACTCGCAGCAGGCTGCCGCTCTGCGCGAACATCAGCCCCTGGGCGTTCGGCGGCCGCGACTCGCCACACTGCTTCGCGGAACGTCTGCCACCCATTATCGCCGACCGGCCGCTGCCGAGTCCACTTTCCGAGACCATTAACGAACCGTGCTTCCTTTCGATGTCGTATTCCGTATTCTGAAAATCAACGTGCGCGGCGCGGGCGGCTCACCGACCAGGGGGGCCGAAAAGGCGGATTTCATGCGGAGTGGCCGGAGTTGTGGGGATTGAGTGACGTGGGAGTAAGTCAGAACTCGGTGCCTCGACGGTCAATTCTTTGATGGTTGAGCTCGGATTTCCGCTTCCGCAATGATTGCCTCAACCGTCGCCATGTCGGACACACCGAGTTTTGACAAGAACTCGGGATTGATGACGGACAGATCGTCGAAAGAAAAGTAGCCTTGGTCCACCAGTTTCATTGCCAACTCGTCGCTCACAGAATCAAGCGAGGCAAAGTCCTGGACAGCCTGCTGCTGCATTTCAGACAATTTCGAGGCCGGGTAAACGTCGATGTCCCAACCGGATTGTCGGCTGGCCATTTTGACTATTTCACTTGGCGGCGTTCTGTCCGATACCACGACAGCCCTTCCAAGGGAGTCATAGAAATGCACGCATGCGCTGGCCGACTCCTCAAGGTTGAGGCATTCGAGGACCGCCCTGGCATCATGGCATTTCGGCGGATTCTCCGTTGGCATCGAGTGCGGTGCGTTGATCCCAAACGTTTCCCATGGCCATTTCATTGCCATCACCCCGCGCCGCAGATGTGAAACGCTGTCGACAACCGCCTCACTCCGCGCCGATTCTAGCAGTCGCTGTATTGATCGTCATGCCGCCAGTGGAAAACGCGTCACGTTACTTTTCGCAGTTCACATGTGGGCAAAGGTGTCCCATGTTACAGGCGTGGACTTAGCGGCCGGAACGAAGGTGGCGATGCCACACGCCCCGCCGTCGCAAGCCAGCGATGGTGTCGGACTTAGCCGCCCGCCCCGCATCCTACACCCGCGGGTAGGATCTTCGTACTTGACGCCCGCTTCCGTTGGCGTGACGGTCTGCGTGAACTTGTCGGCGGCAGCGGACCGTGACGCTTGCCTAAATGATGATCGGACTGACGATCATGTAGAAAACGAGAAACACGCCGTTCATCGCACAACTGGCACAGCCAAACACGTCGGTCCATCGGCCGTAGCGCCCAACAAAGAACCGATACACGAACACACATAGCACAAATGCGGCAATCGCGGACAGCAATACGTTTGCCCCCATCCACATGTAGTAAAGTGCGAGTGGCGTGATGGATGTGACGCCGACGCCTTGGGTCAGCTTGAATGCGACATACCGGACAGCCAGAAGGCAGACCGGGCCCAGCCACAACAACTCTCCGATACTGACACTGCCTCGTGTTCGCGGCGACATGTTACGGAATAGCAGGACGATGGGTGCCGCATAAGTGCTTCCGACAACGATCGCAACAAAGGACAATTCCAGAATCCCTGCGTTGGCTGGCCATTGTTGCGAGGTCATAGGCGACATCCGAGTCTCGATCCACCAGGATCGGACCCAGGCTGCTCCGATTGCGATCCCTGCAACGAGCAGAAGCATGTCCGACAGCCTAATCTGTTGCCGATACGCTGGTGGTAACTGCATCGGGTCGCACCTGATGTTTTGGGGGGCGAAATCTGGTTAGGTAGTTGGCCGTACTCCCGCCGCCCGACAATCCACGGCCAGGCCGCCATGTAAACGAGGATGTCGACTGTCCGCCGTCTGAGCACCGCCGCCGCCTGCCGCCACCATGATACCCCGCAACCGCCCGCACGCTGTCGGCGTTTGACGATTCCTGTGCGGCCCTTCGCCATCTTTCCTTCCGGCCGCGCCCGCCATGCGTGTCCGCGATCGAAACTGGACAGCCCGCTGCTTGCGTGCTGCCTCGGGGCCCGCGTCGCCGACGGGTCTCGCCAAGAGTCATCTTGCGATGTTCTTCTCCGAGTCTCCCCCGGATTGTGAATTTTGCGTGCTCTTCAGTTCAAGACTCCGTTTCCGTCGAAGCATCACGGTGACCCAAATCCATACACAAAAAGCGATTCCCGCAACCGGAAGCGAAAACACCGTAATCATGAGTGCATCTGAAATGTCGCCTGCAAGCTGACTCGGATTGGCGCTACCGGCGACGGCAAGCCTATTGAACGCCCGCATCATGCCAATGGCTGTGCAAAATACACCGGCGAGTAATGAAGCGGGAATGATTAAGCCTGAAACCAGGCGGATTCGGCGCAATCGAATGTCCGACGCGTCGCTGGGTGAGATTCCGACAGCCGATGCAGAGTAGGGGTTTGATTCTGACACGTTTCAGGTAGTCCTTCTGATCAGGCCGGATCAAGGGACGCGACAGTCGGCCGAACGGTCAGCAGTCCACCCACCGTCGATTCATTCCGACAGCCGTACCTCCAGAGAATTAGATGTGCTGTGCCCTTGCCAGAGGAGCACATCCGTGGGGCTGTATCCAAACCAGAACCAGAAACTGTCCCTTCCGACCTGATCCAAGAGATACTCTGCCCTTATCGTGACCTTTTTTGACGGTGCCGCTATTTCATAGCGCTCGACGTGCTCGGACGCAGTGGGCGAATGTACGAAATCTCCTTCTCGCGATACCGAAGTACCCCAGCCAGTTTCAAAGCACTGCACGGCCTTGGTTAACTCGATATCGTTGTCCAGCCGTTCGCCAGGTTGTAATACCGCAAACCTCTTCTTATCTTTCACGTCCCGCGTGTTTTCGATGCTCCTGACATATCGCGGAGCGAGAGGCAGGCCATCGTCACCAACGACGGTCCAAAGGACAAAGGTAGAAGACTTCTTGTCAAAAGATAACGGCGTTTCTGTTTGATTGGACACGCGCAACGTCACACGAATGTCCGTTCTGTGCTGCTCAGTCCGTCCGACCAGAACCAGCTTCAGACCCTTCTGATTTCGTTTCGAGTCAGGACCGCCGACTTGAATGACTTCGGCTCTGTCATTTGTGCGACAACCGGCCAAGAGAGTCACACTGGCCATCAATGTGACCAAACAGCAAGCGAGTGAAGCCAAGGCTACGATGCGTTGTCGGCTCGCAACTGCGACCGAATCGAAGCGTCTGCGCAGGAACGTTGGCACCGCAGTGTGTTGAATTCGAACCATACATACACCTCATTGGCGGCTGACGCTGTAATCTCGCGGGGCCTCCAGGCCCTCCAACTGCCTCTCCCTCCCAGACAGACGGTGCGAAGTGCGCGACCACTGCAAGATCTTTGCATTTTTCGGCGGTCAAGTGGTCAAGAAATCGAACTCCGGGTGACGGACGAAAGCCGAGACCATCCTGAGCCCTCCCCGAATGCACCCCGTTGACCCAGAATCGTTTTTCGGTCAGCGGTCCTGCCGACAGGTCGCGCCACCCGCATTGCTGTTCACCTCGACCGCACGCCTCCCGCCGCTCTCGACTGGCTTGCCGCTCACTCATTTTCCGTCTCTTGGTCCGGCGTTCTCGGTTGGTCGCATGGCTCCCAGTTCTTCTTGCGAATCTTGAAGAGCGGTGAATTCAGCCGGATAGTCCTCCAGCAAACTAAGCACCATACCAGTACCAAGCTCCCGAGAATTGAACCGACCAGTTCGTCGGCATCCTCACGAAGAGCGAGAATACTCCACAATCCCGCGAGCACAGTTACGGTAAGCAAACACTCCCAGAGAGAAAACTGAGGCCACCTCCAGCGACGCTTCGCGGTTGCCTCGTCAGCTTGCTTCATTGGTGCTGTACTCAGGTGATCGGCATCACAATTGCAGAACACGCAATACCCATTAGCCAAGTGCGGAGCCGCATGTCCCTCGCCGGACAAGCCGTGTTCGATGCTGGAATTCGATGGGCAAGGCTGCCTCCCAGTTCCCCGTGACTTCCTGCCAGAATCAACGTCGAGTTCGGCATTCGGCTTTCTCCGATGCTCCTTCGTCTTGCTCATCTCATGCCCCCATCGTACAGCCGCCGCCGCCCGCCCGCAGTCGGGGAGTTTCCTACACCCGCAATCGGGCACCCGCGTGGCCACGCCTTCGCCGCTGCACCGCCCGTTGCGTTCGGAGTTCGACGGTCGCCACGCAACGGTGCGGGCCCCTCGACGCTCGCGTCTGGCCCGTCACTAACGAAATCCAATCGCCCGATGCCCTCGAAAATCAGATTGCCGATGAACTTCGCCACGGCGGCCGACCGACACGACCAGCCTGGTTTCCGCTATTCGGTCAGCTCATACCATCTTTTTTTCCTGGCATCCTTGACGCAAGCGGGGTCCGTATAACTGTCAGCGGGCAAACCACCCCAGAACCCGTCGAATAGGACTGAGTCACCGGTCTCACGGTTCTTTGGGCAGAACACGATTGCGGTGTGATTAATTCGTCCCGGAGGACCAAACTCATAATTACAGATTTCAGATCCTCTTCCATCAATGACCACGATGCGTCCATAAAAAAAGGCCCTCTCGACGTCGACGACCAGACATGAATACCGTGACGCTCCAAGATGCTGTGGTGGCACAAGCGTTATCTTCCACGGCTTTGCATCACCACCACAAAACATGATCGTCAAAGGTGACTGCAACTGTGCGCCAGAGCTGTTAACTAAAATAATGTGGTTTCCGGAGGGTGGATTAAATGCACGGTAGACATACCAGCCCCCAGCAATAGCCGCAAGTATTAAAATGCCAAGTAACCATCGATGAACCCTTTCGCCCATTGACGCACTCTCCCCCATGCCCCGCCGTCGCCAAGCGGCGCTCGGCAACCCGCATGCCGTCCGATCATCTGCCAGTCTCAAGTGGCTTTGGACTGAACGACACGGCAATCGCCCCGTCAAATCGTTGCTCAAAGGAGACGATCATCTCCTCGTACAAGTCATGAAATGTGATTCGGCGGACCCGATCGACGCGTGGTGGTCGGTCCGGCTTCTCGTGGTATCTCACACCGGTGTACTCATCGTCATCAGGTTGTCCGAGAATGGCGATCACGTCGTCGAGTGTTGCACATGATGCCGTCCTGTTACAGATCGCATCGCATGACTCGCGTTTGAGTTCATGAAACAGACTGGATCTGTGCGAGTTAGGCGCAACGCCGCCGCACCACGGACAGTGATATATCGCGAGTCGCGCACCGCCGAGAGACTGGTAGTGGTACTCGTTGACGGTTTCGTCGTACGCAATTGGACTGTTTGAGTCGTTTGCCATCCGTTGGAGATAGCCGCAGGTGCATGGTGTAGAAGTGACAGACATTGGGTTGGGCTTATTCATCGCTATTCCAGGTAGCGGACCACCAGTCCGTCCCCAAATGACTTTCGTTACGAACGCCCGAACAGCAGACTTGGGAACCAATCCGCTTATGCCGTCGATCCTACCGCCGCTACCCGACTCGACGCAAAGCGACGAGATATCCACGGCGATGCCCCGTCCGCCGCCCACCATGATACCCCCGCAACCCAGGGCAAACGCATCTCGCGACACAGTGTGATTATTCTGGCGGGAGTTGCCTAAGTGAAGGCTAGCACCGAAGGATTTCCATGTTTGAGGTTACACGTTTGTCAATCATGGAGGTCAAGCCTTGCCCAAGCCACTGCCGCTGGTCGTTTGTTTCTCAAGAGTCGAAGATCCACGTGTCGAACGGACGAAGCTTCATCTGCTGGTCGACATACTTGTACTGAGCGTCTTGGCTGTTATTGCCGGGGCGGAAGGCTGGGAGGATATCGAGCAATTCGGAAACGACAAGCACGAGTGGTTG
>CAIPEB010000532.1 GCA_903863885.1 uncultured Planctomycetaceae bacterium | reverse complement strand
GGACTCATCATTTCAAACGCACCTTCCTTGCCGCGGCGATGAATCCCCCGCATTCTCTCAGTCCATATCTGCAAGCCTCGTTCGTGCCGAACTTACATCGCAAGCGGCTCGGCAGCCGTTATTGCGTGATTCACCGGAGGTAGTTGCGTGATCTGCCAGGGACGGTTTATCAAAAGTCCTGGGCGGTTGTTGGCGAATGTCTGCAAGCATAGAATCGGGTCGCTGATTCCGCCGCCTGTGGTCGCCAATCGGATCCCGAGCTGCGGCGGGTGTTTCTCTTCACGGTTCCCTCGATTACGACACGGAGATCTGTCGATGAGTGCTCGTTATTTCGGACTGTGCGTCGCTCTGGCGGTATTGGCAGCCGGTTGCTCGAAATCGGGCGATCCCAATCGGCCCAAGACGGTGCCCGTCACTGCAACAGTGACCTTTCAGGGCAAACCCGTGGAGGGAGCCAGCGTGATGCTGATTCCTACGGTCCCGAAGGCCAACGGAGCAACCGGCAAGTCGGACCCATCCGGCGTCGTGAAGTTTACGACCTTCGATGCAGGTGACGGCGTCGTTGCCGGAAAGTACAACGTGGTGATTTCCAAGACGACGGTCGAAGGCGCTCCGACGGAAGAGGAATCGAGGAAATACGTTGAAAAGGGACAGCAGCCGCCTTCGGGCAAAATTGTCGAAGGGCTGCCCGAGAAGTACAAGTCCGAAACGACGTCTGGCCTGACTGCCGAGGTGGCGGAAGGGACAACGGAACTCAAGTTCGACTTGAATTGATGAAACTCAATCGCGGTCGCAATCTGCCGATCCGCCGCCATCTCGCGGATGGATCGGCATTTTTTATTGGATTCTCTCCAAATACGCCCGTGCGGTTGCGACGTTCCACCTCTCCCGATTTGTCAGGGCCAGTTCGGGTTGTCGCGTCAGCGAGCGGCAAAACTGCACGAGGTCGATTAGCTCCGCCACCCCCAGAGTGCTCGACGCGGGATGGGGTGTGCCGGGCATGCCCGCCGCGAGACGCAGGTAGATCGACGACGGTTGTTTTCCGCCCTTGAAGGGTTCGTGGACAAGATCGCGCGAGCGCGTCACCCGACCTTCGTCATCCTTCAACTCGGGTTCCGGGACCCCGACGCCATCGGCACCATGGCACGACTTGCAACCCTGTTTTACGTAACTCACCTTGCCCCGCTGGACAGCCTCGGCATTCAAATTCCCGATCGTCGGAACATGGATCGGTTTTTCCGCAGTCGTGAGCCGATCAACCAGGATCTTGATTTCGGCTTCATCTGCTTGTTCCCCTTCCTCCGCGGCAGCGTTTTCACACCGCCTGCGAATACCTGCTTGTTGCATCGTCGTGACGTAGCGAGCCAGTTCCTCGAGCTCGTCGCCGGACAAACTCGAGTAGGCCTTCATCGACGTGCCGGGCATGCCTGTTTTCAAACAGCCGACGATATCTTCGTTCGATGCGACCCCGTTGGTTGAACTGACGAGGCGAAAGCGGTCGGCGCGCAGGTTCCTCGGACGAGGCCACAAATGGCGGGCAGCTCGTCCGTCTCCGTTTCCGTCGACTCCGTGGCATGCGCTGCAGTGCACGATGTACAGTTCGCGTCCGACGGGTGGAACACTCGCGGCGGGCATCTGAGGCGGGGGCAGCACCGTAACCGACTGGGACTGCGTGCCGGCATCCGGCGACAGCAACTCGCGCAGCTGCTCGGCAGCCGCGGCGTCGGACGGCACCATGACCAATTGCGCCTGCAGATTGTATGTCTTTCCCGATCTGGCAATCGTATCACTCACTCGATCGAACAGCGGAGCCGCTTCGGCGGCTCGATCGGCCAGGGCCAATGCGACACCGGCGGCGGTCAGCAGATCCACGTCGTCCGCAAGACCGTTGTCTGCGAGTCCGAACCACCGGATTGCTTCGCTGCACCGCCCCGCTTCGGTTTCGATCTGCCCCATCTCGAGAGCAACGTCACGCGATGTGTCCGAACGCGCTGCCAGCGGAGCCATGATCTCTCGGGCCGCATCCAATTGCGTCCTTTGCCTGAGAATGCGCGACATGCCGACCGGACCGGATTCGCTCGCGGGGCAGCGGCGGCGCAGCTCTTCGTATTCCGCATAGGAACGATCCAGCAGATGCTGCTGCTCAAGTAGACGAGCCAGCGCAGCTCGCGCCAGTTCGTGGCGGGGTTGCATTTCCACCGCACTCTTGAACTGCGACTCGGCCTGGTCGCGGTCCCCGAGCCACTGCCAATAAACGCCCCGCATGAAGACGGCGTGAGCATCGTTGGGCGAGTCCTTCAGCCAGCCATCCAAAAAGAGCTTGGCCTTCGCCGTGTCGTCGCTGGCGAGATAACCGCGCACGAATGCGGCCGCCACGTCCTGCATTGACGCACCGGATTCGACCATTCCCTCGATATCCTGCTCGGCTCCCTCGTAGAATCTGCCGCTTTGGATCCGTTCCAAGTTTGTCTCGCGAGAAAGCAGGGCCGCCGAGGCATCCTTAGCCTTCGCCGACTCGATGCACCTCCGCCACGACTCCATCTGCTGCATCTGTCGATAACAGGCGGCCCTCATCAGGTCGGGCCCCGGATCACCGGGCGCCAAATAGCTCGCCCAGCTCAGTTGATCCGCGGCGTCGCTGAGCGCGCCGGAGTTCATGTCGCCGGTCGCCCGATAGACGGCCCAGATGGAAGTCGCACGGATGGCTGCATAGGCGGAAATACCGGCCAGCACGATGAGAGCAATTCCGCGCAGCAGCCTTCTTCGCCACGATGGCGTTCTGCCGGCATCGGACCGTGAAGACCGGGATTTTCGATTCATGGAGGAAGACGCTTGCGCGGAGCTGACATAACCCAACTTGCGGAAACGACCATTCGAGCCCGAATCGTCCGGCTCTCGAGTGCTTCCGCCAGGACTCTGCCGGTCGACTTGAGGGACAATTGCCAAATCGACTCGGACCAGCAAGATCCGATAACATCCGATAAGATACTTGGCGGCGATTCGCACGGTACCGTCGAACGAGTCGGGCCGACACACTATTCTGCAACGAATGCCGGCACCGTCAATGGAATTACCGCTTCGGCAGGACTCACGCGACGGCTGAGGCAAGGACTCGACTCGGAGTCACTCACTGACAATCGCTATGCAGGGCACTCAGGATCAGTCGCTCATGTCCGACGAACTGGAAATCCGCCGCAGGTCAAGATTTTGGATCGGGGTCTGCGGCAGTTCAGCCATTCTCGCGACAATTCTGTCTGTCGTGCTCGTCCGCGGGGCTCTCGCGAAGCGGTTGCGGACCGATCCACCAGGCTCAGTGGCAGCATCGGTCAGCGAACTGACCGGCGAGTTTGACCGGGATCCCGATGCGGCCGTTGCTGCGTTCTGCGGCGACTGTCACGCGACACCGCGCCCGGCGAGTTTTCCTCGCGATGCCTGGCATGACGAAGTCCAGAAGGGGTATCAGTTCTACAGCAAATCGGGACGCGCGGACCTGAAAGTGCCTCCCGTTCCCTGGACCGTGGCCTATTTCCGCTCGCGAGCGCCGGAACATCTTAGTTTTCCGACTCCCGCGGAAGCCGCCGGTCCGCTGGGCACTTCCTTCCGCAGGGAGCAGATTCCGCTGAATACGGATGTCGATCTTCAACCCGCCGTCGCGAACCTCCTGTGGACCGCGCTCGTTTCCGGACAGGGTGAAACGATGCTGGTTTCCGATATGCGCAACGGACGCATCGTGTCGCTGAATCTCCGTGACAGGAGCGTCGCCCCGCAGGTCTTAACGCGTCTGCAGAATCCGAGCCGGATGGAGCGCAGCGATGTCGACGGTGACGGAACGATGGACTTGATCGTGGCAGATCTCGGCAGTCTGTCGGCCTCAGATCACAACCGCGGTCAGGTCGTAATGTATCTGCAGCGGGCAGGTCTCGACAGCTATTCTCCCCATGTGATCGCCTCGAAACTGTGCCGCGTGGCGGATGTCCGCTCGGGTGATTTCGACGGCGACGGCCGCCCGGAATTGCTCGTCGCTGAATTCGGAAATTACACGACCGGAAAGATCTTGCTGCTCAAGTTCGGTCCCCAGGGGCGGGACTGGGTCAACGAGGTGATTGTCGACGCCCGTCCCGGAGCCATTGACGCGCGGCCCTGTGATCTTGATGGCGACGGGCGGCTGGATTTTGTCGCGGTAATCAGCCAGGAGTACGAGCAGGTCGTCGCCTACATGAATCAGGGGAACCTGCAGTTTGCCGCCCGAACGCTGTGGGCCGGACCGGATCTGACCTTCGGGTCCAGCGGCATCGAACTGTCCGATCTCGACCGCGACGGCGATGTCGACATTCTTTACACGAACGGCGATTCGTTCGACAACATGTACGTCAATCCGTCGCACGGGATTCAGTGGCTGGAGAACACGGGCAAGCTTCAATTCACGTATCATCGGCTGACTGACATGCTCGGCGCGTACCGCGCAGTCGCCGCGGACGTGGATCGTGACGGAGATCAGGATATCCTCGCCGTTGCCTGGTTGCCCGAGCAGATTCTGCCCGTCGAGGCGGCCAAGTTGCCCAAGGCATCGATCGTGTGTCTCGAGCAGACCGACGCGCGAGTCTTCGTCCGGCACACGCTGGAGACAGGTTTCCCGTACTATCCCGCGATCGCGACGGGCGACTTCGACGGCGACGGTGATCCCGATTTTGCGGTCGGGCCGCAAGTTGCTTACGCTTCGAGCGTGCCGCGATGGCTGGCGGTCTGGTGGAACGAAGGCAAGCCGACTGCGAAATGACGGGGGTCCCGCCGTCACGACGTTTGTGCTTCGCGCAAAATCCAGCGACCGGACGGGGGCGGGTTCTTCACCCGAAGCGGCGGCACCGATTGCGCGAGCGATCCTGCCGGCCGGGATCCGGTTACGTGCCCGATTCTGCCGTTGGGGACGCCATGAGGCTCTTGCCGAGCGAAACGCTCAGCACATTGCCCGATTCCATGGTGATTTCGGCGTGAGACGCATCGATGCGGCTGACTTTTCCTTTCACGGTGCCGACATCCACGGGATCGCCTTCGGAGAGTTTCAGCACTCGTCCTTCCGTTCGCACGGTAATCCATGCTTGCCGCTTGCCCGAGATTTCGGTGATGCCCGTCAAAACGGACTGCTGGGCCACATCGAACGTGGCGGGAGGCGGAGTGGGCGGCGGCGGATCGACAACGCGGATCTTCATCGTGCCCGTCTGGCTCTTAGCCGGCACGCCGTTGTCGGTAACGCGAAAAGTGATCTCGTATTCGCCCAGCTTGTCGGGCGTCCATTCGAACTGACCCGAAGCGGTGTCCAGTTTTGCACCCGGCAGCGGTGTGCCTTCGATGGCGTAAGTCAGTTTGTCGTCGGCATCGGGGTCGCGGCCCCGGACCTGGAATCGCAGCGGCTGGTTGGGGTAACCGGTCTGGTTTCCGGACGAAAATTCTGGCGGCTTGTTGCCGGTGCCGAATACGTTTCGTCGCACGATGCTGTCGATGTAATGCTGCAAGTCGCCGTGCGTCAGCGCCCCGGCAACAGGCTTGTCGAGCTTGTTGGCCTTCGGCGCGTCGTTCAGCGACAGGGCGTCCACGGTAATCGAGAGGTCCAGGTCCTTGGATTTGGCGAGCGGCTTGGCGGTGAGCCGACTGATTCGCTGCAGGTAAGGCGCGCTCTCCAGAGCGTAAAGGAATTCCGTCAGCTCTTTCAGGTTCGCCTGACCGTTCACCATGAATGCATGCTGATAGAAAACGTCGCCGCCCGGTTTGCCGGGAAGGGGGCTGACGTTGACTCCTTCAAACCCCGATTTCACGGCGCGTTCAAGGAGCCACTCCTGATAGAGCGACCGTGCGAGCGTGCGGTCGCCGGGCAAGGACCGCTGGGTGAAATCCGCGAGCTTCTTCTGCGCGAGTGTGCCTTCGCGGATCGCCAGTTGATGGCGGCCGATCTCATGTTCGAGCGCATTGATACGATCATGCCGCGATTCGAATAGACCACGAATGCGGCCGACGACCACAATCAACACGATCATCAGCACGAGCGAGCCGACAGTCGCTGCCAGGACTTTTTCTCGTCGATTCATGATTTCTTTGCTTCAGGTTTGCTGGCCGGTGCTTTGGGGGCTTCTTTCGCGGCGGGGGCTGCCTTCGCCTGGTCCGTCGGCTCGATGACGACCGTTTCCTTGAAGCGCCAGTGATAGTCACTGCGGCGTTCGTCATACTGCCCGCCGGTGCTCACGACCTGACGTCCGTCGTTGCGCAGCGAGTCTTCCACATTGCGGATCTGTTCGTGTTCACGGGCGAATCCGTCGAGAATGATCTGTCCGCCCGACGGTGCCCGCGTGGTCAGTGTAACCTGCGTGAGGATAATGTCCTCTGAGGACGGGAGATCCCGGGCGAGCCGATACATCTCGTCGATCCATGAGATGTCGCTCTGCAGGAAATCCGCGACGGATTTGGCGTCCGCTTTCTTCTTCGTGGCCTTTGTCACCTGGTCTTTCATGCCGTTGGCACGCTGCGTCAGGTCGGCGATTTCCGAGTCCAGCGACGACAGGCTCATCCAGAACGCAAACACGATCGCGAAGACCACGGCTGCTGCTGCGGCGCCGATGACCGCGTACTTCCGGCTCTGGCTGACCGGCGCCGCCTTTCGGCGCGGATGCAGAAAGTCGATCTCATGCGGGTCGCCGGCGGCCTCGTCCACGAGCATGCCGAACAGCGGGGCGAATCGCCCGGGATACTCGGGACGGTTGGATGACAACTCAGAGGTGAGGTGAACTCCGGAGAACGGATCGTAGGTCTCGACTTCCTGTCCGAGTTCCTGCTCGATCTGGCTCTTGATCGCTTCCTGCTCCTCGCCGGCGCCGAACAGGATGACGCGTTCGATCCGGCGGTCGCGCAGCTGGTTGTGGGCCGCGGCAATCGTGCGGCGGATTTCTCCCAACAGAACTCGCGTCGAAGTGCCGCTTGCGTCGGCCGGCGGTACACGCACGGTGCGGACCAGCGCCACCTGCTGATCAACGAGTACCGTGAGGTCGGCTTCTTCCGCCAGCAGATCCACCATCAGGTGACAGGGGGCCAGAGCCCGCTCG
>CAIPEB010000531.1 GCA_903863885.1 uncultured Planctomycetaceae bacterium | reverse complement strand
CTGGTTCGGAAGACCCTCCCCAGACGCTTTCGCGTCCGACCCTCCCGCATTGCAGGAGGGTGAATTGGATTTTTCAAACACGTTCTTAGATTCGATTGACTCGAGCCACCGCGACTTCATCACCGCAGGCCTGATCATGAAGGAAGTCAAAGGATATCGGCTTTACGTCCAACTGGGCGCATCCCGGGCGCGAAAGCGATTGGCAGGATCCGGCTATGGCGTGCGAAAAGTCGAGACTGCGGGGCGCAACCGCGCGCTGATCATCCATACCGCAACGGGCCAGCATCGCCGCGAGTTGCATCGGCTGTTCGAGGATGTGATCGAACCGGGGCAGGAAGAAGAGTAAAGTGCCGTCCAGTCCTTTTCATGCTGAAATCAGGGAGCAATTTGATGGTTGATCCTTTCCTTGTATCACGGCGCACGTTCCTTGCCGCAGGTCTGGGAGCAGCGGCCAGCGCGACTCTGTCTCGCGGCGCGGAGGCGACTGCGGCACCTTCGGCCCTGCATCGTTATCAGGACTACGGCTGGCTGCGGGGATTCAGTGTCGTCCCGTCGTGGGGTGCCCGCATCGAAGACGCATGGTGGTTCTACAACGGCGATCGCTTTCGCGAAGAAGTCGGTCTGGCTCGGAGCGTGCATGCCAACTGCATTCGCCTGTGGATCGAATTCACGGCCTGGATGGCCTCGCCGGAGAAGGTCACCGCAGACTTTCAGGATGCAGTCAAAGCGATCGGCGAAAGCGGCATGCGCGCAATGCCCTGCCTGTTCAACCGCTGGCACGACATGCGTTTCGACTACGGCGGAACCTACACGGAGACGCTGTTTCGCGACTGGCAGCCGCAACTTGAATATGTGAAAGCACTCGTAGCGCCGCTGGCCGCGGATCCGAACGTACTGGCCTGGGACCTGTGCAATGAACCGCAGGCTTTCGATCTGAATTCGGACGTCAACAAGAAGGAATTCGCGTGGCTCAAAGATATCGCGAATACCGTGCGCGACTGCAAGGCTCTCCAGCCAATCACGATCGGAACGATGTTCGCCGGCAACATCGAGACGTTCGCGCCGCTGATGGATGTGCTGTGTGCTCATCCCTATGCGACCGACGAGCAGTCGCTCAAGCAGAAAATTGACGAGGCAGCGGCGCTGCGAGCCAAATACAACAAACCGCTGCTTGTGAACGAGTGCATTCCGGGTTGCCTGGATGATCTCAGGCGGGCCGAGTGCGCCCGATATACGACACAGCATCTCGCCGCGGCCGGCATGGGCTGGATGGGATGGGCTTTGCGCGAAGGCAAAGCCATCTCAACGAGGCGGGACCGTTACGACGGCAACGGCATCGATTCCCAGGGATTTCACCCCTTCTTCACCCGAGAGGGCAAGCTGCGCGCGGGTCTTGAGTTCCTCACGCAGCAGCCTTCGAAACTTCCACCTTGGCAGGCAACCTGACATGTCGCACGAAAAACCACTTCGTTTGCCGGTGTTCTTGCGGATACGACGGGCGGTTCGGCTTGCCGCAGTCTGTTGCGCTGCGTCGATTTCGGCGGCAGCAATCGCCGGCGACCTCGCGTTCAGCGACCCGGCGAACACCGCGCCGGCGCCTTCGTGGGCGATCGGGGTTCCCTCGCGGGACCCGCATCTCGATGTGCAACCGGGGTTCCGCAATCCGCCGCCCGGTTACGGCGAGGTGGGGTTTTACTGGTGGGTGGGAGACCCGCTCACTCGCGAACGCCTCGAGTGGCAACTGCAGCAACTCGAAGGCAAAGGCGTCATGGGACTGCAGATCAACTACGCTCACACGGATCGAGGCGGCCTGACCTACGGCCTGACGATGCCGAGCAATCCCGCGCTCTTTTCCGAGCCTTGGTGGAAGCTGCTGGACTGGTTCCTGCCGCGCGCCCGGCAAAGCGGCATGTCGGTCAGCCTCAGCGACTACACGCTCGGCATCGGACAGGGATGGCTGATCGACGAACTTCTCAAGGAGAAACCGGAACTCGAGGGCGCCGTGCTTGAGCAAACCACGCGCGACGCTGCGCCGGGAGAGCTGCAGTGGCCTGTCCACGAGAACACGATTTCGATCGTCGCCTACGAGTTGGACGGCAACAGGATCAAGCCCGGGCAATCCCAAGACCTGCGGCCGTTCTTGAAGGACCGAGTGCTCCGTTGGACCGTCCCCGACGGGCCGCATCGCATCGTCGCAGTTCACGTGCGGCCGGTAAAGCCCTCGCTCGACCCGATGCATCCGGAATCCGGCGCTGCCTATGCGAAGAAGTTCTTTGGCGCGTTCGGCGATCGCTATCCCGCCGAAGCGGGCAAGGGATTGAACTTCTTTTTCTCGGACGAACTCGAATTTCGAGTGCAGGGCCGGTTATGGAATGCCCGCTATGCCGACGAATTCAAACGCCGCAAAGGATATGACGTGCTCGGCGAGCTTCCCGCGCTCTGGCACGACATCGGTCCTCGCACGCCCAAGGTCCGACTGGACTACAGCGACGTCCAGGTGTCCTTGACCGAAGAAGGCTTTTTCAAGCCGGTGTTTGAATGGCACCAGCAACGGGGCATGATCTATGGCTGCGACCATGGGGGCAGGGGGCGCAACGTCACGGAGTTCGGCGACTACTTTCGCACCCAGCGGTGGAACCAGGGACCGGGCTGCGATCAGCCGGGCCTGGGGCGCGACCTGATCAAGAACAAGGTGGCCAGTTCGATCTCTCACCTTTACCAGCGTCCGCGAGTGTGGCTGGAAGGGTATTACGGAAGCGGCTGGGGCACGAGCAGCGAAGCCCTCACGGACGCGACCTTTGCAAATTTCGCACAAGGCCAGAATCTGCTTACGCTGCACGGACTCTACTACTCGACTCACGGCGGCTGGTGGGAGTGGGCTCCGCCCTGCAATCACTTTCGCCAACCCTACTGGGCTCACATGGGCGAGTTCCTCTTGTGCGTGCAGCGAATGAGTTATCTGCTCAGCCAGGGAACTCACCGGTGCGATGCTGCGGTCCTTTACCCGGTCGCAGCAGTGGAAGCCGACTTGAACGGCGGCGAAGCGGTGCAGACCGCCTTTGCGACGGGCGAGTCGCTCTATGCCCGAGGCATCGATTTCGACTTCATGGATTTCGAGTCCTTGGATCGAGCGACCATCGCGGACGGGCGGCTTCACGTGAGCGGCGAATCCTACCGCGTCCTGATCCTGCCCGCGATGCGGGCGGTTCGGTTCTCGACGTTGAAGAAAGCACTGGAATTCCAACGCGCGGGCGGCCTCGTGATCAATGTGGGAGCCAAACCGGAAGCGAGTGATCGCGAGGGAAGGGATGACGTCGAGTTGAATGCGATGGTGCGCGGGTTGTTCGACGGCGGCGACAATGCCGTCGGAACCGCAGCGGAAGTGCCGAACCGGATCGCGAAGTCACTGATGCCCGATTTTGCCGTGCTGACACCTGGCGCCAAGTCGCCGAACTTCATGCATCGGCATATCGGCGATCGCGACGTATTCATGGTCCACGGCATTGAACAGGGTACCGAGTGCCGATTCCGCGTAACGGGCAGCGCCGAGCTTTGGAATCCGTGGACGGGCAACGTGCGTCCGCTGCCGGTGTCGCGTCAGACGAACGAGTTCACGGAAATCCGAATGCCGCTGGCCGCCGCCGAGGCTCAGATTGTGGTCTTCAAACCCGGATCGCCGGAAGTTGATACAGCCGCACCAAAGCCGGCCTGGGCCGAATTGCCGATCGAGGGCGAGTGGGAGTTCGAGTTGAAGCCCACGATGGACAATCGCTGGGGCGATTACCGCTGGCCCCCTGCGCCCCAGTTGCTTGCGGCCGAAGCAAGGCAGCTGCGCTATCGAGAGGAAACGGGCAGCGATCAAGGCTGGCAGGCAGCGACAGTTAACGACACGGATTGGCAACGAGTGAGTTGCTCGTTCGGCCCTCACTTCTCGAGGCTCGGACCGGTGCCCAATGACTTCGAACTGCCGGCTTCGGCACTCTCCGATCGAACGCAGCCCGTCGACGCCAAGGGAAAGAGCCTTCACTGGACACCGTGGGAATTTTCCTGGCGTTTCGGTCTGGAACACGACCCGGGACACCAGGGATACCACGGCTTGAAGGAGCAGGTGCACGACGACCTCTTAACTGCCGGAAAGCAGACGCTCACGGGCACAGACTCGGCATATCAGGCTGAAGAAGCAGGCTCGCGTTACTACTTCCTGACCTCGGTGATCGCTCCCCGCGCCGGCACATACTATCCGCTTTGCGGATCCGTGAAACCGGCAGCCATCTGGGTCAATGACGCAGCGATTTCGCCCGACGCCTCTTCCATACCCTTGAACGGCGGAGGCAACCGGCTGCTGTTGCGCTATGACGGCCCGATGCGCAGTTATTTCGTGATCTTGAGTGAGCGTCCCAGCGAGACCGAGAGCGGGCGCGACAGTTCTGCGACGATGGCCACGCGGTGGTATCAGGATCCTCGGGTCCTGAAGTTCGACACGCGCGAGTCTGTCTCCGAGCCGTGCGGCTGGTACCGATTTCGTTCCGCGCCCGGTCTTCGCGGCCTGTCGTTCCGCGCATTCGGCTCGCCGCGAGTCTGGATTGACGGCGTCGAGCAAACGGTCGTTGAGGGACCAGTGCAAAAGGAGGGATGCCGCGAATACCGCGTGGGCCTGAACCAACCTGTGCCGGGAATCGCTCAGGTTGCCGTCCGCCTGAAGCAGGAGCGGGGCTACTATGGCGGCGCGGCGATCCCGGAGCCCATCTCGCTGAATTGCGCCCCCGGCCGAATCTCGCCGGGAGACTGGTCGAAGATCGACGGTCTGGCCTGTTATTCAGGCGGTGCGTGGTATCGGACCAGCGTCACCCTGCGGTCGGACCAACTGAAGCGCAGAGCGGAACTCGACCTTGGGAACCTGGTTTCCTCGGCGGAAGTTCACATCAACGGCCAGCCAGTTGGTGTGCGCATGGCTCCGCCCTGGAAGTTCGACGTGGATTCGCTGCTGCACGAGGGCCCCAACCGCATTGAGGTGCTGGTCTACAACACGGCCGGAAATCACTATGCAACGATTCCGACGCGGTATCACGGCACGACCGTTTCGGGGTTGCTGGGCCCCGTGATCTTGCGCATGACGGATGACACAGCGCCGGATCGCTGACTTGTTCGGGACTACGGATGAGGCGGCGCCGAGTTGACGGCGCTCACATCGAAACACTTGTCCGTCGCATCGGCGGCGCGCATCGTAATTGAATAACCCGAGACTCCCAGTTCCCGGTCGTCGTTGGATTTCGGCTCCCGCTGCTTCGGCACCCATGCCTGGCAGCGAAGTTCCAGCATGACGTGGCCGCCGGTCTGGGCGGGAATCTCCGCCGTGATGTTCTGCTCGCCGGGCTTGAGCGGCGCGATCCGCTGGTCACCGAGGTAGATGCCCGACGCAGCGTCCACGGTCTGAGGCGGCGCGCTCAGACTCATTGCCAGACGATACGCGCGGCCGGGCACGACGGGCAGTCTCATCACGGACTTTCCCTGCGACCATCGCATGTGGCGGGCGTTCGGTTCCGCCCCCATGCTCTCGCGACCGTGCCAGTATCGGAGGAAGGGTTCGTCTCCTTCCCGGCCGATCGTGATTCGATAGTGACTCCGTGCCTGCGGATCAGCGTCGAATAAGTCGATCTCGTTGGCCAGGGCCTGGGTTCGGTTCCCGGCGGCGTTCTCGATATGAAAGCCGCCTTGCGCTTGATTGCCGGTAATCATGGCGGATCGGACCTGTGCAGCGACCGAAACATGCATCCCGCCCAGTTCAAACGTGCACGATTGGACGATGTTTCGCCCGGCGTCCAACTGGATGGCGGGCACGCCCCGCTGGTTATTGTCCCAATGCACGAAGTTGCAGGCGCTGGCCGTGAACTGGCCAAAGGGGCTGCGCATCCAGACGCAGCGGTCGATGGGCCCCCAGAAAGAACAGTTGACGAGACTCACTTTGCCTTCGACTTTGTCTCCGATCTCGACGCAAACCGAGTCCTTGCTGCTCCATCGCCCGACGAATTCGCCGTTGGTGATCAACAGTCCCGGCGGTTGAGCCTGCTCCACCAGCACGGCCCGCCGGCACGAGTCGGCGCCCAGTCCCAGGAAATTTCCGTTCGTGCTTCCCGATTTCGACTGCGAGAACTTGTAGCCCACGCCGTAGCCGAAGCAGAAGGTGTTGGATACGTAGTGCCAGTCCGTCCTGGCCAATTCAAAGGCCACGCCCTGCGTATTGATCCACTTGCAATACGGATCCTCGGGGTTGTAGGCCACGCCGAAGGGCCAGTAGTGCACGTTCTCGATATGGCCGATGTCATAGCACTCGTCCACGTAAATCCCGCGTTTGATGGGATAACCCGTTATGTTGCGAACCAGGTGGCGATGCGCCCGCACAAGACGAATTCCTTCGTAAGGGTTCAACAGGCAGCACTCGCTGATGCCGACGTTTTCGGTGTTCTCGGAAGCGATGCAGGGTGGATACGGAACCGGCGGCACATCCGACTGCTTCCACTCGGGATAGACAACCGCCAGCCCGCTGACGACCGCGTTGCGTCCCGCAAGTTGAATGAACGGCGCGCCCTGCTCGGAGCCTCGTCCCGCGTAGGCCAGCAGCACCGTGCCGTCGGGCTTGTCGGACTTGCTCGCCACGGTCGGCGGAACGCGATACGTACCCTGCAGGGTCACTCCCGCGGGAACACGCAGAGTGCCGGCAAACCGAAATCTCCCCGAAGGCACTTCGACGATTCCTCCGCCAGCCGCGCCCGCCTCGTCCAGAGCTTTCTGAAACGCAGCCGTGTTGTCGGACTTTTCGTCCGCCACCGCTCCAAGGTCCATCACCGACCAGCGGACCCGCGCCGGCGATTGCGCGTGGCAGAGGGATGCAACCATGCTTGTCACGAGGAACATCGAGAGACACAGGCTGTGTCGCATAGCGTCGACTCCTGAACGCCGCGAAGAAACGGCATTGGGGTGTGTTGGAAAAAGGCGGCGCTATTTTATACTCGTTCCGCTCGCAATCGTCTGCTGCAGGACAGCCTCGCGCGATCCCGATTCGGATGCAGACGGCGATTGAGAACGCTGATGCCGGCCCCACCATGCCTCGGCCTCCTCGGTCGTCCACGAGCCGGCGGCCGGACACTTGCGCAGGAGATCGATCAGTTCTCGGGCCGTTTGCGGACGTTTCGCGCGGGACTTTTCCAGGCACGCCAGCAGTGCAGCCTCCAACTCGGGCGACACGGTCTTGCCGAGCCGGATGGACGGCGGAACCGGATTATCGTCGATGTGCTTCTGCGCCAACTTACCCAATGAGTCCGCGGAGAAGACAGGCTGGCCGCAGATCAGAAAGTAGCCCACGGCGCCCAGCGCGTACAGGTCGCTGCGGCAGTCCACCGAATTGGGAAACTCGAAAGCCTCGGGCGACATGTACAGCGGAGTGCCGGTCAGCGAATCTTCGGAACCGCCGGTGCGGCTCGACGACTGGTTCAGCGTCTTGACGAGACCGAAGTCGAGCACCTTGACGACATCGGGCTCGCCGCCGCGGTAGTTGATCATAATATTGGCCGGCTTGATGTCCCGATGCACCAGTCCCAGGCAGTGTGCTTCGTAGAGCGACTTGCAGGCCTGCGAGAGAATGGCGATCGCGCGCCCTTCGGGCTGGGGCCCGTATTTTTCCACCAGGGTCTGCAGATCGATGCCGTCGAGGTATTCCATCGCGTAGTAGAAAACATCTTCAGGCGTGCGACCGTAATCGTAGATCGCCACCGTATTTGGATGATTCAGCTGGCAGGTGATCTGCACCTCGTGCTCGAAGCGTTGGATGGCCGCGTCGTCGGCGTGATCCACGTTCAGCATCTTGATCGCGGTAGGCCGGCGCAACATGGCGTGAAATCCCTTGTAGACCACGCCCATCGCACCCTTGCCCAATTCACGCTCGAGTCGGTACTGGCCGAGTTGCTGAGCCGCGATCGCCGATTTCTGAGCCTCCCTGCGGACCTTCGCCACGATCAGCGTGAAAATGAAGATGGCGATCGAGCCGAGCAGCAGCAGTGCGAACAATGCCCAGAATGCCTGCTGGAGGATCCTCAACGGGAGATACGCTTCATCCACGTCGATTTCGGTGGCCAGACCGAGGTTGTGCTTGCTGAGCCAAGTCCATGCGCCGACTACGTACACTCCGCGATAATCACGATAGCCGTTGATATCGCAGCCGGAGTTCCCGGCAATCGCGGACGCCGCCATCTTGGTGAGCGGCATTTCCGAGCGGCGCACCTGGGGCCGATAGCCTTCCATGATGTTCCCCTCCGGCGCCCGCAACTGAAGATGCAGCAGCGAAGTCGTTCCGGGTTCGTCCGGCAGCAGTCCCACCGTAATCAACTGCTCTTCAAACCGGCTGTTTGACACCATTCTCCCCTGCTTGTCGAAAGCGTACGTTTCGCCGCTCTTGCCCTGTCGGCCGATCTGCAGCAACTTCGTAAATTCGCGTTCCGGACGGATCCTGAGGGCAAGTACCGCCACGATCTCGAAACTCGGATTGCGCACCGGCGCGCAGACAAACATCGTCGGGACGCCCGTGCGGAGCATTCCGCGTTCATCCTTCAAGGGCACGACGCTCGGAGACGGCGGATTAATAACCGTTTCCCCGTCGAACACGGGAGCCAGCGCCTCCTCGTATTCGGGAATCTGAAGCTTGCCAAGAAGCAAATCGTCCGAGGCGGCAACGATCCGCAGGTCTTTGTCGCACACGACAAATCCGACGTAACCGTGAGTGGACATCATGGCGCCGAGTTCTTCGCGCAGCTTTGTCTGCCCGGCTGACATGGCCTGCGTTGCGGCCGTCGCGTTTTGCGGCGGCAGACCGCTGACCGCTTCGGCGGCCGGCTTCAGCAGCTCGTAAATACTCTCTCGCACCGACTTGTCGTTGGCCATGGTCTGCGCGTTCAGTCGCTGAGTATCAATCCACTTCGTCAGCATTTCTGCTTCGACATTCAGCACAGTCTGCAGGTCGGACTGCAGGTTCTCCATCATGGTCGACTCGATCGCGCGGCGAAGCCAGAAGCCGATTACCGAGAGCATCACGATCGCGATGATGGGCCAAACCCACAGTTGTTTCTTCAGAAACAGCCCGGCTCGTGCGGCCGTGCGGCTCACACTGGCCGCGGCCCACGTCATATGCGCTGCCATGCGGGCGCTCTCACCGCGACTGCCCCGAAACCAACGCAGAAGATCCATCGCTTCAGACTCCGACGAACACAGGCCCAATCTCAGACACAGTAGCCGGCGCAGCCGGCGCCACGTTGAATGATCCATGCTCCGAAGAGCGCACCCCACCCCCGCAGGGAAGGAATGCACACCACGTTTTCAGATTAGTCACAGGGCGGTAGGACCGCCAGCCAAAGCGGTGCTGCCGCACCGGGTGAATAACCCGCTCCCGTTGGTTGCTGGACTCTGCGCGAAAAGCAAACCACCTGACCGGCATGGCTACAGGGCGGTAGGACCGCCAGCCAAAGCAGCGCTGTCCAGCAAAGAGGCCACGGATTGACACGGACAATTTCCATTCCGCGTGCCGGAAGGACGACTCGCCGGTGCGGAATGCGGACGGATTGCAGAGCGGCCCGAATCGAGCATACTGTCAGGCTCCTGCCCACCGGCTTCGGAGGCACTGCCATGCGGAATCCGCGATTTCCCGCCACACTTTTCATCGCACTCACTTTCGCAATCCGACTCGCGACGGGCGGCGAAATGCCCGAATCGGACCGCGTCTATTACCCTGCGCCTGATGCGCAAGAGGGCTGGCGGGCGCTCTCCGGCGAGGATGCCGTTCGCACGAAGGCCTGCATGGAGCTTTCAAGGCTCGATCAGGCGTTTGAATTCGTGAAGGGAACCACCAAGAACGGCGGACTGCTCGTCGTTCGAAACGGATGGCTGGTCTACGAGCGGTACTTCGGCCAAGCCCACCGCGAGTCCCTCTGCAACACGGCTTCGTGCGGAAAACCGTTTACCAGCATTGCCGTCGGCATTCTGATGGCGGAACACCCGGAACTGTTTCCCGACGGACTCGATCAGCAGATCTTCACGCGACAGTACTTCCCGCCTGATATGTTTCCTCTCTCTGATCCCCGCAAGTCCAAGATCCGCCTCGGACAGCTACTCAGCTTCACGGCCGGCATCCGCGGAAACAACCCGTGCTATGTGCACGGTGCGGAAGTCACGATCGAACCGGCCGGACCGGACGGCTGGCAATCCATGGTCGATGAGATCGCAACAGGCCATCGAGACTACGGCAAGCCAGAACACCGCATCAGCGCCGCTACGCTGTGGTGCGAGCCGGGCGAAGGATACTCGTATGCCAGTTCCTCGATTCATCTCGCGTCCATCATGCTCCGAACCGTCGCCCGACAGGAACTGCAGACGTATCTCGACCAAAAACTCGCCAAGCCGATGGGATGGGGTCGGTGGACCTACGGATACAAGAGCGCGAGAGATGTAACGCACACCCCGGGCGCAGGCGGAATCGCGCTGCGGCCTACCGACATGCTGAGGTTCGGTTACCTGCTTCTTCGAGAGGGAAAATGGAACGATCAGCAGCTGGTCCCCGCCGAATTCGTGAGGCACTGCTCCCGGGTGTCACCCTACAATCCCCATTACCCCTACAGCCTGCAGTTCGACGTCAACAGCCAGGGCGGGATCACGCAACTGCCCCGCGATGCGTTCTGGAAGTTGGGGTCCGGCGGGCATTGCCTGTGCGTCGTCCCCTCCGCCTCGCTCGTATTGTGGAAACTGGGAGGCCGGGATTCGCAATACGGTTCGGAGGATCTCGGGACGAGCGCCGCGGCAGGGCAACCACCGGTTCAAGACGACCGGTCCAACTGGAGACCATCCGCTGATCTCAATACGGCACATATCATGACGATCAAACTTGTGCTGGACGCAATTTGCTCCTGATGCGGCTCCAGCCCCTGCTGCTGCGGTCGCGATGCGGTCCCGCAAAGTCAACAAAAAAGCCGCGAGACAGAGGTACACCCCTATCCCGCGGCTCAGTTAACACTTGCCGTATGAAAACTCAACCGACGATTGCAGCGTGCTTTGATCTACTAATTCAATTTCTTGAGAATCTCAAGCGCTTGTTCGATTTTCGTCGAACTGCCCAATTCATCTGCCAACTGCTTCACACGCACCAGCTCCTGAGCGGAAAGTTCAGTGCTGACCGCACTGGCGCCGCGACCGCGGATTGCCGGATGACCACCCATCAGTCTCATCTGATATTTGATCTGGCTGACGATCTGCGGCGAGACGTCGACGCCTTTATCTTCCTTCAGCTTCTCGGATACTTCCTTCGGCATCGCGTTGGGTTGCGCGGTCAAAAATTCGCGAACAAGTTGCGTCTTGCTGACGCTCGGCTCGCCCTTGGACTTAGCCATTACCGGTTCCCTTATTAGAGTGTGGTGTTTTCCCTTACAATACAGATTCGCTTTCAGAATTGCT
>CAIPEB010000530.1 GCA_903863885.1 uncultured Planctomycetaceae bacterium | reverse complement strand
TTGCTTCGTTTCCCCTTGTGTTCGTGTCATTCATCTTCTGTAATCTTATCATGATAATCGGCGGTTGCAAGAGGTTTCCTGAAATTTTCCTGAAAATGTTTTCCGGTTGCAAATTTGCCGATAACGTGATAGGATATGGACAGGAGGAAACAATGTCGAAGAAAAAGATGGAAGTGCCCGATAAGCGGGGGCGCGGAAAACCGCGACGGTACGGGGACGAGGTTTGCCGTGTCCGCGGGTTCGCGTTGCCGCCGTCGATGCTGGCTCAGTTGGCCGCCGCAGCCAGGCAGACAAAGCGGAGCCAGTCGGCTATCGTGGTTGCCGGCCTGCGTCAGATCCTCGCGCAGACGCCTGACAGGCTCAAGGACGCAGTGGACGCGTCCAGGTAATCTGAGCCCAGCCAGCCGGCAGAACGCGGCAGCGGGGCAGGGAGGGGCTGGGAATGGCCTATTGGCGGGCGGTGCCGTGGATGCTGGCCGCGGGGCTGGTGTCCTCTGTTCTGTGGTGCTTTTTTGGAGGGTAGTGCGATGCGTTTTTGCGAGCGAAAGATTTTCCCGTGGTTGGTTGGAGCGGTCGTGTTCGCGATTGCCGCCGGGATGCACCAGTTCCCGCTTGGCCGCCTGTTGCTCCTGGAGCCGTTCGCGGTCGCCGGCCTGATCTCAGATTTGCTTGGTTAGCCTGCACGCCATCCGCTCGAATCTGAGCCACCGCCCGGCCCATCCGTCTGTTGCCGGGTCGAGTTCCGCTGTCACGACGCCGGCCTGGTCAATCAGCACCAGCCGGCCGCCACGGATCTGCCATGAGGCTTCGCATCTCGCCGCCCCATCTCCGATCCGCCCGCCGTCCAGCAACTCAATCGGCCGCTCGTCTCGCACTGCCGAACCATCGGCGTTCATCCGCTGGTATCGGTACCGCCCGGCGTGCTTCTGTAGCTCGCCGATCTGCGCCGCATCCATTACGTCGCCGGTCGTCTGGTCAACGACGGCCCGCAGTTCATCGAGCCAGCCGCGAACCAAATCAAGCCCTTGGAATCCCGGTACATCCTCCCAGCTTCCGAGCGACCATTTCGCCGTATTGTGGTGCTGGAAAATCCGCCGCCCGTCGAAGTCGTGTTGGCACATAGTCCGGTGTCGCCCGCTGTGCCAGAGCGTCTTGATCTTGTGCGGTACCATCGCGTATTGGCACCCCATCCGCAGCCATCCGAATTGGAATGTCCCCAGGTCGCCGTAGCCATGCCGAAAATAGAACTTACTCCGCTGGCTCGCGTAGTCCGCCAACACAAGTCCGCGCCACGACCGTCGTTTGTCCACGACGATCTGGCCAGTTTCCGGCCTGTACGTCTCGCGGTACGGAACGCCGTAGACTCTCCAGAGCGAATCCCCAGGTACGATCCGGTGGTAATCCGGCCAGAAGATTGTGCCTGACTCGGTGTACCGTGGATCGTCCAAAAGGAACGTCGGGTCAACGCACGCGAAGTTGTCCGCGTCCAGGAACAGCACCTCGCTGAATCGCGACCATTGGACCGCGAACGGCTTCAGCTCAAATCCGTTCAAGCGGGCGTGCGGATGTTTCTCCCGCACCTGGTAAGCGTCAATCCACGTAACACCAAGCGGTTCCATGATCCGCCCGAATCCCGGCATGTACTCGCCAGGCCCGCGGTACCATAGTTCGATCGGCAGCGTGCAGCCGACGTGACGGAGCGAGCGGACGAGGACGTAAGCCGGCACCGTGTACTTGCGCCCGCCGGCGCACGTCACGATCCCACGGCCAGCAAACTGATCGGCAGGATAGGTCAACAGGTCCGCGTGATCCGCCAGCCATTGGGCAGCCAGTTCGGCAGCGTTCTCGTCAGTGATACCTCGGACGATCTCGTTTTCGTCAATCACGTTCAGCCCCTCGCGTCCACGCAATTCTCCACTGCGGAGCAATCCACCACGCAACCCACGATTCCGGATCGACCTGCGGCACCATCTCAAAGTACCGCAGGAAATCGTCTACCGCCTCACTCACGACCTGATAGCCCGGCTGCGGGTATCCGTAGTCGTGGACGCATACCAACCCACCTGGTCGCACACGGAGCGTGTAGGCAAGCATCTGTTGCATGGTGTCCTGGTACGAATGGGCGGCGTCCAGAAACACGAAATCGAGGCTTGCCGGTTCGATCGCTTCCGCAGCCGCGCGAAAGTCCTGCTTGACGATCCGCACCCGCTCCCCGAACTCGGCAACGTTGGCCCGTGCCTCGCGTTCCCACGCGGCCCAAACGTCCGGCCGGTTGTTCTGCTTTGCCATCGCGCTGAACTTGTTGCGGTCGATCTTGAACGGCTCGGGGCTCCACTGGTCGATCAGCGTCAGCGAAAGATTGCCGCACTGACTTAGCAGCCATCGGCTTGTCTCGGCTTTCCAAACGCCGACTTCCGCACCGCAGATTGGAGACTCTAGCGGCAGGTGCTGCTTCACGAGTTCAACGAGGTAGCGACTGTGCTTGTAAACTTCCGGCATCTTGGATTGCCTTTCTGAAAATCTTCTCATGTGGCCCATCGCTGCGCCCGCCAGCGCGATGCACGACAACGGCATCGTCGGGAATCGGCGTCTTTGGGTCGCACAATGCGTTGTAGCGTCGCGGTAGTTCGAGCAACGGAATCTGAAACCGCTGGATCGCGACGTTCAACGCCGTCTGTTCGTACTGGAATCGCGTCACGTACTGCGGGCTATGCACCAGCGTGTCGGCGAAGTCGAACGCCTGCTTGTGAAACCGCCTGTTGGCGAACCAGACGCCCGCGTTGAAGTACCGCTCCGGCTTGATCTGGTATCGTGCGCAGTCCGCGTCAAGCGCGCTGCTTGGCATGTCGAGTGACGCCGCAAACGCCTGCAACCCGTCGAACATCGACACGTTCCACGGACGGAGAAACCGCGTGTCGGCATCGAAGAATAGCACCGTCTCATCCGGCCACCAATCAAGCAGACGGAGCTTGAAATTGCTCGGGCGTTTCTCACCGTTCGTCTCGGTGATAACGCTTGTCCGCAGTCCTGTTGACCACTCGACCGAAGCGGCAGCCTCGCGTGCGAGATCCTGGTAATAGCGGCCAACGGCGATGGTAACGGCGATCAATGCAAGATCCTTTCCAGCAGCGTCAGCACCTCTTGCGGACGAATCATCGCCATGCACTTCGACGCCGGCCTGTCGAGTCCTTCCGTTACTGGGTACTGACAGAGGCTCTTGTCTTTCTCGTTTCCGTCGCCCAGCGGCACAACGCGGGCTCGCCAGCATCCCTTGGACTCACAGCAATCGAGGTTTCCGATTGTGTGCAGCGTGTGCTGTCGCGGGTACTGAACCCACGTTGACGGCTCACGTCCACCGACAAGGCAGATGTACGGTTTCTCCCAGGCGGCCATGAGATGCTGCAGAAACGTAACCGGACCAAGCCCGCCAGCGGATCGGTGCGCAAGGATGATCGTCTCACGCATCGGCGGCCCGCTGTCCAAGAGGCTCAACACGTTGGCCAGCTTCGGGTGGTTGTGCTCTTTCAGTCCGATTTG
>CAIPEB010000529.1 GCA_903863885.1 uncultured Planctomycetaceae bacterium | reverse complement strand
TCCAACGCGATTCCCGATGACATCTGCATCGCGGTTCGAGGTCACCAGGGTTGGAGTCGCGATCCGGATGCTTCCGCCCGCTACACACTGGCGGTGACTTTTCAGATTGTCGGGCAGGAGATTCCAATATACGAGCCGCTTCGTACTGCCGTCCTTGAATTGCAGTCGCAGGTCGAGGCGGAAGTGGAAGCGGAGGCAGAAATCGAATTGGAAGTTGAGGAATAGGGGGACAACCGCCCGTCACGTTGTATCCAACGTCTTTCTATTACCTCCGGGTCGCATCCAATTGCCAAGACGTGGAGGGCAAGTACGCGATGTCCTTCGTATCTTCGGACCACGCAGCCGACCGCCCACATCCGGCGGTTGTGACTATTCGGCGACCTCGACTGTAGTGGCGTTAGCCTTCTGCTGGTAGATCCAGGTGTGTGCGTCGGCAGCGGCCTTTGCGAGCGACGGCAAGTCGCGGTCCTCGAAGCTTGCGGCCTCTCCCCACGTCGTGCCATCCTTGTCTTTGTAGATCCGGCAGAAGGTGGTGTTGAAGAAGTAGCCTGATTGGCTGTTATTGGCCCAGATCGCTGCCACGACGCTTCCGTAGCGAATACGGTGAACTGGCCTTCCATTGTTCGACATAGTGACCTCCATAGCAAAAGCTCATCGTCGTTATGGAGGCGGATCGGTGAAGCGTCGCCTAAAAATCAGCAATGCAGTTCACTTTCGATGCGAGGCTCGGTAGTCAGCCAAGGCAAGTTCAACGAGATGGCTCAATTGGGTACGAGCCTCCCATGACCAGTCCCGGTAGGCGGCCGTCAGGTCGGTAGGTAGTCGCAACGTGACTTTCTCTCGTACATGCGTGGAAACCGGCCGGATGCCGGGTGGCCGACCAATGCGTGCATGGGGCGGTGTTGGGCGGGCCTCCTGTTTGTTGTTTTCAGGGCTGGCTGCTGCCGGCCGGTTTTCGGAGCTTGCCTGCGACTCGTTTCTGGCGAGTCCGATTGGTGTCGTCGGAGAGAGCAGCTGGTCGAGAAGGCCGGGAATGCCGGTGGATGCCTTCGACTTCATAGGACCTCGTCGGACAGCCGTTTCGCAACACGAGCGTAATCGTCCATCGCTCTGGATCGGCTGAGTCCCAGGATCGTGCCGGCGGTCGTTGCGTACAGCAACGAAGCGTCGGACCGCACGATACCGAGGACAGGCGACACACGACTGACCTCAGCCGCCACTTGCTCGGTGATCGCTCGACGCCGATGTGCATTGGTAATGATCGCTCCGAGTACGTGCAGATCCGGCTGAATACGATCCTGGATCACACGGACGGTCATTTGCAGATGGACCAGGGCGTGCAATTCAAAGCCTCCCGGCTGCACCACCGTGAGCAAACCGCCGGCCGCTGCCAAGCAGTTGACCGCCAGGATTCCCAGCGACGGCGGACAATCGAACAAGACAAGCGTGTTCTCGGGCAGTTGCGTTCGCTCCAAGCACGTTCGCAAGAAATATTCGCGTCCCGGTTCGGCCAAGAGTTCGGTTTCGGCTCGCGTCAACTCGATGCTGCTGGGGCTGATCGTGAGATACGGTGCCAGCCGATCAACTGGCAGCGACGCCCGGTCCGTCAGGCTTTGGTACAGACGATCGGACGAATCGTGTCGTCCAAAGGCCCTTGTCAGACTGGCTTGCGGGTCCATGTCGACCAAGTGAACCGGCGTTCCACATCGGCTCAAGAGAACGCCCATGGCGGCCGTCGTGGTAGTCTTGGCGGTTCCTCCCTTTTGATTCGCGATCGCGATGATTTTCATGTGCCCTCCATGGCCGGAGTACCACGATTGGTGCTGGCCGACAATGCCCTATTTGCCGGCATTCGGGCATTGCGGCAATGCGGGCATTACTGGCAGGCTGGCAATTCTGGCATTTCGCGACACGTGGCTTATGCCACTGCAGCCAAGTTGCGGCTACCGTGCTCGCGGACAGCGATCTACCGTGCCGCAAGGCAGGGATTTACCGTACGAGCCGTATGCTCCGGTGCGTCAGCAACTGCTGACCCTGTTACGACTGGTGAACCGACTCCGACAGAGTGTTGGTCGGGAGGCGATCAGCCCGAAGGTGCTGCGACTACGTCGGCGGATTGTGCGACCCTTCGAGGTTGCGACCGAATCCACGGCAGCGACAACCACGGGGATCGTCGCAGCATCGCAGCAGTCCGCCACACAACTGTCGGTTTCCGCGGTGAATGACGAGTTCCTCAACTGGGCGACCGACTATGTTGACAAGGAAATCGCATAGATGTACATTTGTATCCATCTCGCGGATTTCGGTGGATAAAGTCGGGGAAATCCAGCCAGGACTTGACCATCGGAGATCCCGTGAGTGATTTGTCGGACAAGAACTTCGGCATCATCATCGCCTACGTTCTGCCGGGGTTCGTCGCTTTGTGGGGCGTGAGCCACTTTTCCGCGACGGTGGAGTCGTGGATCGGTGCTTCGCAGCAAGGCAGCCCGACCGTTGCGGGCTTCTGTTACGTGACTTTGGCCTCCCTGGCCGCTGGCCTGACCGTGAGTGTTGTGCGTTGGGGGCTCGTCGATTCCCTGCACCATGCTACCGGTATCGTGCCACCAGCCTGGAAATTCGCCAAGCTCGACGACCGGCTTCAGGGTTTCCTTACCCTTGTCGAGAGTCATTACCGCTACTACCAGTTCTACTCCAACATGTTCGTCGCCGTCGCCTTCGTCGGATCTTCGCATCAGAGTCTGTCTTGTGCTCACCCGGATCGCCCGCCAGGAGATATCCGGTTTGACCGCACTGAGGGCACTCGGGATCACGGATCGTACTGGCCGGAATCGTCTTTCCCGTGAACTGGTCGAAGTGCAGGTAATCCCATTGGGCGAAGTGCGCGTCGGTAGAACTGAAGTGCGGTCTGCCGGGTCCCGGATGCGTGTGGAACTCGACGATGGATTTTCGTGCCTGCTGGGCCAGCAAGTAGACGACGCCTTGGCAGGATCGTGTTGGGCAGATTCCACCAGCGGACTGACTGGCGAGATCCTCCGGGCCGGGCAAGAGCAGCTCGTCCAGGAGGAATTCGGTGCCGTCCACCGTGTCTACTTGCTTGGCTAATCCAAAGGCCATCTGCTCGTTGTGGCTGTCCTGACGCATGTGAGCGGCCAAAGTGCTCGCAATGGTCCGCGACATGCGGAGAACCGTTTCGCGTCGAACGGCGATATCATCGGGCATCAATACGATACTCATGCGGATTGTCTCCTACTAAGTGCATGGATTGATCATGTCTGCACGAACCATCTCGACGAACCGGACAAGGTCGTCGCGACTGGGAATCCAGCGGATGGTTTGATAGCACCACCAAGCCCACGGGCCGAATCCTGGCGTGTGAAAACCAGGCGTGGTTTCCGGATGCTGGTCTCTGAGTGCCCGCCCGTGAAACTGCAATTGCGGCCAAACATACACTCGATGATCGCCGACTCCCGGCGGCGTTACCGGGTAGTCCGACGGAAGTTCGATCAGCAGGTTAGCCTCTCGACAGTCGTAACCACGGGGCAAGCGAATCCGGCCCACGATGACGAAGCGGTAATCGTCATCAATCCAAAGCGGATAGTGTTTCGAAAGCAGTTTCAGATGGCTTTCGAGACGGACCGATGGATGTACCTCAGGGCGTTTAGTCCACGTGAACTGCGGGCTCCAGGTCGCCGGGCTTTCGTGGGCTACCTTCGCGTCACTCCGCTCGGTCTTGCGTTTTCGTTTGAAGAACGACCACATTTCTTCACCCCCGAGTAGTCGTGGAAGCGGCGTTGTATTCGGACCGACGGACCCGACGACAGGTGGTCGTCACGACGGGTAAAGCATGTTCTGTCGTACCTCCTCGCACGTGCTCCGGTGCATCAATGACTGCTTCTCCGGGGCGGAGGTACACTCGCTCACCCGGGTTGATGACTCGATTGCTGCCATCAGGCATTTGCAGGATCAATGGCCGATCCTCCGGAATCCCCGAGGCCTTTCGCAGGCGATTGGAATCCACCGACCCATCTGGCTCGGTCGGAAGTTCAAACAGTTGGCCGTTGACCATGTGTTTCATAGGAAACTCCTTTGGGAATGAGGAAAGCTAACTGCCGGTATGACGCCTAATCATTGGTGAGTTGTCCTTGACTTCATGACGTAGGGTTGCGTAGACCTCGTAGTCGATCGGCAGAGACAGCCCGGTAACGAATGTGTGAAGCACTAGATCAGCCCTCGGCGTTGCAGGATGTCCTTGGCTTGTTTCGCTTGTTGTGCCAATGTGTTGTCAGTCTCAGGAACGCGTTGGGATGTGGCTCCGCTCAAACCATCGTTGAGTCGATCGAAGAAACGCGTGAGAGCCTCAATGCTTGTGCAGTTCGTGCCGCCCACTCGCCAGATCTCCAGTCGGACGATCGCACCGTTCCGGCCTTTTCGGCCCGCTGTGGCCCAGCGGAAGAGAGTGGCCGGGTGCGGAGACTTTCGCCCGCGGAGGGTCGGTAGACGGCGGGCAGCTTGGGCCAACGAGAGCATCTGCTCGTGAAACACCCTCTCGCCGACGTCATGAGAGAGCCGTGTTTGGCTAGGAAGAGGGTTGTTGTCTTGCATTTTTCGGCCTCCGTGGCATACGTCTAATGCACTCGGGCAAGATGACAGTTGCAGGTCTAATAAGTGCTCAGTCTGCGGTTTGAGGCAGACTGAAAATGGATCTCAGCATCTTCAGATTTCAGGCTCTCACTGGACCGCACTGGGAAGCGAGCAAAGCTCCAAGAAAACGGCTCCAAATTGTGTCGCAAAGCATTGCAAACATTGATGTTATGAAAAATAAAAAAATGTTCGTGCGTCGGCAAAGTTAGCTGGAGGCCCCCGGCTGGATTAGTAAAACGGGGGGGGCGATCGCCGGACGCGGAGAGTTCGGGAGAGGCCGAATCGCCAGTGATCGAGGTGAAGCAAGCTTGCCGCTAAGAACTCTCGTCTTGCGGAGAAGCAAAGTATGCTGATCGAATCGCTGCTCAGCGGAGCCCTTTGGGCCTTCCAGCGTATGCTGGCTTCACCACGCGGCTCCAGAAACTCCTGACGGAGTGTTCAACAGGAACGCGTTCGATATTGAGCGGAAGGTGCCACTGGTGCCAATTGCTGTGCTTTCGGAGGTACTTGTCCAACACGACGGAGACCGCAGAGTCTCCATCTGACGTAAAACCCATTACCGGGACTCGTAACGAAGCCCACACTTTCCCGACCGCATGGTGCAGGACTTCGTCCGAGGCTGAACTCTGATAGGATTGGACGCAGAGAACCCTTCCAGACAGGAGGTCGCGAATGACCCAGTGACTGTGGTCGAAGCCCTTGTTTGCGATATGGAAGATGTCGAGTATCACGGACCGCCGTGAGGTAATGCAGAGGCAACAATCTGGATCGTTTACCAAAGGGAATTTCTGCAGGGTCGCGTAGCCTCGCAGGATCGAATTAACGCTTCGAAGAGAGACTTCTACCCCTGACTTTGTTAAGAGGCTGTGCAGGCCAACTTTTGTCTTTACGTCGTACGAGGGGAAATGCGAACCAGCAAAGAGAATGACATCGAATCCAAACTTTGAGTACTTTGCTGCGAATCGTCCTTCAAGTTCTGGGCGAAACACGTTGTCATGATCCGGATGTCTGGGATTTGGACATCGATATACTTTCAATCGCAGAGTGCGAGGTCCAGATCGAGTCATGATTCGCCGCATATCGCAGAATCGGAACCAAAGGCGAGTTGCGCAGTGGGGGCACTGCTTGAAGATCCGGTCGAGTTCGACAACCGAATTCTCATTCATGCGACAATGTGCTTTACGACTTCGTACTGGGATAGGGCCGTCGAAGGGTAGATTGGTGCCCCGCCACGGTCCGCACCTGCTTTGAAGGGTGATGTCGATTGCGGCATCCGGACTCGCAGCGGGGGCACCTGATTCTAGCCAATCTTTGTGATGATTTCCTCGTATCGCTTTTGGTTCTTCTCGGCATAGATCTCCGTTGTGGAGAGGTTTTGGTGTCCGAGAACCAACTGTGCGGCTTCGGCTCCAAACTCAGCCCGGACTTTCGTTCCCGCGTTATGGCGGAGCCGGCCCGGAGTCCATTTCGGGACTCCAGCACGCTTACAAGCTCGTTCCACAGCCTGGCAATAGCCTTCGTCATTGTAATGGTCGCGTGGTGGCCGAGCCGGATGCCGGCGTTTTCGTTTTCTAGACCGAGTTGGCTTCGTATTTCGTCGCCGGTTGGCCAGTTTCATTTCCCAAACCTCTTTCGGGCTGAAGAGGTACGCGGCCGGATCGCGTACGAGCCAGGGACTAAGGAGAGCTTTGGCTTTCGGCCCGAGCAAGATCAGCTTGTCAATACTGTGATGCTCGGTCTTGTGGGTGTACGGCCGGTAGACCCAGATGTCACTGGTGCAGTCGATGTCGCACGGACGCATAATTGTCACTTCGTCCGGACGCATTCCCGTGAGCAGTTGCAGTTGGATCATCGTACCGATCTGCGGCGAAACGACCTTCAAGACCGGGGGAATGTGCTCGTCGGGCACAGGCTTCACAGCAACGGATTCCAGCACGCGAGTGACCCGTCCCCGGCGAAGGGCGGCGACCGCCTTCAGCGACTGGTAAACCGTCACGGGAACCAGCTCCTCTTCGACTGCCCACTTGAATATTCGGACGAGGCACGCAATTCGATAGTTGATGTATTTCCGGGTGAGCGGTTCACCCTCTCTCGTTTTCCGCTTGCCTTTGCCCTTCCTTCCGTCCGCAATGATCTGGTCCCGGACCGCTTTCAACTTTTTTGGGCTGAATTCGTTCGCAGGAGAATCGCCGTAAAGTTGCACGAGAGGGCCGACGGCGGCCTTGATCGCATACCGCTCGTCGGTGGCGACGCCGTTCTTGACGTAGTACGACTTCGCAAAGTCGTCGTACTTAACCACCAGTGCAGCAACGGACAGCCGTTCGCCGATCGCGATCTGCATCGACGGGGACTCGCCATTTCCGAAGTGCTCGGCAATGAACCGGGCGTACTCCTGTTTGCTTTCGGGAGACCCAAATGGGCCAAGATAGATGTCGCGTCCATGGAAGCGAACGCGAGCCTGCCCTGACGCCGAATGGGGCAAGTAAGAAGGGACCTTGTTCTTCGGGCGTGCCATGTTGCGACTCCTGCCAGGAGTTTCGTGGTAGGTCTACCACGAAATCCCAGGCCAATGAGCCGCACTTTCCGGCACGGAAAGGTGTTCCTAAGTCTAGGAACCGGCGGGTTTTACGTCTAAGTCGGGG
>CAIPEB010000528.1 GCA_903863885.1 uncultured Planctomycetaceae bacterium | reverse complement strand
TTCTATACACCGATGTAGCCTTGAGTAGCCGTCTGCCGTTCGTCCTTTTGAACGACGTTAGACATCCCGAATACCCCCGCCTTCAACAAAGCCCTCTTGCTCGGTAAGCACTTTCTCCGAACAGCCCCGCCCGCATTTCTGTCCGTCTCGGTCGTCCGCTTTCCGCCGCTCCCGACTGCCGCTTTCCACACGGCATGCCTCCAGTCCGCCTGTGAACACCGGCGACAGACGCGGACCATGGTACACCCACAGCCGCCCAACACGCTGTCGGGGAACTTCCTACAAGGGCGGAACGACCAAGTCCCCGAGTGGAGAAGGCGTCGATCTTCCCGCAAGCAGCCATGTTCACAGGAAGGTCGCCCGCCGCCTGCGTGCTGCCTCGTGGCGAGCGTCGCGACGACTCACTTATCTCCGGTCGGGCGGTCCGGCGTCCGCCGATAGTGGATTTCTATCCTGTTCTTCTTGCGAACCGGCTAAACCGACTCGACGTGGAAACACCAGTCTCCCGATTCCTCGACTGGCCATCAACCAAAACCCGAACGTCGCAGTCCATACGGCAGCGTGTGACACTTGCGACAACAAATTGAGATATTTTCCGACGTCATCTCGAAAAACGGCAACAGCCGTTGCGGCCGTGATGAAGGCTGCCACACGCAACGCGAGACCAGCGGACCCTCCCGAGGCAAAGAACACGCGGCGGTCCCATGCGATGCAGTAAGCTCCCGCTATTACCATGCAGGCAAACAACAAGTCGACAACAATGCCCACGTCACGGATCTGAGTCTCTCCATCGCGGAGAGCTACAATTTGAGGCGAATCCATGTGCTGGACGATAAGAACATTTGGATTCGGGTCTGTCACATCCAGATATCGAAACGGCGGTGGCCAGCGACTCGGCCTCTCGGTCGCGCGCGTCGACGGCCAATCGTACACCACAGCTGCGATCGGCCACCCACGCACTCGGATGAATCGCGGAGCCCAGGTTTGCGATGCGACACGGCCATCGCAATTGACGACGACCAATGCCAAGAGTGCGATCCAGACGGTGGCGGGTACAAGCCTTCTGTCAGACGATTGCTGATGCGAACCGTGATTTGTCGACATGAAACCAAAGCCCTTGCTTGTGTCACCTCAGAACGCAACTTCGTGCATGTACGGGCATGCGTGCTTCCTGATGCCTACTGGATCTCCGCCAATGCGACTTGCAAGGATACCGCACGCGCCCTCCCTCTGGACAACCATCCGGCAAGAACCGCTCGCCACGCTGTCGGGATTTGTCCCACAGGCGAGGAAGGCCAACGTGTGGACAAGAACACCGAACTGCCGGGGATGATGCTTACACAGTGGACCGCCAAGAAGTGTGCTGATCCCACGGCAAACAGGCAATCGCTCAGTCTCTTCGACATGACACTCATTCGTATTACCAATATCCGGCACGCTCATACGCTATTCCCGCCGAGGGACTGTACCAAATGAAGAACCCGGCTCCGTTTCGAGCAGTCGGACTCCGGTATTCCACGGCGTCCTTCAAGAACGGCCAGCCCGATTCACCAAAGTTGAATTGGTGGCACTCCAGATCAGCAACTGCGGCGGCCTTCGTTTGTCGCTTGTCGATCGCCTCCGCACCGTATTTCGCCCACGCAGAGTCCAGGTAGGCCAATAGCTCGGTTTCCGTGATTTTGAATCGAGCCCGGAAACCTTGGGGATATTTCTCGATTGTGATTCCTTTGGCAGCAGTCGGAAGATATCGCTCGACGCGGAAGTCCTTGACATCCCCAAACGATGCGTATTCAAACACTCCAAATCGACGGCTATCGAGCAAGTCCATGATCACCTTGCAGGAAGGTATGAACGCTACCATCGCGAACATCAAACCGGCGAGAAGCGTACGGCGTCGGCTCCATTTGAACACCGATGCGGCGATCAATGAGATCACCATCACCGTGATGATGCACCAGAACGTGATCTGGGCCGGAAGGACAAACGGCCAGAGCATGGCACTTGCCTCGATTGTCTGAAAGAAGACCTGACGTCCGCAGTTTAGCCAATAATCCACAAACGCCTACCGCGAGCGCCCGCACACAGGGCGACACTCCCCACGAGCGTTGCCTACGTCTTCTGCCCATAGCAACATCATGCCCCCACGGCCGTCCGCAAGCCGTCGGGAATCTCCTACAACGGCGGAACGGCCACGCCAACGAGTGGCCAAAGCGCGCTCTTGGCGGAAGTAGCCATGTTCACGGGATGGCCCGCCCGCCGCTTGTGTGCTGCCTCCCGGCCAGCGTCGCGACGGGGCACTCACTTCCGGTCTGACGGTCCGACATCGTCGGCGGGGAGCTTGGCTCCTTGCTCGTCTTGCCAAGTACCGCTCACGTTCGGTTGGTCAACATCATCTTGACGTATTACGCTTTCCGGAGTCGCCATGAGATCGTCTTCGGTGTCAAACTTGCGATCCGCACCGGCTGACTGAACTCTGAAACTGCTCGTCGACGGCGTGTATCGCACGGTTGTACCCCATACATCCACTGCCAGCGAAACAGCATCTGAATCAAACCGTGTAAGTTCTGAAAGGTTACTGGGGAAACGTTTATAGGCCTGATGAAACATCCCTGCAGACAGCCCGATACTGCGGAGTCTGACGTGCTGCCAGTGGTTTAAATCTGGCTTATGACACCCGGCAGTTAACAATAAGGCAATTATCAGACTTCTAAGCGAAACGTCCAAGCTTAACGTCCTTTCCGAACGTAACCGCGTGAGAGAAAACCGTTGTTCGGTCAACGTCCTCTCCGATTCGTCGCCCCGCCCACATTTCTGTCCATCTCTGACGCACGATTTCCACCGCTCGCCACTCCCGTCTACCGTTTTCCACACAACATCCCGCCAGTCCCCGCGTGAACACCGGCGACAATCGTCACCATGATACCCCGCAGCCGCTCAGAACGCTGTCTGGAAAATTCCTGCAACGGCGGAGCGGCCAGGCCATCGTGCGGACAAGGCGACATTCTTCCCGAAGCCCCCCATGTTCACAGGACGGCCGCCCGCTGCTCACTCAACTCCGGACTGACGGTCCGGCGGCGTCGGTTTGTGGCTTAGCTCCCTGTTCTTCTTGCGAACGTGTATGCAAGGCTTACGCGCAATGGCCCTCGGAAGAATTTTGCCACATCGACGCCTTCCATGTATTGTGCAAAACCTTCCTCAAAAGAGTACGCCGGCTTATACGAGACTTCAATCTCAAAGGGTCGCGCATCCGCAGGCATCTGGCATAGGGTTTCATACACACTGACCTTCGGAGTCTCGCCGCCGGAAGGCTGTTTCGGGATGCCGATTCCGGTCACGAACCGCTTGAACTCTTTTCGCAGACGCACGTGCCGCTCGATTTCCTCGCCAGGCTTTAGAGTTACCAATCTGCTCTTTAGGACGGAAACTGCTGGCTTCTCGATGGCGCGGATTTCCTTGAAGGAAATCGCGCGATGCTCGTTGTCTACCAGGACGAGTTCTGGCAGGAACACAAGTTCCTTGTCCACTATTATCGGCACATTTCCAGTGTTGCGGAGTCGTATGCTCAACACCGGCTTCTCCGCGTCTCCCAGGAGAGATGCTACTAGAGACGCATTGGGAAAAGACTTGGAATCAGCTTCGTCCGCGATACACATAGAAACTCCAAGGCCGAATACAAGGGTGACCGCCATTTTCACAATTGACATTGCTGTAATCACCTTATTTCTTTGGAGGTGGATATGT
>CAIPEB010000527.1 GCA_903863885.1 uncultured Planctomycetaceae bacterium | reverse complement strand
CGCGCAGGTTGACACCTCGCAGTGCGCCAACACCCGCAACAATACTGCGGGCCGGATTGAGCAGCCGAAGGGGATGGCCAGGCGACGACCGGAAATGCGAAAATCAGGAAGATCAATAATATGCGCCAACCCCTTCCTTCGGAGGCGCGAGAGCGGTCCAGTCTCGACCGCTGACAGGTTCGCGAAGCCCTCATAACTCATGATCCAGGTCTGCCAGCGTTGTACGCCGCGCGGCGACTGAGGTCGGATGCAAATGGTGGGAGCTATGTCTGAAAATGGGTGATGGGGCCTGAGAAGGCGGCGTATCGTGGCGGGTGCTGAAGCCTGCCAGAACCTCCAATGGAGCGATACGCCTATGAAGGACGATAGCACGATCATCCAGTTGCGCCAGCCGGGCTTGGTTTCGGACCCGCTGACGGAAATTGCGAGAGAAGGCGCGCAGCGCATGCTTGCAGCCGCGCTGAAGGCTGAAGCAGATTGTTTCGTCGAGATGTTTTCCCATGAGCGTCTGCCTGATGGCCGCCAACGCGTTGTCCGTCATGGCGTCGGGCCGGAACGGGTTATCCAGACCGGGATCGGACCAATAGCGGTTCAGCGTCAGAAGGTCCGGGACCGTGCCGCCGATGTGTCGGCCCCAGAGAAAATTCGGTTCAGTTCGAACATTCTGCCCAGATGGGCGCGCCGGTCGCGCAGCCTCGACGCCTTGCTGCCGGTTCTTTACCTGCGAGGCGTCTCGATGGGCGACCTTCAGGAGGCGCTGACGGCCCTGCTCGGGCCAGAGGCCCCGAACCTGTCGCCCGGCGTTATCGCACGCCTGATGGAGGGCTGGCAGGAGGAATATGGCCGCTGGCAGCGGCGCGATCTTTCCGCCCGCCGCTACGTCTACATCTGGGCCGACGGCGTCTATCTACAGGCGCGGATGGAGCCGGAGGCCGAATGCATCCTCGTCATCATCGGCGCCACGCCCGAAGGCAAAAAGGAGCTTCTTGGCTTCCAAGTGGGCACTCGGGAAAGCGCGCAAAGCTGGCGGGAGCTGCTTATTGATCTCAAGGCGCGCGGCCTCACGATCCCTCCCGAACTTGCGGTCGGCGACGGTGCTTTGGGCTTCTGGAAGGCGATGGACGAGATTTATCCAGCCACGCGGCATCAGCGCTGCTGGTTTCACAAGATCTCCAACATTCTTGGCAAGTTTCCGAGGTCTATGGCGGCGGCGGTCAAAGCCGACCTGCAGGAGGTCCATCACGCTGAAACCAAGGCCGCGGCGCGAGTCGCTATAAGCGTCTTCAAGGAAAAATACGGGGTCAAATACGCGCCGGCCGTCGCCTGCCTGACCAAGGATGAAGAAGCACTGCTGGCGTTCTACGACTTCCCGGCCGAACACTGGGATCACCTGCGAACCTCCAATCCGATCGAGAGCGTATTCGCCACCGTCCGGCATCGAACCGTGCGCACGAAAGGCGCTCTGTCACAGAAGACGGTAAAAATCATGGTCTTCACGCTCATCCGAACGGCGTCAAAAACCTGGCGTAAATTGAAAGGCGCAAATCAGTTGCCTCGGCTCATCGAAGGCGTCAAATTCGTCGATGGCGTTGCAAGCAGCGACGAAAGGGAAAACCGCGCCGCTTGATCAGCACCCATCACCCAAATTCGGTCATAGCTCCGTTCGGTGGCGTGAACTACTCGGGCACTCAGGTCGGCTGGACCGCAGGCGGTGGCATAGAGTGGCTGTTCATTCCCAACTGGTCGGCGAAGGTT
>CAIPEB010000526.1 GCA_903863885.1 uncultured Planctomycetaceae bacterium | reverse complement strand
CAGTCCCGTCATGCCGATCACGCCGTTCATCGGCGTGCGGATTTCGTGGCTCATGTTGGCCAGGAAGTCGCTTTTGGCCACAACAGCCGCCTCGGCACCCAGCATCGCGGACCGCAGGCTGTCTTCCATCTGTTTGCGCTCGGTGATATCCCGAGCGATTCCGATGGTTCCGGTGACGTTTCCCTCCGGTCCGCACAGCGGAGCCTTGTAGGTTTCAAACGTCCTGAGGCGTCCCTGCCGATCCGTCATCGTTGACTCGGTGCGAAGCGGCCTGCGCATCGCAGTCACGATCCGGTCGTCTTCCTGAAATCTGGCGGCCGATTCCGGAGGGAAGAACTCGGCAAACGACCGGCCGATCGCTTGTTCCGGGGCGGCGCCCGTGATCTCCAGCCAGGCGTTGTTCACCGACACGAGGGTCCCATCCAGGTTCTTCACCCAGGCCGGATCCGGGATATTGTCGAGGATCGCACGCTGCAGGTATTCACTTGTGGCCAGCGCCGCCTCGGCTCGAGCGTGCGCCGCGCGGATCCGCAGAACGCAGATGCCATACGCCAGGTCTGCCGCCAGATCGGTCAGCAATTCGACTTCGCTCAAATCGAAACTGTCCGGAATCGTTGAATACACGGCCAGGACGCCCATGGTCTTGTCCTCCTGCACCAGAGGCAGGACTGCCACGGCGGCGAAGCCATGTTGGATCGCCGACTCGCGCCACGGAGCCATGCTGGGATCGGTGGCAATGTGCCGGGCGACAATGGCCTGCCGTGTGCGGATACAACTGCCGGCTGGACCGCGTCCCCGCTCCGTGTCAGCCCATGTGATATTGGCGTCCTTCAGGTATCCTTCGCCAACACCGGCCTGTGCTACGGGGCGGACCGACTTGGCTTCGTCCTGTTCGGCATAGCCCACCCATGCGAGACGATAACCGCCTTGTTCGACCAGGATGCGGCAGACCTGCTCCACGAGTTCGTCTTCCCGAGCGGCCCGCACCAGCGCGCGACTGCATTTGGTGCGTGCGTGAAACGCCCGCTTGAGGCGACGGAGCTCAAGTTTCGCCGACGCAGGATCGCCGCTGTCCTCGTTTGTTTCGGCGGCATGAGAGACCGGACGCTCACCGTCCAGTGGATCCGGAAATGCAGTCGGTTCCCGGAATGCGGCAGATTCACCGGGCGGCTGATGCCTGCGTTCGTCCTGATCTTGCATAACGGAGCCGTGCTGTGGTCTTCCCGCAGGGCAAAGACAGCGGTCATCGCGGCCATCGAACGTGGAAAACGAGCCCACCGGGAATTGGGCTGCGCGCGACCACTTATCGGCAATGACCCGGACCAAGGGTCCGGAATCGGTTAATGCTCCACCTGCGACATCCGTTCGGCAACGTCTCTCCTCTGGCGAACACTGGGTCGGGTTCCGCCTGCTCCAATCCTGCATCGTCCGAGACGCGTTTATTGGACACCGATTAATTCGCTTGGGCAACCGTGCGGACCATAAAGACACGGAAATGGGCCGATTCTCGGAGTAGGGAATTTTCCTAGTGTGCATCAACCCGGGGACGGGGCGGGCACAATTCCGGGTCTGCACACCGATGAGACCGGTTGCGGCCGCGCGATTCGGCGGAGGTTCCGTCCTGCAAAGGACCGTCAGGGGACGGGCAAGCCAGTCAGTCGACTGCGCGGCAGTTATCGCCGGCTGCCTTGCGTATTGCGTCCTGGCTTCGGTGCTGCGAACGGACAGGAGAAGGCCGGGCGGGCTTACTGCGGTGCCTGGGCAGCTTTCTTCAATCGTTCGAACTGTGACTGCAATTCCGCAAGATGGCCATTCGCAGCCTCCAGGTTTCCGGCATTTGCCGCTTGTTCCAACTCAAATGCCACTCGGCGCAATTGCTCAGCGCTGACGTTGGCGGCGGCGCCTTTGAGGGCGTGCGCGGTGCGCTTCGCTGCGGTTGCATTTCCCGCGTTCAACGACTGTCGCACCGATTCAATCTGCTGCGGGGTTGAATCCAGGAATCGGCTCAGGATGCGATCCGAGAGCGCCTCGTCACCCATCATGCGAGCCACCAGGCCGGCCCGATCAAAGACCGGCACCTCCTGCGGAGGTTCGTTCGCCGAGGACCCCGAGACCGAGACATCGGGCGGCGCCTCATGAACATTTACCGGCAGCCAGGTGTTCAACGCTTCTACCAATGCCTGGGAGGAAACAGGTTTGGTGATATAGTCATTCATTCCCGCTTTCAGGCAGCGTTCGCGATCGCCTCGCATGGCGTTGGCGGTCATGGCGAATACCGGGACATTATGTTTCAGCACGGCCGATTGAGGACTGCGGATGATGCGGGTGGCCTCGAGGCCATCCATTTCCGGCATCTGCATGTCCATCAACACGAGATCGTACGGCAGGGACTTCAGCAACTCGAGGGCTTCCGCACCGTCGCCGACGGCATCGGCACGCAGCCCCAGTTTTCGCAGGATTCCCAGCGCAACCTCCTGGTTGACCACGTTGTCTTCGGCGATCAGGATTCTCGCTCCCGGCTTGCGGATCGCGGGCAGAGCGGCCTTTGAGAAACTGGATGCGAAGGGAACGGTCTCAGGCAAATCACGCAACGGTTGCGCAAGCAGACGGGCGGTGAACCAGAATTCAGACCCGGCTCCCAAGGTGCTGGTCACGCCGATTTCCCCGCCCATCAACTCGGCCAGGTCTTTGGCAATGGCCAGTCCCAGGCCGGTGCCGCCATAGCGCCGAGTCGTCGAGGCATCCGCCTGTGTGAATTTCTGAAAGAGCTTTTTCTGCTGCTCCGGCGAAATGCCGATTCCCGTATCGCGAACCGTGAAACGCAGCAGGAAGTCGGTCGCGGTACGTTCGACCAGACTGGCATATACGGAGATCTCACCGCGTTCCGTGAATTTCACGGCGTTGCCTACCAGATTGGTGAGAATCTGGCGCAGGCGTCCCGGGTCGCCGCAGACCGGTGACGGCACATCCGGGCCGACCTCGCATTTCAAGCTGAGCCCCTTCGTCCGGGCTCGCAGTATCAGCGGCGCGGCGAGTTCGTCGAGCACCTCGCGCAATTCGAAGTCCACGGATTCCAGTTCCAGTTTGCCCGCCTCGATGCGGGAGAAGTCCAGAATGTCGTTCAGCAAGGCGAGCAACGCCTCGCCGCTGGCGTGGATCGTATCGGCATAGCGACGCTGCTCGGCGTTCAGCGTCGTGTCGAGCAGAAGTCCGGTCATGCCGATCACGCCGTTCATGGGCGTGCGGATCTCGTGACTCATCGTGGCCAGGAACTGGCTCTTAGCGGCGCTGGCCTCATCCGCCGCCTGCTTTGCGGTCCGCAGGTTTTCTTCCAGTTCGCGCTGTTGCGTGATGTCGCGGTGGATGCCGATCATCCGGACGGGGCGGCCGTTGACGTCGCGTTCGACGACGGCAGCCGCGTGAACATGGCGGATCAGGCCGCCCGGTCCGATTGCCCGGAACTCGTGGTCAAAGGGACTGTTTCCGAAGCGGGCTTCCGCCAGCAGGACCTCGGTCTGCGCGATGTCGTCCGGGTGGATGCGGGATCGCCAGAAATCGTAACGCAAGCCTGTCTGGCGAGCCGCATCGGGGACACGATACCAGTCGCACAGGCGGTCATCCCAGTCAAGTTTGTTGTCAGCGAAGTTCCAACTCCAGATGCCGATACTGCCGGCCGCGGTGGCCAGTTGAAGTCGCTGCAACGTGTCGCGGAGTTTTTCTTCCGACTGCCTGCGCTGGGTGATATCCTCGACGAGCGCCAGGTAAGTGCGACCATTCGCCTGGCCGCTTGCGGTCTCGACAACCACGCTGGCAATCGTGACATTGGCCCACACAAAAGTGCCGTCCGGGCGAACGTAGCGTTTCTGCATCTGGACGCCGGATTGTTCGCCGGCTTCCAGCCTGGCCATGATCTCCAGCTGCGGCTGCACGTCATCCGGATGGGTGATCTGCCTCCAGTCAACCGCGGCCAGTTCCTCGCGGGTGCGTCCCGTGATTTGCGCATACCGCTGATTGACGGCAAGCAGTTTTCCCGTCCGTCCAACGGAGAGTGATACTCCGAGCGGCGACTGTTCGAACATCGCACGGAATTTCTCTTCGGACTGCGTTACCCGCGCCAGCGACTCGATGATGCGGTCCTGCGCCGCAGCGAGTTCGGCCGTGCGCTCGGCCACTTTCCGTTCCAGTTCGACATTCCATTGGCGGATCTGTTCTTCCAACGCGCGGCGTTCGGAAATGTCCTCCTTGACCGCAACGAAGTGCGTGATGTGTCCGGCGTTATCGAGAACGGGAGCGATGGCGGCCGACTCCCAATAGAGTTCGCCGTTTCTGCGACGGTTGCAGAATTCGCCTCGCCAGACTCTCCCCGCGGTGATTTCGCTCCACAAATGTGCGTAGAACTCGCGGGAATGCACGCCGGACTTCAGGGCTCGCGGCTTTTGTCCGCGGACTTCCTCGAGACGGTAACCGGTCACCTGTTCCCAGGAAGGGTTCACGTAATCCACACGCCCCGTCGGATCGGTGATCAGAATCATAGAGGGGCTGTGCTCGACCGCCTGGGACAACTTGCGCAACGTTTCTTCATTCCGCTGACGTTCCGAGACGTCCCGCGACAAGGCGACGAATTGACGCTGCCCGTCCAGATCGAAACAGCCGACGCTGACTTCGACAGGCAGGACGGAGCCATCCTTTCGTCGCTGCTGACCCGCCACCGCATAGGTCTCTCCCGGAGTCATCCCGATCCAGACGGATTGGACCCGGGCAAAGTCGATTTCGGTTTCCAAATCGAGAAAGCTCAGTTGCAGCAGTTCTTCGCGACTGTAGCCGAGAATCTCGCAGGCCTGCCGGTTGACGTCGAGGATTCGCCCGGCGGAGTCATGCACGAACAGAGCGTCGGCGGCCTGATCCATGTAAGCGCGGAAACGCGATTCGCTCGAGCGCAGGGCCGCTTCCACGCTTTTCTGATGCGTGATGTCGTGGTGAGTGCCTCGCATCCACAGAGGCCGACCGTCGCTGGTCCAGGAAATCACCTTTCCACGGTCGCGGATCCACACCCAACTGCCGTCTTTGTGCTTCATGCGGGCTTCGACGTCGCAGCATTCGATCTCGCCCCGAACGTGCCTTTCAAACAGGACTCGGTAATCCCGGAGATCGTCGGGATGGATGAGCGTTTCCCACGTTTCGATGGAAATCGGCGCGAGTTCATCCAGTGCATAGCCGACGATTCCGGCCCAGCGATCGTTGACGATCAGTTCGCCGGTCTCGCAGTTCCATTCCCACGTTCCGGAATTCTCGGCTTCCAGGATATCTGCCAGACGCCGGCGTTCTTCCTCCAACCGTCTTTCGGCGTTCTGTGTCTGTTGCGATTCCGTCCTCAATCGCTCGTTGGCCTCGCTGAGTTCCGCCGTGCGCGCTGCGACTCGTTCCTCAAGTTCCGCGTGAGCCCTGGCCAGTTCGTCGCGCGCCCGTTTGCGCTCCGTAATGTCCCGCGCGATGCCGATCGTTCCGTTGGCCCGTCCGCTTGAATCGAACAGGGGGGCCTTGAAGGTCTCGAGAGTCCGGAAGTTGCCCTTCCCGTCCTGCACTGTTTCTTCCGAACAGTGCGTCTTTCCCTCGGCCACAACGTCCCGCTCTTCGTCTCGAAAGCGGGCGGCAATTTGCGGAGGAAACAGATCCGCGTCGGAACGCCCAAGCGTCTCGTCCGCCGCCAGGCCCGTGAACTCCGACCAGGCCCTATTCACCGCCTCGAACCGTCCGTCCAGGTCCTTCACCCAGGCCGGATCGGGGATGTTGTCCAGGATCGCTCTCTGCAGATACTCACTCTTGCGCAGCGCCGCTTCGGACTGGGCGTGGGCCGCGCGGATGCGGAGCGACGTGATTCCGTAGGCTAGATCCGCGGCCAAATCCATCAACAGCGCGACTTCGCTCTGGTCGAAACTGTCGGGCGCCGACGCATACACCGTCAACGCTCCCAGGACTTCGCCCTCATGCACGAGCGGCAGAGCGGCCGAACTCGCATAGCCGTGCCGGATCGCTGCCTCGCGCCAGGGTTCCATCTCAGGATCCGTGGCAATGTTGCGCATGACGACCGGTTGCCTCTTGCGGATGCAGGTTCCCGTCGGCCCGCGCCCCCGTCCGGCGTCCGCCCACGTGATGGCCACGTCCTTCAGGTATCCTTCGTCAAATCCTGCCTTCGCCGCGGGGCGGACCGTCTTGGCCTGGTCTTGCTCGGCATACCCGACCCAGGCGAGGAGGTAGCCGCCGTCATCGACCAGAGTCCGGCACACATGCTCCAGCAACTCGTCCTCTCGGGTGGCCCGCACCAGCGCGCGACTGCATTCGGTTCGCGCGTGCAGTGCTCGATTCAGACGGCGGAGGTCTTCTTCCGCCCGCAACAGCACCCGGCTGTCATGGAGCGTGGTGGCGGACTGCAAATCACCACGACTTCCGACGACCTCAGCATCCCGGTCCACAATTCGCTGCCGCAATTCAGCGAGTTCAGCAATCAGCTGGTTCTTGGTCTTAGCTTGGTCGTTCATGGGATTCGTGCGTTGCCACGCTGCTGCCCCCTGGTGACCCGCAGCCAATGCCCTAGTAAAAACTTACTACGACTGGCGAGTCAAAATTAAGTGTTTCACCCGTATGGTACAATCGATAAAAAACCCAGTAAATACAGGGGGGTGTGTTGTTCCGGCCGCACGCGGGCAAGACCCGGATTCGGTGGCTGACGGCTACGCCGATTTGATCGCCACGCGAAACGGGTGCACCCCGCGACGTCCTCCTTCGTGTCGCCGCCGCCATTGGGGGAGTACCGGCGGAGCGGGTGGCCGAGAAATCGTGCACGCCGGCCGTAGAGGTGAGTTACGGAATGCTGGCCGCACAATCCACGAAAAAACCGATTGCGCTGGGGTAGGCAGTCGGTTCATGTGGTGGCACACAATTCGTGAACGAGCCGGTATCACCCCAGTTGAGGAGCGGTCGAAAGCCAGGAAGTCCGGCTTCTCTTGTCTTCAGCTATTCGAGATTGCCCGTGTCCATCCGCGGCGTTCCGCTTTCCTCGGAGGGATCACTCGATCAGCATGAGCGGAGCGAAGACCGTTGTATTGTCGCCCACATCGCTGTCGAGATCTGCGATGGCGTCCCCGTCGAGGAGCGGCGCCATTTGTACGTCGATGTGCTTGTTGGATGTCTGCATCCTGACGTTCATGATGCGCACGCCGGCAAACTGGGTCAGTGTGAAATAGACCGTTCCTCCTCCGTGCCCGATCAGGGGATCCGTGAAGATCACCATGACTCTTGACTGTCCGAGAATCTGCTGGAAGCCCTGATCGATCGGGCCGCCGCTGATACCCGTATCGGAGTTCGCGTTTGCCGTTACCTGGTTGTCGCCACCCAGAATGAACGCGCCGTTGGTCAGTAGTCCCTGAGCGTCCATTGCCGAAAAATCGGACTCGCTCAAGCCGTAGAGGATCTGTTCCTTGATGGCGGATGCGGAGTTCGAGGTATCTCCCAGGTCGACTGTTCCCGCGTTGCCCGGCGCGAGCGAAGTGAATTTCTGGGGATACATGTTTACTTCGAGCCAGCCGTCCGGAGAATTCGCGGTTACCGTTGCCGACCGTCCGTCTACTGGTACCGCCGCATAGTTGTCAAACGTGTCCTGCTCGTAGACCGGTTGGCCGGTCTTCTTATCGAACACGAGATCTCCCTGGTTGTCTCGCTTCTGAATAAAGAACAGCTGGTACTCAGGAGTCGAAGGGTTGGTGGGGATGACGTGGTGTTGGTCGTACCACGCCTGGGCTTGCTGCAATCGCGCCCACATGGTGTCCCGGAACGCGAAGGGAATGATCGAATTGGCCTTGCCCCGAAATCCGTTGGCGGGCATGACCACGGCTGTGGCGTCAACGGCCATCTTCTGGGTGCTGTAACCGATCAGCCTGGCAAAGAGCAGAGGCAGCGGGGCGTCGCCATTCGAGCTGCCTGTCTGGTCTCGCCTCAGGGTGACTTTGACCATGTTGTAGGGCGAATGAGCTGTTCCCCATGCGCAGTCCCACTTCTTCGTCACGGAATTGAAAGTCGCATGCCCGAAGGCGACATCGCGTGACGGATCCGCGTAGGAATGAGCCAGGTCTCCGTTGGGATGGTAGCCCGCAAACTCCACCGCGACGGGCCGGGCAGCGGCCTCGACCTGCGCGGGGGTCTTGGTCGCGAAACAGCCCACACCGGCGAGGAGTTCCGTGGCGCCGGCGAGCGCGGCCGCGTCCACGGCGGCTTGAAGCTGTGTCTGCGTGCACATGATGTGGCCGATATCAAACGCCAAAGCCACCACCGCGAACAGCACCATCGCCGTTAACAAGATGAGGATCAGCCCGATCGAGCCTCGACGAGAATTCACTCGCACTGACTTGCGTGTCCATTTCACGGCTCTGTCTCCCGGATTGAACGGAGAAACATGCCTAATGCCCAGGGTCGCACATTAACACACAGTTCGTATCACATCTGCCGGAACGGGAAGAGTGTGAGGGGATGAATCGCGTCAATCCCCGCGGTAACCGTTCACGGGGTGGGCCGGTTTTCGATAGTG
>CAIPEB010000525.1 GCA_903863885.1 uncultured Planctomycetaceae bacterium | reverse complement strand
CGGGAAGGGTGGCCGGGGTCGAGTGCAGCGAGCCCCCGGAATCCTGACGGACTGTGGGCTCGCGGCACTCGACCACAGCCTTTGAAGGTAGATGACCAACGCCGCAAAGCCGTCCAGTTGCGGCGACAGCACCGTCTGCTCGTTGCGCTGAACGCCCGGATCGCCACGGCCGTGCCTTGCGCGTCGATGGCTTTGTACACCGCGGCGAACTGGCCCGCCCAAACCCGCGGCTGGTTGAACGCGTTGCGCTCGATCCGGCAAACCTGTAACCGCGGGTCGCGAAACGCCACCCGCGGCTGCTGGACCATCGTGCTGAAGTGGGAAGCCAGGGGCCACGGCAGGGGCGCGATCCTGCGAACGCGAGCACACGATTGAGGTTGATCGCCCTATTGTTTGGCGGTGTCTGTATTTTCCTGAAAGCGCTTACTGCGGCGGATCGTCCGGCGGAAATAGGCCGACCAGTTCCTCGACTTGGCGAATGCGAACTCGACGCGTGTGGTTCAACTCCAGAGCCGCGATGGTCGCTCGGCCGATATCCGACAACCCCAACAACTGAAAGCCGTTCCAACGAAAATGCTCCTCCCAAACATCCGCTCGCGGATCGAAAAGCCGAGTTGTGGTTCCCGTCGCCGGATCGAGAAACTCGGTCCGGTTTGTTTTTTGAAGGTTGCACCGCGGACAGGCCCAAGCTAGATTGGCCAAGGTAGATCGTCCGCCGCGCGATCGGGGAATCACATGCTCGACGTGAAAAGTGGCTCCTTGCAGGGACTGGTGCATCCGGCAATACTCACACCGTCCCGCCGCCCGCGCCGCCACCTGACGTTCGGTTTCACGCGAGGGCGTCATTCCGGCTGACGCCCCAGCAGATGAAACGCTTCGGCCCGCACCAGGGACAGCGATTCGCTAAGTTCCACCAGCGTTTCCAACTCGGCGTGTTCCGCCCGATTCAGTAGCCCGTCCGTGTTGCGGTCCATCAGTTCTTGCAGACGCCGATCGGCCCGTGCTGGCAGCTTGAGGCTGCTCACCGATTCGACCCAATCCGACGGGGCGGGGATGGCTGTTGACATGGCGTTCGGCTCCAAGATCTGACCGAATGGAGAGAACCTGTCTCTCCTCAACGAATGAATTATAACCGCTCCACAGAGAACCGCCCAGCCGATTGCGTCAGTGCTCCTCCGGTTCGAAACCGCACGGGCGGAACGTTCGCCTGGTCCGGCTGCCAGCCCCGCCCGTGCTTGCGGATTGGCCCCGGTTCACGGCCGCCAGCCAGTCGACGTCGCCTCCGGCTTGCTCGACGCGCATCGCGTTGGGCCGCCGTATGCCGCCGGCCCTGAGCGCGGGCTTTGAGCATCGTGATCTTGACCAGCAACTGCCACAGTTGCGCCGAGCTGTCAATCTGGAACTCGGACGAGGGTGGTCGTCGCGGGCAACTGAAGACAACTCTGGAAACCCTCCGGGTTCCTCGGGACCTCTTCATGTCGTCCGACACGGACCGTCAGAACAGGTCTACTGCTGGTCAAACACAAACTTCACCTGCCCCTCGATGACCTTCAAGGCCGCAGAAAACGGCTTGCCGGCCTTGGACTGGAAACCCTCCAGCCGCGCGGTCTGGCCGCGGTCCAGCAGCGTCTTGGCGGTCCGGGCGGTGATCCG